>JBAXNI010000175.1:0-4647 GCA_037133835.1 Comamonadaceae bacterium | reverse complement strand
GGGCAGTGGGGGTCAGAGCGCTTGTCATGTAAAGTTCGTGGTCGGTTGAGGCGGGGTGGGGCGAGCGCCCTGTCCCTATAGAATTGCCTTCATTTTACGAGGCTTCGCACTGGCCATCTGAATGCAATTTTCATCCACCCAAAAAAGAACCCTGGCCTGGGCAGCGATCGCGCTGCTGGTCGGCTTCGTGCTGTGGCTGCTGACGCCGGTTCTGACGCCTTTTGTCGTGGCCGCCGTGCTGGCTTACGCCCTGACGCCGCTGGTCGATCGACTCTGCGTTAGCGGTTCGGGCCGCCTGCCGCGTGCGTTGGCTGTGCTATTGGTGGAACTCCTGTTCATCGTTACGCTGTTGGGTGTGCTGCTGCTTATGGTTCCGATTCTGGCCAAGGAACTGCCGCAGTTGCGCGACCAGGTGCCTGTGCTGCTCGACGGCGCCAATGCCTGGCTCAAGCCGTTTCTCGCACAGTTTGGCATCAGGATTTCGTTCGATCTGATGACCATCAAGACATTTGTTCTGAAGTACCTCAGTGCCAATGCTGAGGACACGCTGGCCTCGGTGCTGAGTTCGCTGCGGCTCGGGGGTAGCGTCGCCTTTGCCGTCTTTAGCAATGCCGTGCTGGTGCCGGTTGTGCTGTTCTATCTGCTGATGGACTGGCACCGGGTGGTGGCGCGAACGCTTGAATGGGTTCCACCTCGCCTGCGTGCGGCCTACGACAGCTTCACCAGCGAGGCCGACACGGTACTTGGTCAGTACCTGCGCGGTCAGTTGTTGGTCATGGCCGTGCTGGCGGTGTATTACAGCGCCGGCCTCGCGCTGTTTGGTCTTGATCTGGCGCTGCCCATCGGAATATTTACGGGCCTGGCCGTGTTTGTTCCCTATGTTGGTTTTGGGCTCGGTCTGATTCTCGCAACACTGGCGGGCTTATTGGAGTTTGCTGCGACGGCGGGTGTTGCGAAAGCGCTGATCATGGTTGGCGTGGTTTACGGACTCGGCCAGCTGATCGAGGGCTTCTTCCTCACGCCTCGCCTGGTCGGCGAGCGCATTGGTCTGCATCCACTGGCTGTGATCTTTGCCTTGCTTGCCTTTGGACAACTACTGGGCTTTGTCGGCGTTCTGATTGCCTTGCCTGCCAGCGCGGTGCTGTTGGTGGCACTGCGCCGGGCACTGGCACACTACCGGCGCAGCAAGCTCTATCTGGGCTAAGGATGAAGCAGATTGTTCTTGATATTGGACTGGTCGCAGGGCCTACGTTGGCAGGCTATTTCCCCGGACCGAACGAAGCCGCAGTACGACATCTTGAACGATGGACTGATACCAAAATGTCGGGGGGCAATGTGCGCTCCGCGGTGCCCAGCTATTTGTGGGGTGCACACGGCAGCGGTAAAACGCATCTGCTCAAGGCAGTAAAAGCGTCGCTGCATGAACAGGGTGACAGAGCAGGCTGGTTTGATTCCGGCATGATCGATCCACCAGAATATGACGAGGAATGGGCGGCCGTATTTTTCGATGATGTGCATCTGTACAGCGCGCCGCAGCAGCAACTGGCTTTCAACTGGTTTGTCAATGCGCAGACGCACCAGCGTGCGGTGCTGGCGGCGGGCAATGCGCCGCCGGCAGAACTCGGATTGCGCGACGATCTGCGAACGCGTCTGGGTTGGGGTCATGTCTACCATTTGCAGTTGCTGGGTGAGTCTGAGCGGCGCGCCGTGCTGCGCCAGTCCGCCGATGCGCGCGGCGTTTTCCTGGGCGATGATGTGATGGACTTCATGCTGACGCGTTTCAGCCGCGATCTGGGCAGCCTGATGGAACTGCTCGATCTGATTGATCGTTATGCCTTGCAGACCAAGCGCGCTATTACGATTCCGCTCATCAAGTCGATGATGGAGGAGTCCTGACATCGTGAAGCTCACCCTGTTCGACCTGGATCACACGCTGCTGCCCATCGACTCGGACTATTCCTGGGGTGTTTTTACGACCACGATTGGCTGGACCGATCCGATTGAATTCCGTCGGCGCAACGATGAATTTTTTGCGCACTACAAAGCCGGTACGCTCGATATTCACGACTATGTGCGTTTTGCGACGAACGCCCTGCGTCTGCAAGGCGCCGCCAAGGCGACCGCGGCACATGCAGAGTTCATGCGCAGCGTCGTACAACCTGCCATCACTAGGCAGGCGCTTGCGCTGGTGCACCAGCACAAGGAGGCGGGCGACATGCTTGTCATCGTCACCGCAACCAATGAGTTTGTGACCCGCCCCATCGCCCAGGCGTTTGGTGTGACGGACTTGATCGCCGTCGAGCTCGAGCGCGATCAGACCCACGGCGGCAGTGGCTGGATCACCGGGGAAATCCGCGGTGTTCCCTCAGCCCGGGAAGGCAAAGTGACCCGGGTCGAACAGTGGTTGGCGGACCGCTCACTCGGCTGGTCGGACGTGCAGAGCACCTTTTACACGGATTCGATCAATGATTTGAAATTGCTGGAGAGAGTGAACCACCCGGTTGCCACGAACCCTGACACGCCGTTGCGTGCGCTGGCTGCAAAGCGCGGGTGGCGCATACTTGACCTGTTCTAACTGCGTTTTGTTCCGCAAGGAAGATTGATTTGATAAAGAAATTCATTGAAAAGCTGCTCGGCAAATCGCCCTCCGCGGCAAAAAGCAAGAAGCTGCAATTTGGCAAGCGCGAGGAAGTGGGCGTCGCTGCCCACGGCATTGACCCGACCCTGGTCGATGAACGTGCCCAAAACGTCGTGCGCACGCTCAAGAACGCCGGCTTTGAAGCCTATATCGTCGGTGGCGCTGTTCGCGATCTGATGGTCGGTTTGCGACCCAAGGATTTTGACGTCGCCACCAACGCCACACCGGAGCAGGTCAAGAGTCTGTTTCGGCGCGCCTTCATCATCGGGCGACGCTTTCGCATCGTCCACGTTGTGTTCGGTCGCGGCCGCGAAAACGATGTGATCGAGGTCTCGACGTTTCGCGCCTACATGGACAACGCGGCAGCGGAACAGGTCGCCGGCAACGAGAAAACCAGCAGGAATGAACTCGCAGGCATGAAGCATGCGGTGGACTCCACCGGACGTGTCCTGCGCGACAACGTGTGGGGCCCACAGGAGGAAGACGCGGTGCGCCGCGACTTCACCATCAACGCCATGTACTACGACCCTGAGACGCAGATCGTGGTGGATTATCACAACGGCATCAAGGACGCCAAGAAACGAGTCATCCGCATGATCGGTGACCCGGCAACGCGCTACCGGGAAGACCCGGTTCGCATCATCAGAGCCGTGCGCTTTGCTGCCAAGCTCAGTGCTCTCGGTTTTGCCCTGGAGGCCAAGACGGCCGCGCCGCTGATTCGCTCGCAGGAACTTCTGGCCGATGTGCCGCAAAGCCGTTTGTTCGACGAAATGCTGAAACTGCTGCAGACCGGCCACGCCCTGGCATCAATAGCGCAACTCCGGGAACTGGGCATGGCGCGCGGCATTTATCCCTTGCTTGACGTGGTGGTGGAGCGGGCCGATGAGGTTTTTGTCAAAGCAGCTTTGATCGATACGGACCGGCGTGTCGGCGAGGGCAAACCGGTAGCGCCAAGCTTCCTGCTGGCCTGCGCATTGTGGGCTGATGTGCGTGATGGCTGGGCGCGCCGTCTGACTGAGCACCAGCACTCACACCCCGCCTTGCAGGACGCCATTGACGAGGTTTTCAACGCACGCATTGGAGACGTTTCGGGTCGGGGCAAACTGGCCGCTGACATGCGCGAGATCTGGATGCTGCAACCACGTTTTGAGAAGCGCATTGGCAGCACACCGTTCGGACTGGTCGAGCAACCGCGCTTTCGTGCTGCCTTTGACTTCATGCGCCTGCGTGCGGATGCAGGCGAGATTGACGAGGTACTGGCTGATTGGTGGCAGGAGTTCAGTCTGGCTGACGACAGCTTGCGCCAGGACATGGTTGATCAGGTTCGAGAGGAAATGCAGCAGCGCCCCCGACCAGCGCGGGCACCGCGTGTGCACAAGGCGCCGTCAGCAGTACCTGGTGGCGCACCGGAGGTAACACGAGAGGCGCTGGCAGAAGCCCTTGACGCGCCGAGAAAACGCCGGCGCCGCCGACGCAGCAGCGGTCCGCGCGACGGCAACGAACCGACGCCAGACGCTGGCGTTTGAGGGTTGCCGTGCGTGAGCGCGTAACTGCCTATATCGCGCTGGGTGCCAATCTCGGTGATCCGGTGGCTAGTGTGCGCAAGGCGATGGAGGACATTGCGGCGCTTGATGGCGTCGCGCTGCAGAAGCGCTCATCGCTGTACCGCAGCGCGCCCCTGGCGTCCAGCGGACCGGATTACATCAACGCTGTTGTCGAAGTTTCAACCCGCTTGAACGCACCAGTACTGCTGTCGGCCCTGCAGCAAATCGAACAGCGAGCCGGGCGCGAACGCCCCTACCCGAACTCGCCGCGCACGCTGGACCTGGATTTGCTGATTTACGGTTCTGCCGGCATCGATAGCGCAACGCTGGTGTTGCCGCATCCGCGCATGTTGGCCAGAGCCTTTGTGCTGCTGCCACTGTTCGAAGTTGCGCCTCAGTGCGTCACTGCTGCGCAGCTTCAGGCGGTCAAGACACAGGCGATCACGCGAATCTGTAGCGTCATTG
>JBAXNI010000174.1:0-4659 GCA_037133835.1 Comamonadaceae bacterium | reverse complement strand
CACCACGCCATTGAGTTTGCTTTGCATGAGGTGAATTATCATCCTCCGTCGAATTCATACAAGGCTGTAGGGCTGTGCGTCGTTTTTTTTCCTTTGTTAAGTGGTTCCTCGTCGTTGCAGCACTGCTTGGTGGCAGCGCCGTCTGGTGGGTCAACCAGAGCCTGCGCCTGTCGGGCGAAACGGTCGACCTGTCGATTGAGCCCGGCACTCCGGTGCGCACTGTCGCGCAACTGGTGGGTGACGCCGGTGTCGATGTAAATCCGACCCTGCTGTACTGGTGGTTTCGCCTTTCCGGGCAGGCACGCCTGATCCGCGCCGGGAGCTACGAGATCGAGGCCGACACCAGTCCGCGCAGTTTGTTGCAAAAGCTGGTGCGTGGTGAGGAGGCTCTGCGTGCCGTCACGCTGGTGGAGGGCTGGACGTTCAGCCAGGTCAAGGCTGCCCTGGCCAAGGCGGAGCAACTCAAACCAGAGTCAAAAGGACTGCCGGATTACATGATCATGAAAGTCCTCGGAAGACCGGGTTTGCAGCCGGAAGGGAGATTCTTTCCGGACACCTATACCTACGCCAAAGGCAGCAGCGATCTGGCCGTGCTCCGGCGCGCGATGCGTGCGATGGACAAGAATCTGGAGGCGGCATGGCGCCAGCGCTTGCCCGATACGCCCTTGAAGTCACCCGAGCAGGCGCTGATTCTGGCGAGCATCGTGGAAAAGGAAACCGGGCGTGCCAGCGACCGACCCATGATTGCAGGGGTCTTTGCGAACCGCTTGCGGATTGGCATGATGTTGCAAACCGATCCGACGGTGATCTACGGACTCGGGGATGCATTTGACGGAAACCTGCGCAAACGTGACCTGCAAACTGATACGCCCTGGAACACCTACACGCGTACCGGCTTGCCGCCGACTCCGATTGCCATGCCGGGCAAGCCGGCATTGCTGGCCGCAGTGCGACCTGCTGCCGGCAAAGCGCTCTATTTTGTAGCGCGCGGCGACGGTAGCAGCGAATTCAGCGCCAGCCTCGAAGAGCACAATCGGGCAGTCAACAAATACCTGCGCTCGCGCTGACACAGTTCACAAGGACATATGACAACAGGCGGTCTCTTCATCACTTTCGAGGGCATTGACGGTGCCGGAAAATCCACCCATATCGAGGCTTTGGCGCAGGCCTTTCAGGCGCAGGGCAGGCCAGTCACTCTGACGCGTGAACCCGGTGGCACGCCACTGGCTGAGAAGCTCCGTGCGCTGGTGCTTAACGATGCGATGGACGCGATGACCGAAGCTTTGCTGGTGTTCGCAGCGCGACGCGATCACCTCAAGCAATTGATCGAGCCAGCACTGGCGGACGGCGCTGTTGTCCTATGCGACCGCTTTACTGATGCCAGCTTCGCCTACCAGGGGGCCGGTCGGGGTTTCGACTTGAAGCTGTTGTCTGTGCTGGAGCGGATGGTGCAGGCGATCCCGGGTGGGCAAGGAGAAGCGATTCGTCAACCTGACCTGACGATCTGGTTTGACCTGCCTGCATCCATTGCAGCCAGCCGCTTGGCGCTGACGCGCGCGCCAGACAAGTTCGAAGCCCAGCCGCTTGAGTTTTTTACGCGCGTGGCCGCCGGATATCTGCAGCGCATGAATGTCAATGCAGGGCGCTTTTCCCGAATCGATGCGAACACCTCGCGCGAGGACGTGTGGCTCCAGGTGTTGCAGTCGGTGCAGGGCAGAGGTTGGCTGGCATGAGCAGCAGCGCTTCAGCGCCGTGGATTGTTGCGCAGTGCAAGTCCTTGCTGGCCCAGCGCGGCCATGCCTGGCTGCTGGCAGGGCCTTCTGGTCTGGGTCAGTACGATCTGGCGCTGGCGCTGGCGCGCGCCTGGCTTTGTGAGGAGCCATCGGCATCGGGCGCCTGTGACAGTTGCGGCAGTTGCCATGCCATTGATGTCCGCACGCATGCGGACCTGTGTGTCCTGATGCCTGAGACCGTGATGATCGATCTGGGCTGGCCGCTGAGCGAGGTAGCGCAGTCCGACATTGATGAAAAGAAGCGCAAGGCGAGCAAGGAAATCCGCGTGGAGGCGATGCGCGATGCAGTCGAGTTTTCGCAGCGCACCAGCGCCAGAGGGCGCGGCAAGGCGGTGCTGATTTTTCCTGCGGAGCGCATGAATGTGGTTGCGGCCAACGCCCTGCTCAAAACGCTGGAGGAACCGGCCGGCGATGTCAGGTTTGTGCTGGCCAGCGATGCCGCCTACCAGTTGCTGCCCACGGTCAGAAGTCGCTGTCTGACGCACACCATGACCTGGCCCGCGCCAGATGTGGCGCAGACCTGGTTGCGGGAGCAGGGCCTGAATGAGTTGCAGGCCAGGGTGATGCTGCCTGCGGCCGGCGGTCGACCACAGGATGCATTGCAATTCTTTCTTGCCGGTACCGACAACAACGCCTGGGCCATGCTCCCGAAGGCGATTGCGAGCGGAGATCTGACTGCGTTCAAGGATTGGTCCCCGCCACAAATTGTCAATGCGCTGCAGAAGCTTTGCCATGATTTGCTCGCGCTCAAGGTGGGCGCCGACACACGATTTTTCGCAGCCACTGAGCTACCTGCGGGCGGCTCGATCGCCTCCTTGACAAGTTGGGCGCAAGCATTGGCCGAAAGCAAGCGCACTGCCGAGCACCCGTTTAATGCTGGTTTGTTGATGGAGGCGCTTGTGAGTCAGGCGCAAAACGCCCTAAACTCGGCACCTTAGCTCCTGCCGCTCCGTACTTCAATGTTATCCAGCCCGCGCCCCAGCGTCATTCAGTTGGCGATCAAAGAGAAAGCTGCACTGTATGCAGCGTATATCCCGTTGTTTACGGAGGGTGGGATTTTTGTTCCTTCGCTGCGCGACTACAAGCTCGGTGACGATGTTTACGTCTTGCTGTCCCTGCTGGACGATCCGGAACGATACCCGGTAGCTGGGAAGGTCGCCTGGATCACCCCCGCCAGGGCCGCTAACAACCGCACACAGGGCGTTGGGATTCGCTTTCCCGAAGGCGCGAAATCGCAGGCCTTGCGGGACAAGATCGAAGCGCTGTTGGGCAACTTGTTGGCGTCGGATCGGCAGACACAAACCGTTTAAGACTTGGGCCGGCCTTGCCCCAAGTACCGAGCCATGTTCACGGACTCCCATTGCCATTTGACATTCTCCGAGTTGGCTACGCAGATGCCTGCACTGCGCGAGGCCATGCGGCTGGCAAGGGTGGGCCGCGCTTTGTGCATCTGCACTACGCTTGAAGAATTTGCCGCTGTTCTTGGCATGGCTCAGCAGTACGACAATATCTGGGCCACCGTCGGCGTGCATCCGGAAAACGAGGGCGTGACAGAGCCCGGCCTGGACGATCTGCTGCGCTTGGCGGAACATCCGCGTGTCGTCGGTATTGGCGAGACCGGGCTTGACTACTATCGATTGGGTGAGCGCAGTGTTGCGGACATGGAATGGCAACGCGAGCGTTTTCGCACGCATATCGTGGCGGCGCGCGCGAGCCGGTTGCCGCTGGTAGTGCATACCCGTTCCGCGTCTGCGGACACGCTCGCAATTCTGCGAGAGGAGGGTGAAGATGGCTCGCCGGACTGTGCTGGCGGCGTGTTTCATTGTTTTACCGAGACGGCTGCGGTGGCACGCTCAGCGCTTGATATGGGCTTTCATATTTCGTTTTCCGGCATTTTGACCTTCAAGAACGCGCAGGATTTGCGTGATGTGGCGTCTTTCGTACCGTTGGATCGACTTCTGATTGAGACCGACAGCCCTTACCTGGCACCGGTTCCGTACCGCGGCAAGACCAACAATCCTTCCTATGTGCCCTACGTGGCCGCAGAACTGGCGCGGCTGAGAGCATGTTCAATTGAGCAGATGGCCGAACTGACCAGTCGCAATTTTGAAGCCCTGTTCAAGCGTGTTTTGACCGCTTGATGGGCTGTTGTGAATGTCATGTACTACATAAGATACAGTATTTATCTATTTGTTTTAATTGGATATTCACTCGCTTATTGTGGATCCTTTGACGATTATTTCAGCGCCATCAAGAAGGATGATGCGGCGACTGTGAGCACGCTGCTTGGTCGCGGTTTCGATCCAAATACACTGAATTCTGCCGGCGAGCATGGCCTGATTGTGGCTGTTCGGGAACCATCACTGCGGGTGATTTCGGTCATGCTTAACTCTGCAAAAGTGAATGTGGAAGTCCGGACGCCGCAGGACGAGAGCCCGTTGATGCTTGCCGCGCTTCAAGGGTTGACTGAATTGTGCCGGCAACTGGTAGCCCGGGGTGCCGACGTCAACAAGCCGGGCTGGACCGCGCTTCATTACGCCGCAACCAACGGGCATCTGAAGACGATCCAGTTGCTGCTCGATGAATATGCCTACATTGACGCCACGTCGCCCAATGGCACGACGCCTCTCATGATGGCCGCGCACTACGGCTCTGATGCCGCGGTGCGCCTATTGCTTGATGCTGGTGCCGAGCCAAGCTTGAAGAATGAGCAAGGCTTGTCCGCGATGGATTTTGCGCATCTTGTAAGCCGTCGCGACGCGGCTGAGATGATTGCTGCCACGATTCGAGGCCGCCAGCCGAAAGGAAGCTGGTGAGTCGCACGGATGTTACTTTATACGATGTATACCTCTCTAAGCCTTTGATT
>JBAXNI010000173.1:0-4666 GCA_037133835.1 Comamonadaceae bacterium | reverse complement strand
GGCTCCTGGCGCTTTGGCGCGGGCGGACGTTTTGTCAGTTGGGAGGAACTGGCGCAGTCCTTGCCGGCTTATGCTGCCGAACAGGGTTTCACGCACATCGAATTGCTGCCGGTGAGTGAACATCCGCTCGACGCATCCTGGGGCTATCAAACCCTGGGCCTGTTTGCCCTGAGTGCCCGCTATGGCGCGCCCGAGGGTTTTGACGATTTCGTGCGAGCCTGCCATGAGCGCGGTCTTGGCGTCCTGCTGGACTGGGTGCCGGCGCATTTTCCGTCCGATGCGCACGGCCTTGCCCAATTCGACGGTACCGCCCTGTACGAATATGCGGATCCGCGCGAAGGCTTCCACCGGGACTGGAACACGCTGATCTACAACTTTGGCCGCAATGAAGTGCGCAACTTTCTTGCCGCCAGCGCTTTTTACTGGACCGAGCGCCATGGCGTGGACGGATTGCGCGTGGACGCCGTGGCCTCCATGCTTTACCGTGACTACTCCCGGGCGGCGGGGCAGTGGCTGCCCAACGCCCAGGGTGGCCGCGAGAATCTGGAAGCCATTTCCCTGCTGCGCCGGATCAATGAACAGATCGGCGCTGATGCTCCCGGTGCCATCACGCTGGCCGAAGAGTCGACCTCGTTTCCTGGTGTCTCGGCGCCAACCAGCGCGGGCGGCCTGGGTTTTCATTACAAGTGGAACATGGGCTGGATGAACGACACCTTGCGCTACATGCGCGAAGATCCCGTGCATCGCCGCTGGCATCATGACAAGATGACTTTTGGTCTGCTCTACGCCTTTAGTGAAAATTTCGTGCTGCCCCTGTCGCACGACGAAGTGGTGCATGGCAAGGGCTCCTTGCTGGCAAAAATGCCGGGCGACGAGTGGCAGCGTTTTGCCAACCTGCGTGCTTTCTATGGCTTCATGTGGGGGCATCCCGGCAAGAAGCTGCTGTTCATGGGGCAGGAGTTCGCGCAGCCTCATGAGTGGCAACACGATTCGCCATTGCCCTGGGAACTGCTCGATGATGAGCGGCACGCCGGTGTTGCGCGACTGGTGCGCGATCTCAACTTTCTCTATCGCTCGCAGCCCGCAATGCATCGTCTGGACTGTGAGGCGCGCGGCTTTGAGTGGCTGGTGTCGGACGATCGCGAGCACTCGGTGTTCGCATGGCTCCGACGTGACGAGCAGGACGCGATGGTGCTTGTGGTGAGCAACCTGACACCCGTGCTGCACACGGGCTACCGTCTTGGTGTGCCGCCGGGTGCGCCGCGTTGGCGTGAAGTCCTCAATACCGACTCCGCCCATTACGGCGGCAGCAATCAGGGACAGGGCGCAGCTACGCTGCCGGCGCAGGCTATTGGCAGCCATGGACGACCGTGCTCACTCTGCCTGACCTTGCCGCCTTTGGCGACGATTTTTCTGGTGCCCGCATGACTTCCTTATCCCCTTGGTCAGAAGGTCGGCATGAACCGATGGGCGCCCATGTGCGTGACGGTGGAGTCAACTTTGCAGTCTTTTCCATGCATGCCCAGCGCATGGAGTTGTGCCTGTTTGATGCTCAGGGCAGGCACGAAATGCAGCGCTGCGACCTGTTTGGCCCGGACCATGGTGTTTTTCACGGCTTTCTTGCTGGTGTCGGACCGGGCTTGATTTACGGCCTGCGTGCACACGGTGTTGATGATCCACGGCAAGGCCACCGGTTCAACGCCAGGCACCTGCTGCTGGACCCGAACGCCCGCGAAATCGTCGGGCGTTATCACGGTGACGCGCAGGAGAACGCCGCAACGGCGCTCAAGGCTCGGGTTGCCGTGCCAATCAGCGTCGCGCCCGGCTACCAGAACGCGCCGCGGCATGCTGTGGCCGATCTGGTCCTCTATGAAGTGCACGTCAAGGGTTTCAGCAAGATGCATCCCGGCATTCCTGCAGCCCTGCAGGGAACTTACGCCGCGCTGGCGCATCCGGTCGCCGTGGCTCACTTCAAAACACTGGGGGTGACCACACTGTCGCTGCTGCCAGTGCAGTATTGTCTGGATGAGCCGGCCCTGACGCAGCGCGGACAAACCAATTATTGGGGCTACAACACGCTTGGCTTTTGCTGCCCGGATCCGCGTCTGGCGACGCAGCCAGATGACCCGGCAGCCGTCACGGCCGAGTTCCGGCAGATGGTAGCGACCCTGCACAACAACGGTCTTGAAGTGGTGCTGGATGTGGTCTACAACCACACACCCGAAGGCAATGAGCTTGGGCCGACGCTGAGCTTTCGCGGTCTGGACAACGCCAGCTGGTACCGACTCGATCCGGCTGATCGCAGTCGCTATGAAAACTTCAGCGCCTGTGGCAACACGCTGAACATGGCGCATCCCAAGGTCAGCCAATTTGTGCTGGACTCGCTGCGCTACTGGGTGCTGCAGATGGGGGTTGACGGATTTCGCTTTGATCTGGCGACCGTGCTCGGGCGCACAGATCATGGTTTTGACCCCTGCGCTCCCTTTTTCGCAGCGCTGCAACAAGACCCGGTGCTGGCCCGGGTTCACCTGATCGCGGAGCCCTGGGACAGCGGTCCGCATGGCTATCAGGTCGGACGCTTTCCGGGACGCTTTCTGGACTGGAACGACAAGTTTCGCGATGCGGTACGAGGCTACTGGTTGCAGCGCGGTGTCGATCGAGCCGAGTTTGCCCGACGCATGACAGCGTCGAGCGACCTGTTTCATCACGGGCAGCGCCGGCCCAGTGCCAGTGTCAATTTTCTTGCTGTGCACGACGGCTTCACGCTGCATGATGTGGTGAGTTACAGCCACAAACACAATCAGGCGAACGGCGAAGACAACCGGGATGGCCGCGACGGCGAACTGAGCGCCAATTTTGGTGTCGAGGGTGAGACCGGGGATGCGAGTATCAACCTGCGGCGCCGGCGTGTGCAGCGCGCCATGCTGGCTTCGCTGCTTCTGGCGCAAGGCACACCGATGCTGTGCGCTGGCGACGAAATTGGCAAGACCCAACAAGGCAACAACAATGCTTATTGCCAGGACAATGCCGTGGGTTGGCTCGATTGGCAGCACGCGGATGACGCTCTTCGCGACTTTGTCTCGGAGTTGCTGGCACTGCGCCGTGCCGAGACGGCGCTGCGCAGCAATCACTGGTCGATCGCATCGGCGGGCAGACCGGGCGCTGCGGTGCGCATCTGGCGCACGCCGACGGGACAGGAGATGCAGGTTCAGGACTGGCACGACACCATCAACTCTGCATTTTCGTGCGAGCTTGCCTGCCCGGACGAGCCACAGCAGGGGGCCGTGCCACAGGGCGTCCTGCTGGTGTTCAATCCGCAGTCATCCCCCACCGCCTTCGCCTTCTGCGGCCATTGGCAACTGGCGCTCGACAGCAGTGGCGAATTGTCACCCGGGCTGCCGCACCTCAGCTGTTTGCTGGTGCCAGCGCACGCGCTGCTGGTGCTGCGGCGCCGTGCTATTTGATTTCACCACCTGAAGCCAACCATGATCGATCTTCAAAAGCGCAGCGCCGGAGTGTTGCTGCACATTACTTCCTTGCCCGGGCCGCACGGCATCGGCGACTTCGGACCCGATGCGTTCAGGTTTGTTGACTGGCTGGCGTCAGCAGGTCAAAGCATCTGGCAGCTACTGCCCACCACACCGATAGGCCCGGGCGACTCGCCCTATCAAAGTGTTTCGGCATTTGCCGGCAGTCCCTTGATGGTGGCGCTGGAGCCCATGGTAGCGGCTGGCTGGCTGGTGCCACCTGAGCTGCCGCAAGAGCGTTTTGACACCAATCGGGTTGACTTTGCCCGCGTGGTGCCATGGCGCTTGGCACAACTACGTCTGGCAGCAGCCGGCTTTGCACGCAAGGCGGATCCGGCCGAGCACGCCGATCTGGCCGCGTGGTGTGCCGAGCAGGCCTACTGGCTGGATGATTACGCCCTCTTCATGGCGCTCGAGACAGCGCACGCAGGCCAACCCTGGTGGCTCTGGGATGCGGCATTGCGTCAGCGCAAACCCGCTGCGCTGCGCCAGGCAAGCTTGCGGGAGGCCGCCGAGATTGATTTCTGGAAGTTTGTGCAATGGTGTTTTGACTGCCAGCTCAAGGCTCTGAAGACTTACGCGAATGCGCGTCATGTTGCCATCATGGGTGACCTGCCGATCTTCATTGCCCACCACAGCGCTGATTGCTGGGCGCGCCCCGAGCTCTACTTGCTTGACGCGGACTGCCAGCCGACCGTGGTGGCCGGTGTGCCGCCGGATGATCTGGGTCCGCTCGGTCAACGCTGGGGTAATCCTTTGTACGATTGGGAGCGCATGGCCGACGAGGACTTCGCCTGGTGGACGGCGCGCGTGCGCCGCGCCTTGCAGCAGGCTGACGTGTTTCGCATCGATCATTTCCGCGGCTTTGCCGGCTACTGGGAAATCCCGGCGAGTTGCCCGACGGCGATGGAAGGACGCTGGGTACCAGCGCCCGGCAAGGCGCTGTTTGAAGCGATCGAGCGCTCCTTGGGCAAAGTACCCATCATTGCCGAAGACCTGGGGCTGATCACGCCCGATGTGATCGAGTTGCGCGATCACTTCTGTTTTCCCGGCATGAAGATTCTGCAGTTTGGCTTTGGTGGTGATGCGACGCATGAGTTTTTGCCGCACAACTACGGCACGGCCTGCGTCGTCTACCC
>JBAXNI010000172.1:0-4680 GCA_037133835.1 Comamonadaceae bacterium | reverse complement strand
ACACGACGCAGGCGCTGACCAACGCCATCGTGCGCGCCGACAAGTGGATTCAGAAGGCCGGTGCTGCCGACATCATCAAGACGGTCCCCGAGAGTTTCCTGATGGGCGACCGCGCGGTCTACATCGACGCTTTTCTCGCCGCCAAGGGCGCCTTGTCGCCCGATGGCATGATCCCGGAGAAGGGAGCACAGACGGCGTTTCGCGCTCTGGCCAGCGTGGACGAGCAGCTGGCCGCCGCCAAGTTGGACCTGAACGCGGTCTACACCAATGACTTTGTCAAAAAGGCCAACGCCAAATACCCCAAGGGATGACAGCCGCGCTTGAACTCAAGGGCGTCGCCTGCACTTTTGTCAGCAAGCACGACGCCAGCCAGCGCTATACGGCGGTGCAGGATGTCAGCCTGACCGTTGGTGCCGGCGAATTTGTCAGCGTGGTCGGGCCAACTGGTTGCGGCAAGAGTACTCTGCTCAACGTCGGCGCCGGCCTGCTGGAGCCGAGCACCGGCTCGGTATCGGTGTTCGGAAAGCCGCTCAAGGGCCTGAACCGCCAGGCCGGCTACATGTTTCAGGCAGAAAGTTTGATGCCCTGGCGTACCGCGTTGGGCAATGTGCTGGCGGGTCTGGAGTTCCAGGGCGTCGCGCCAGAGCAGGCGCGAGCGCGCGCCAATGACTGGTTGCGCCGGGTTGGCCTGGGTGGCTTTGGTGACCGCTACCCGCACCAGATGTCGGGCGGCATGCGCAAGCGCGTGAGTCTGGCACAGACCCTGGTACTGGACCCGGACATCATTCTGATGGACGAGCCGTTTTCGGCGCTCGACATTCAAACCCGCCAGTTGATGGAAAACGAGTTGCTGACACTGTGGGCAGCCAAGAAGAAGGCCGTGCTCTTCATCACGCACGATCTGGACGAGGCGATTGCCATGAGTGACCGCGTCGTGGTTCTGAGCGCGGGTCCTGGTAGCCACCCGATTGGCGAATTCGTGATCGACATCCCGCGCCCGCGCGACGTGGCTGAGGTCAAGATCACGGCGCGCTTCATTGAGTTGCACAAAGCCATCTGGTCCGTGCTGCGCGATGAAGTGCTCAAAGGCTACCAGCAACAGTTGCAGGTTGCCTGAGGTCGGCGAACGACTATGTGGAAACTGATCAAACCGCGCAGCCAGACCTTGTGGCTTTGGCAAGTCGGGCTGCTGCTGGCCCTGTTCCTGTTCTGGCACCTGATGACCGTGCCCGGGCTGATACCGCCCATGATGTTTGCCGACGAGCGCCAGGCCGCCTTCTTCTTTGGCGAGCCGCTGAAGATCTTCACCCGGATCTGGTCCTGGTTTGTGCGCGACGCCGACATCTACCAGCACCTGGGCGTGACGCTGGCGGAAACACTGATGGCCTTCGCCGTGGGCTCCGCCCTGGGACTGGCTGGCGGCCTGTGGCTGGCGCTCGCACCCATGGCCTCGGCCCTGCTGGAGCCCTACATCAAGGCCTTCAACGCCATGCCGCGCATCATCCTGGCGCCGATCTTTTCGGTCTGGTTTGGTCTGGGCATGGGCTCCAAGGTGGCACTCGGCGTGACGCTGGTGTTCTTCATCGTATTTTTCAACGTGTACCAAGGCGTCAAGGAAGTCAGCCCGGTGGTGCTGGCCAACGCGCGCATGCTGGGTGCCAGCCAGCGCCAGTTGCTGCGCCAGGTCTATCTGCCCAGTGCTACCAGCTGGGTCTTCAGCTCGCTGCACACCTCGGTCGGACTCGCTTTTGTTGGCGCCGTCGTCGGCGAGTATCTCGGCTCCAGCCAGGGGGTCGGTTACCTGATCCTGCAGGCGGAAGGCAGCTTTGACATCAACACCGTGATGGCGGGCATTCTGGTGCTAACCGCCTTCGCGCTGGTACTCGACGAAATGGTGGGGCGCATCGAGAGTCACCTGATGAAGTGGCAACCGCGCTCAGGGGAGACCGAAAAGCTCTGAGCTAAAGATCTGTCCCGCAAGTTGAACAGCCAACATCCCGGTTCGTGTTGGGGACAGAGCTAAAGATCTGTCCCGCAAGTTCTAAAAACGCGCGTCCAGCCACTTCTTGAGCTCGGCAAAAACCGGCTCGGCGTCGAGCTCGTTGAATATCTCATGGTAGAGCGTCTCAAAGCAGTGTGACGTCACAATCTGTTTGGGTGCCGCAGCCGCAAAGGCGCGACTGCCAGCCGGGTTGACCAGCTTGTCGGCACCAGCGTAGAGCAGCAGGGTGGGCACTGTCCAGTTCGGTGCCAGCGCCACAGTCGCGGGACCGTCATCGGCAATAAAGCGCGCCAGCCGGGCTGAAATGCGGTCGTGCACCAGCTTGTCGGCACGGTAGGCCGCAACGACCGCCGGGTCATGCGAGATCATGGAAGGGTCAAGCCCATTGCCCACGCGCAAATCCGGTGCAATTTTCGGCAGAACCGAAACCAGGAATTTCTGAAAAGCACTCAAGCCCGGGTCCAGGGCCGGCGATGACAGCACCAGCGCCTCCACCGGCCGCATGGCCAGCGAGACAAAACGCGCTGCCACCAGGCCACCCATGCTGTGCCCGAGCAGTATCAGGGGCGTCTTCGCGTGCATGCGCAGACGCGTGCTGTCGACAATGTCGGCCAGATCGTCGAGCAGGCGATGCGCGGTAGGCAAACCTCCACGCACACCACCGGACTCACCGTGACCGTGCTGGTCCGGACCCCGTACTGCGAAGCCCCAGCTGTTCAGCCGGCGTGCCACGTGGTCATAGCGTCCGGCATGTTCGCCCAGACCATGTACCAGCAGAACGACGCCGCGCATTCGCTGGCCCTCTTCCAAGGGCCAATCCTGAATGGCAAGGTTGTCCCCGTCTACGGCAACAAAAGTGGAGAGTGTGCTTTCGGTATTCATCAGAAATTGGGCGGCCGTGGCGCGTATCATGCCACGTTCGCTATACGATTGGACCCCGTGGACAACAGAAATTTTCAGCTCCTGCGACGCCACTGCCTGGCTCTGGCAGCATCGCTCTGTGTAGCCAGTCCGCAAGGCCTGGCTCAAGCGCGCCGCTTGCTGCGCATCTCGACGCCAGCGGTGTCCGATGACTGGCATGCACGCATGTGGACCGTGTTCAGGGATCAGCTGGAAAAGACGCTACCGGGGCAATTTGACGTGCAGATCAGTCTGAACGCATCACTCTTCAAACAGGGTACCGAGCCGGTGGCCATGGCGCGTGGCAATCTGGAAATGACGACGATTTCTGCCTTCGATATTGCCAAACTGGTGAGCGAATTCTCGATCTTCACCGCCGGCTACATCATCCGCGACCCGGTGCACCTGATGAAGGTGTTCAACGGGCCGATTGGCGAGGAACTGTTCAAGTTGGTTAGCCAGAAAATGGATGTCACGGTGCTGGCTCCGATTTACTATGGCACGCGCCAGCTCAACCTGCGCGACGTGCGCAAGGTCAACACGCCGGCGGACCTCAAGGGCGTGAAGCTGCGCATGCCGGGAAGCAAGGAGTGGCTGTTTCTGGGTGAAGCGCTGGGTGCCACACCAACCCCGCTGGCCTTCGGCGAGGTCTACATGGGCTTGCGCACCGGCACCATCGACGCCCAGGACAATCCGCTGCCCACCGTGAAAAGCGCCAAGTTCTATGAGGTTACGAAACAGATCACACTCACAAGTCATCTGGTGGACGTGCTTTTCATTGGAGTTTCGAACAAGCTGTGGGACAGCCTGAGCGCGGACCAAAAGAGCAAGCTCAAGAGCGCTGCTCAAGCCGCCGCCAGCTACAACAACGAGAACCGCATCGCCGACGAGAAGGAATTGATCAGCTATTTCAAAGGCCAGGGTCTGAGCGTCAACACACCCGACCTGGACGCCTTCCGCAAGTCGGTGCAAGCCGCCTACCTGCAATCCGAATACGCCAGGCTCTGGCCTAAAGGATTGCTGGAGCGCATCAACACGACCCGCTGATTGCCACCATGCTAAAACACTTGCGCGGCGCGGCCAATGTCATCGGCGTCCTGCTGTTTGCCCTGCTGTTTCTGGTTTTTGTTGTGCAGGTGGTGGCACGCTTTGCCTTCAGCCAACCGCTGGCCTGGACCGACGAGGCGGCGGTCATTCTGTACCTGTGGGCCATTCTGTGGGGTGCCGCGCTGGTCTGCAGTGACAAGGAGAACGTCGCCTTTGACCTGCTCTACCAAAAGGCGACACCTCCCATGCAACGTGGCATGGCCATGGCGGCCTGTGCCCTGATTGGCGTGCTGGCAGCCTGGGGCCTGCCGGGCTCACTCGACTACATCCACTTCATGCGGCGCGAGTCGACACCGGTCCTGGGTCTACCCTTCAACTGGGTCTTTGCTCCCTTTGCTTTCTTTCTGATCGCACTGGTACTGCGCTATGCCTGGCGCATCTTCAGACTGCTGGGCCGCGACTGGCGGAATCATTTGTGAGCAACGCCCTGATCACCCTGCTCGTCGTGCTGGTGGCAGGCATGCTGCTGCGCGCACCGATTGCTTTTGCGATGCTGGCCAGCGGCATTGCCTACCTGATCGTCAAGGGGCAGGACCTGGGGTTGGCAGCAGAACAGATCCTGAACGGCCTGTACAGCGGCTACGTGCTGCTGGCGGTTCCGCTGTTTGTGTTTGCAGCCAACCTGATGAACGCCGGTTCCATCAGCGAAAGGCTGTTTCAGCTCTCACGCG
>JBAXNI010000171.1:0-4699 GCA_037133835.1 Comamonadaceae bacterium | reverse complement strand
CCCTTGGCCAGCAGCGGCAGGTTGTGCATCCAGCTGTTGTTGCTGCGCAGGTCACGTCGGCCGATGACCGTCAGATCGGGTGCTGGGCGCTGCAGGTCGGCCAGTGCGCGTTGCAGGTCGGCAATGAAGGACTCCGGAGCCAACTCGATCTTGCCACTGGGCGTTCGTAGCAGTTCGGGGATCCGCGGCCGCAAGGCTCCAAGATCGATGCCGCCCTTGCTGTTCGATGCCATGACTTTGGCCAGATTCAAACCCTCGGGCTTCAGGCCGAAACCGTCGCCATAGGGTCCGCTGCGCAAAGCCATGTCCAGCACGCGCTGCGGCCCACGCAAACCCTGCGTGGCGTGGATCACTGCGTCGGCATGGGCGCCAAACAGGCGCTGTGCATCCTGCGCAAACTGCTCGTCGTCGAGTGCATCGGGATCAAGCTGCGCGCCTTTGTTCTTGACGATGGCTGCCAGTTTGAGCAGCGTCTGCCACTCCTCGGGCTGTCCCGGCGGTCGGGGCAGAACCGGCGGGCTGTAACGCGCATGATTGCGCCAGGAGAGCTGTGGAAACGCCAGGTCGTAATGCATCTCTTCCAGCGGTGACAGACCAGGCAGGATGACGTCCGCATGGCGCGTGGTTTCGTTCAGATAGATGTCCAGGCTGACCATGAAATCGAGACTATCCAATGCCCTGGACAGGCGGGGTCCGTTCGGGCTGGAGAGTACCGGGTTGGTGGCCACCGTGATCAGGGCGCGCACCTGCTCGTCGCCCGGTGTCTCGATTTCCTCGGCCAGACAGGTCATCGGCAACTCGCCAAACACTTCCGGTGCACCGCTGACACGGGCGTGATGCCGGCCGGTGGCGATGCCTTTGCCGATGCCGGCCCGGCCCGCCGTGTTGGCAGCAAAAGCCGCAGCCTTGGCGAACATGGCACCGCCCGGCACATCCAGGTGACCAGTCAGCACGTTGAGCACGTCCACCAGCCAGCTCGCCAGCGTGCCGTACTCCTGCGTGCAAGTGCCTATGCGTGCATAGACGGCAGCCCGTTCGGTGCCGGCCAGCTGGCGCGCCAGCTCCCGGATCGTAGTCTCTGGCAGGCCGCAGCGCTCGGTCACCGCCTCCGGACTGAAAGGTGCGACGGCCGCGCGCACTTCATCCACCCCGTTGACCCAGTTTTCGACAGCCCCGAGGCTTACCAGGCTTTCTGCAAACAGCGTGTGCAGCATGGCAGCCAGCAGAAACACATCGGCGCCGGGACGGATGAAGTGGTGCGCATCGGCGATCGCTGCGGTCTCCGTGCGTCGCGGGTCAATCACGATCAGCTTGCCGCCGCGTGCCTGCATCGCTCTGGCCTTGCCCTTGAAATCCGGCACGGTCCACATGCTGCCATTGCTCGCCAGCGGATTGGCGCCGATCACCAGCAGCAAATCCGTGCGAGCGATGTCAGGCAGCGCGATCGAGAGCCAATGACCGAACATCATGCCGCTGGCCAGCTGCTTGGGCATCTGGTCCAGGGTCGAAGCCGAGAAGACGTTCTGCGTACCCAGCGCGCGCACCAGCTTCGGAAAGTAGCTCAGCAGCCCGATCTTGTGTGCTGACGGGTTGCCAACCACTACCGCAGTGGCGTTGCGTCCGTGTGCTGCGATGATGGGCGGCAGGCGCCGTTCGATCTCGGCAAAGGCTTCTTCCCAGGTGGCGCTCTGGTGCACGCCGTTGCGCTTGATCAGCGGCGTGCGCAGCCGGTCCGCGTCTTCGTGCAGGTCTTTCAGGGCAACGCCCTTGGGGCACAGGTAGCCCTCGCTCAACACGTCCAGCTCATGGCCGCGGATACTGATCAGCTGGCCGCTGCGCACCTTGATCTCAAGACCGCAGCAGGCTTCGCACAGGGGACAGATACGGTGGTGGATGGTGTCCGACATGGTTGCTCCGAAAATTACTATCCCGCCAGCACGCCGCTGGGACCAGCGCTGCGCCCCTGCGCTTCAAACAGCACACCCGGATTGAGTATGCCGGCCGGATCGACCACCGCCTTGGCGGCGTCGAGCATTTGCCGAAACAGCGGCGGCGATTCCAGATCGTAGCCGCTGCGGTGATCGCGCCCCACCGCATGGTGGTGCGTGATGGTGCCGCCGTACGCCACCACGGCTGCGTTGGCGGCCAGTTTGATTTCGCGCCAGGCCGCGAGTGCGCTGGCCACGTCGCCGCTGGCAGAGCCGAGCACGGCGATGGTGAAATAGGGCGCCGGGCCGTCCGGGTAAGCGTGGGTGACGCGACAGGACACAAGGCTTTCCTGACCCGTCACGCGTTCAATCGTTGACTGGACCTCGCTCTTGACGTTCTGGTAGAAAGACTCGAAGCGATCCCACGTGATGGCGCTCTCGAAGGTGTCCATGATGACGCCCAGGCCCACCGCCGGGTCGCGCCAGTAGGGCATGCGGATGAAGGCCTCGCGCCAGGCGCCGGCAGCGCCTTTCCTGTGTTCCTGAGAGCCTTCCGTGGCCATGGAACGCTCAACTGCCGCCGCGTCGTACTCGCCAGCATGATCGCGTACCAGTTCCAGCGCGCGATCCATCCACGCGTTCAGCGGATGGTCTGCCGATTCAAAGCCCAGTACCAGCATCGCCTGGCGACCGTCGCCAACGCCGGAAAAAACGGTTTCCATCGGATCAAGCAGGCGGCAGTTGCTCGGGTTCAGGCCGGATTGGGTGAGTGCGCGCAGGCAACGTGCGGCGGCAAAGTAATCGGCGAATTTGACGGAAGCGGACGCGCGGAATTTCGGTTTGGCCTGCAAGCGCATCCAGGCTTCGGTGATGACACCCAGTGTGCCTTCGCTGCCCAGCACCAGCCGGTCTGGCGCTGGCCCGGCACCCGATGCGGGCAGCCGCCTTGTTTGCATCAGCCCGGCGGGCGTCACCATGCGAGTGGACTCCACAAAGTCGTCGATATGCGTGTACTGCGTGGCGTAGTGACCACCGGCGCGTGTGGCAATCCAGCCGCCCAGCGTGGAGAACTCAAAACTCTGCGGGAAGTGGCGCAACGTCAAGCCGTGCGCTCGCAACTGGGTCTCGATGTCGGGGCCGTAGGCGCCGGCCTGGATGCGTGCCGCGCGGCTCACTGTGTCTACTTCCAGCACCTGGCCCAGGCGCTCCATGTCCATTGAAATGGCAGCGGCATAGTCCTGCCCGACCGCCGGTTCCACACCGCCGCAGACGCTGCTGCCACCGCCGTAGGGAATCACGGCGACCTTGTTGCGCACGGCCCAGTCCAGGATGTCGACGACGGCCTGCTCGTCGTCTGGATAGGCGACCCAGTCTGGCGGTCTGGGAACCTGGCGCAGCCACATGCGTGCGCAGTCGGCATAGCTCTTGCCATAAGCGTGATTGAGCCGGTCCAGCGGTGCCCTGGAGAACATGGCGGCAAGCGCTGGCGGCGCCGCAATACGGGGTGCGGGCAAATCGAAGTCTTCCACAGCCGGTGGCGTCAACGCGGCAAACTGCCCACCCAACTGCTCGACCATGAACTTGACGGTGGCTTGCTCGCGCGCCTCGAGCACCGTATCCACGGCACCCCAGCCCCAGAAACGGCGCGCCGCGCGCCGGGAAAGACTATTGTCTGCAGTATTCATGGGCCGATTTAAACCGATTTCTTGCCCGATGGCGACAGCAGGTCTTGCAGACGTCCCTGACAATGCAGACCATGGCCCTTGAAATCCACTCCGATGAAGTCCACACGGCGCCGCTGGCGTCTGCCACGGTGATGCTGATGCGGGACAGCGCGCTCGGGCCTGAAGTGTTGATGATGCGCCGGCATGGCAATTCCAAAGTGCTCGGCGGCGTTCACGTGTTTCCCGGCGGCAAGATGGACGGCGCAGATGGTGAAGTTGCGCAAGACCTGTTCGACCAGCCGCTGTCGCTTTTGCTTCAGGCTTTGAAGCAGGACGATCTGGACGCGAAGACCGCTGCCGCGCTTTACGTCACTGCTCTGCGCGAAACCTTCGAGGAATGTGGTCTGCTGTTGTGTGACGGCGTCGGTCCGGAAGTCTTGCTGCAGGCGCGTGCGCTGCTCAGCACCGGGCAGGGCTTCATGGGTGTGCTGCAGCAACTGAGCTTGCCGCTGCAGACGCGCCACCTGACCCCCTGGTCGCGCTGGATCACGCCGCGTGTGGCGTCGCTGACCCACAAGCGCTTTGACACGCGCTTCTTTGTGGCGCAGGCGCCGCTGGGACAGGATGCACTGCACGACGACCATGAAGCCACCGAAACGGTCTGGCTCAGTCCGGCGCAGGCCTTGCGCCAGTATTGGGGCAACCAGATCGAGATGGCGCCGCCGCAGATCCTGACTTTGAGTCAGTTGGCCCACTTTGACAGCGTTGCCGCCGTCCTCGCAGCGGCCCGCAACCGGCCCCCGGCGCTGATCGAACCCTCACCGTTCGACCAGGACGGCCAGCGCGTCATTTGCTACCCCGGCGATCCGCGCCATCCGGTAGCCGAGCGCGCCTGGTCCGGCCCCACGCGCCTAACCTTCCGCAACGCCCGCTTTGAGCCCGAGGGTGGGCTGGCGGCTTTGCTGCCTGCTTGAGCGCCAGTGTTTCGTGTGGATCAGGCTGCTGCGGCACTCAGCTCCGCGGCTGTCCTCCGGCCTTCGGTCTCCCCCTTTATGCCGCTGCATGGCTGTCATTGCGGACTTGATCCGCAATCCAGTGCATGCGTGG
>JBAXNI010000170.1:0-4823 GCA_037133835.1 Comamonadaceae bacterium | reverse complement strand
GGTGACGGCCGGGTATTCGCCGCCACCGTCTTTTTGCGTCAGGCCATGCCATACATAGTTGCTGCTGGGCCGCGGACCATCCTGAATGTCGGCTACATCTTTCATGAAGACGGGTTTGCCCGCGTGTACACCAACCACCAGGTCCGCGACTTCGCGAGCCTGCTCCAGAAACGGACCGGACTCGATGGCCACACTCTTGTTGCCCGCAATCAGTTCACCCACTGGCAGACCCAGATTGGCCGATTGCAGCGCATTGCGCAAATCGCTCACGGTGGTGCCGCTGCCGGCCATGCGCACCGGGTCGATGCGCACCATCACCGCACTGCCGGGGCCGCCAATGGTCTGCACTTCACGCGTACCGTTGACACGCTTGATTTCGGCCTCGATGCTGTGCGCCACGCGTTCGAGTTCGAGCGGAGCGGCACTCGGGTTCTTGCTGAACAGCGTCAGACTGACGATGGGTACATCGTCGATACCCTTGGGCTTGATGATGGGCTCCAGCACGCCCAGGCTGCGTGGTAGCCAGTCGGCGTTGGAGCGCAGGGTGTCGTGCAGGCGTACCAGCGCTTCGGTACGAGGCACGCCAACCTTGAACTGCACCGTCATGATGGCCAGGCCGGGGCGCGAAACGGACATCACATGCTCGGTGCCCGCCATTTGCGAAAGCACCTGTTCGGCCGGCGTGGCCACCATCTGTTCCACATCAGCCACGGCTGCTCCGGGGAAGGGAATCAGCACGTTGGCCATCGT
The DNA here is from genome assembly GCA_037133835.1 of Comamonadaceae bacterium. Lineage (GTDB taxonomy): Bacteria > Pseudomonadota > Gammaproteobacteria > Burkholderiales > Burkholderiaceae_C > Rhodoferax. Next base: position 4,073 of record JBAXNI010000170.1, on the reverse strand, counting down.
CACGTTGATCTGTGGCTCTTCTTCACGTGGTGTCACCAGCACGGCAAAGCCGCCCAGCAGCAAGGCCAGCAGGGCAAGCAGTGGCGTGATGTGCGCGCTCTGGAAGGCCGCAGCAATGCGACCGGAAATTCCCATTTTGGTGGTTTTGCTCATCTCAGCGCACCTTGGCTGCAGCCTGCGGGTCGATGGCTACCTTCTCGCCCTGTTCAACACCGCTGAGCACCTCGATGCGCTCGCCTGCGGCGCGTCCCAGGCGGACCTGGCGCAGCATCGGACGGCCCTTGTCGTTGACGACATACAGGCCGGTCATTTCGGCACGCCGGACGACCGCGCTGGCCGGTACGTACAGGCGCGCGCCGTCACTGGCGGCCTTGCCGATTGCAGAGGCTGCGAGCCAGACGCGGGCAAACAAGCCCGGTGTTGCGCCCTTCAGGCTGTCGGGCAGGACGAGTCGAAGCTGCGCCGTGTGAGTGGCGGCATCGACCTGCGGCAGCAGGGTGGCCGACTTCGGTGCCATCAGCGCTTGCGCTACGGCCAGGCCGGGAATTTCAAACTGGATGGCCTCGGCGGGCCCGCTGGTCACGGTGCCGGGTGGAACTGGAGCCGAGACGCGCAGGGCGGCCGGGTCGTACATGATCATCAAGGGTGCGCCCGGCATGGCCATGTCACCGAGGGTTACCGGTACGTCGCTCACGATGCCGGCGTAGGGGGCGTTGATGACGAAGAAGCGGGATTGTGTGTGCGCGGCGTCGGATTGCGCCTGCAGCGCCTGCATTTGCGCCTGTGACGCCTGGAACTGCGCCTGCGCGCGGTCCAGCGCCGACTGGCTGATGTACTGCTTCTGGAACAACTGCTTCTGGCGCTCGTACTCCTTGGAACTCACGTTCATCGTGGCGCGGGCTGCCTCTACTTGTGCCACGGTGGCCGCGGTAGCCTGGCTGGCGGCGCGGGCATCGATGCGCAGCAGCTCCTGCCCAGCGCGAACACGGTCGCCGGCCTTGACGTTCAGGGCAACGATGGCCCCTGCGACCTGCGCCGACAGGGTGGACTGGCGCACCGCCTCCACCACGCCGTCAAAGCTCAGGCGCTCTGCACCGGTTGCACCCGAAGACTGAACGGCCACGGTCGCCAGCGGCGCAGCGTCGGCCGCCCACACCGAGGGTATTCCGGAAAGGCCCGTCATTAGCAGCGCGGTAAGAAGAGTGGTTTTCAACATTGGGTGCTCCTGAGCCACTGCAGCCAGTGGCATTGATAAAAATACTGCTTAACTATTTGACTAATTGCGTAATTGAGCAAATAATACATCAAAACAAGGAACGTGACAACTGGCGGGTCAAATCTGGCAGGTCATGTCGATATGATGAACACTGATCTTTTGAAGGAATGTCCGTTAATGGAAAACCTGCCACCTGAAGCCATGCTGGAGGTCGCGGCCTATTTTCAGGCGCTGTCCGATCCGACCCGTCTGAAAATTCTGAATCTGCTGCGCGAAGGTGAGCACAATGTGGGTGAACTGGCCCAGTTGTGCGGATTCACTGCCGCCAACATTTCACGCCATCTGACGCTTTTGACCAAGCACGGCCTGGTAGCACGCGAGAGCCGCGGCACCAGCGTCTACTACCGGATCGCCGACGAGTCCATCTACGCGCTGTGCGATCTGGTCTGCGGCAACATCTCGCGACAAATGGAACGCACTGCCAAAAAGCGACAGGCCTTTGTGCAGCAGGCATGAACTGCTCCGCTTTGCGCTTGCCAGCCCACCGCTCCTCGTCGTCTTTCATTGATATGCATCAGTTGATTTCGAGTCAAATGCGGTCGCGTTGCGATTAGTGGTCTCAATTTCTTTGGGGGTGGCGCATGATGATCCGGCAAGCCATCGATGGTCGAAATGAAATGCGTTGCGTTTTGAAGGACCGTGTCGCGTGACTTGTTGAAAGCAAGGAGCGCCTTATGTCGCACTATCACGCACTCGTCTGGATTGATCATGTTGAAGCCCATGTGATGCATATCAGTCCTGATGACGTAGAAAAGTCCCTGATTCAACCGAACCAGCAACATCACAAGCTCCACTCGCGCGTGGGTACCATGGGCCATGGACGAGCCCCGGCGGACCAGGACTACTACCACCGCGTCGCGCAGGCGCTGGCCGGTGCAACAGAAATTCTGATTGTTGGACCTGCACAGGCCAAGCTTGAGCTGATCAAGCACATTCATTCGCATGACCTGGCCCTGGTGAGTAAAGTGGTCGGCGTGGAAACGGTGGACCATCCAAGCGATGGTCAACTGGTAGCCTACGCAAGAAAATATTTCCTCGCCAAAGATCAAATGCTCTAGCCTGTCGTCTGAGGCTCAGGCCGTCTGCCAGATGACTTTTTGCCCCGACTTCTGCCAGCCCTCATACTGCGCCGCATAGATATCTTCAATGCGGTTGCGCTTGACTTTGAAGGTCGGCGTGATGATGTCGTTCTCCACCGACCAGGGCGTTGCGACCACCACCAGACAGGCCAGTTGCTCGTGCGGGTCCAGTGTTGAATTGACGGCCTTCAGGTGGTTGGCCAGCGACGTTTGCAGCGCCGCCTTGGCCGCTGGATCGCCGATCTGTGCCACCGCGTTGGCGTTGAGCAGCACGATGCCCAGAGGCTGACTCAGGTTGGCGCCGGTCACGACGCAGGCTTCCAGTGCTTCATGCATCACCAGACGATCCTCGATCGGTGCCGGGGCGACGTACTTGCCCTTGCTGGTCTTGAACAGATCCTTCAGGCGTCCGGTGATGTGCAGGCAGTTCTGCGCGTCGACGAAGCCCTTGTCGCCGGTGCGAAGCCAGCCATCGTCGGTAAATACCTGACGGCTCAGGTCCGGCTCCTTGTAGTAGCCCATCAGCAAGGCTTCGCTGTGCATCTGGATTTCACCGGTCTGGGCGTCAATGCGCGCTTGCACACCGGCGTAGGCGGGACCGACGCTGCCTTCCTGATTCTTGCCCGGCAGCGTCAGGTGCGACAGCGCCAGGTTCTCGGTCATACCGTAGCCTTCGTTGATCGGCAGACCCAAGTTGCGGTACCAGGCCAGCAGTGCCACCGGCATGGGCGCAGCGCCACCGGCGGCGATGCGACACTGGTCCAGGCCCAGGGCATGCAGCAGTTTGCGCCGCACCAAGCCGCCCAGCAGCGGGAGCTTGAGCAGGAACTGAAGTCTGGCCGGCGGCACTTTCTGGTGTACGCCCTGCTGAAATTTGACCCACAGGCGTGGAACCGAAAAGAAGATGGTGGGTCGCGCGCGTTGCACGTCGGCCGTGAAGGTGTCGAGTGACTCGGCAAAAAAGACATGCATGCCGGTACGCAGCCAGCCATGTTCCACCAGCACCCGTTCCACCACATGGGCCAGTGGCAGGTAAGACAGCATGCGGTCCGACGTCGCCATCGGAATGCGTGCGATGCCCTGGTCCAGCGCCCAGGAAAAATTGTCAAAGCTGTGCATCACCCCCTTTGGCAGACCGGTCGTTCCCGATGTGTAGATCAGCGTGGCGAGTTCCTCGCCGCTGCGCAGTGGCGTTCCCGCAAGCGGCTCTGTGCGGGCGCAAATCGTGTCCCAACTCTCAAACCGCTGGCGGACGTCTGCAGGTGACAAAGCGTAGCTGATGCAGGGCAGGTCATCCGGCATACCGGCTTTCATGCTGTCCCAATCGTCGAGCTTGCCGACAAAGCAGGCACGCGCCTCGCTGTGCACCAGGATCTGGCGCACAGTGGCGGACGCCAGCGTCGGGTAAAGCGGAACAGAAACATAACCTGCCATCCAGATAGCCAGATCGCTCATCAACCACCAGGCGCAGTTCTTCGACAGAATGGCGACCTTGGAGCCTGGCTCCCAGCCCTGCGACTTCAGGTGCGCAGCCATGCGCCGCACCTGCTCTGCCACCTGAGCCCAGGTGAAGTCCTGCATCACACCCTTGCTCATCGGCTGCGTCAGTGTGATGCTCGCCGATGTCGTCTGTTCCCAGTGGTACAGACGTTGCAGGGCTAAAAATTCTGCGGGTACGGTGTTCATGATGATGTACTTCCTTGTCGGCGCATTGTTGA
>JBAXNI010000169.1:0-4861 GCA_037133835.1 Comamonadaceae bacterium | reverse complement strand
TGGCAGCAATCGCAGTTCTCTTGATCCACAGTTTCATAGTCGGCGCTCTCCCCCTAGGAGGTCAAAGTGTAAGCGCCTGTCAAGTCCTCAACTCGGCAGCTTCAGATAGGGGAAGAACTCCCGATCGGCTCCGAGCATGTGGTGGGCAACCACATCATGTGCCAGAAACTGAAACAATTCGCCGATGGTCAGGGTTCCTGCCTGGAAGCGGCTGGCCAGACTGGCTGCCTTTTCAACCAGTGTGCGATGAATTTCCGCGTGTATTGTTGCGCCCGGATAACCGGCTGCTGCGATGATTATTTCCTCGTCCTGAAAATGTTGAAGGACATCCGCAACCAATCTGTCAACCAGTGCGCTCACTTCATCCTTTGGACGCTCAGACAAGATGGCGCCAAGGAGATTGTTGGCATCAATGAAGAGACCACGGTGCTGGTTGTCGATCAGCTGATTGCCACATTCGTAGGCGCCATGCCAGGAAAGATTCGCAAAATTCGCGGCAACCTTTTCTCCAGTACCCACACGACGTCGTGTCTGCGGCGCGATCTGGACCTGGTTGCGCCCGCCCGCCTTGGCCTGATAGAGCGCAGCATCAACCCGCTTGAACCACTCTTCCCAGCTTTCACCGAGCACACATTGCGCGACGCCCAGGCTCACCGTCACATTGCCGATCTCCGGGAAGATGGACCCGGCGATGGTCTCACGCAAGCGTTCGGCCAGCATGGCTGCGGTCGCCAATGTCGTGTTGGGACAGAGCACGACAAACTCTTCACCACCCCAGCGCGTGAGTGAGTCTGTGCTGCGAAGGACGGACTGTACAAGAATTGCCAGTTTTCCAAGAACCAGATCGCCCGCCGAGTGTCCGTAAACGTCATTGACCTTCTTGAAGGAGTCAATGTCGAGAAGCATCACGCTTACGGGGTGGTCATAGCGCCTGAGGCGTTCCATCTCATTGCGCAGTGCCTCTTCCAGGCGCCGCCGGTTCCATGTGCCGGTCAGTTTGTCGGTACTGGCCAGGCGGTCAAGTTCGACCAGTGTCTGTTGTAGTTCCTGATTGGTCTGCTGCAACTGCTGCAGGGATTCGCGCATCCTTGAAGCATTTTCATGAGCCCTGGTGTCAAGCATCGCCGTCCCGATGAAAAGGATCTCCCCGTCAGGGCCATGCACGGGAAACTTGAGGCAAAGGAATTGCACCGACCTGTCACCAAGCGCGAAATCCAGATTTTCAGTCGTCGTGGCTGTTCCACTGGCTATGCTTTGATCGGAACTCTGTAGTTGCGCGGCGACTTCTGCTGGAAACAGTTCGCTGTCGGTGACACCGGTAAACTGCCCGGCGCTCCTGTTAAACAGGTCTTGCATGGCCTTGTTGGAGAGCAGATAGCGTCCATTCAGGCTTTTGACTGCCATGGCCAGGCCAAAGGTCTGCGGCATCAACAAGGCCACCAGCCCAGAAGCCTGGATCACATGCTCCTTCGCAAAGTGATAAATCAGGTCGTTTTCGTTCACAGGGTTTCAACGTTCAGCCAGGTGTGAAGCTGGGCGAACGTTTCATGAAGTAGGGCTTGAGCAGCATGTCTTCCTTGATCACATGATTGACCAGCCATTCACGCAGGAAGATGACAAAGCCCTCTACCGCGGGGGTAGTCAAATTACCATCCAGTTCCTGCGTTATCTGTTGCAGTTTCTCAATCAGAGTTTCGTGGGACGCATGCATGATCTCAACATCCGGGTAGCCCACTGCACTGGCGAATTTTTCTTCTCTCGAAAAATGGACTTTTGAGTACTGCAGGAGCTGCGCCAGGGCCGATGTCAACTCAGCCCGGTTTTTCGCCAGCTGACTGTGCTCCGCCAGATTGACGATCTCGATCAGGTGCTTGTGGTCGGAATCAATGCTGTCATTGCCCACACTGAGCTGTTCACGCCATACCAGACTCATAAGATCTCCGTGAGTGCATCGGACTATCAAGAAGGTGACTTGGTGAATGATAGATACCGGTGCAGTTGGCTGATCTGTCAAAAAGCCGGGCAAAACACCCATTTTTCTCGATCTTCAGCCTGCGCTTCAGGCATGACCGAGCCGATCAGCCCAAGGCCGTGACTATGCGAAGGCGGGCTGCGTCCAGCCTTTGGGCAAACCCGCCTCCGGCGTCATGCCATAGACAGGCTCACCCGGCAGGCCGGCCATCAGGGGTGCGCGGGACGCCAACAGTTTTTCAAGGTTCACTCCGGTTGAAACACCCATCGCTTCGAACATGAACACCAGATCCTCGGTAACGACGTTGCCGGAGGCGCCCGGTGCGTAGGGGCAACCGCCCAGACCCCCGAGCGAGCTGTCAAAAGTTTTGACGCCCACGTCATAGGCGGCCAGGCAATTGGCCAGGCCCAGGCCGCGTGTGTTGTGCATGTGCGCGGCGCCGGTCTTGTCGCCAATGGCGGCGCGCACCCGGTTGAAGAGTCGGCGCACCTGCACCGGATTGGCCATGCCGGTGGTATCGGACAGACCGGACTCGTCGGCACCGGCGGCAATGCACTGGCTCGCCATCCAGACCACGTCGTCTTCTGCCACCACGCCCTGCAGCGTGCAGCCAAAAGCCGTGGCAATGCCAGCCTCCACCCTGACCTGCGGTGCGATTTCGTTGCGCAGGCGCACGATGGCGCGAACTTCTTCGATCATTTCCTCGCGCGTCTTGCGCACGTTGGCCAGCGAGTGCGCTGCGCTGGCCGAGACCGGAATCGTCAGCTTGTGCACACCCGCCTTCAGGGCGCTCTCGGCACCCCGCAGATTGGGCACCAGCGCCATCACCGTGATCCCAGGATGGGTCAGCGCATGTCGTACCACCTCGGCCGCGTCGGCCATTTGCGGCAGGTGTTTGGCTGGCACAAAGGAGCAGACCTCGATCTCCCGCAGACCGGCTGCCACCAGTGCATCGATCCAGCGAAACTTGTCGGCGGTCGGCATGGTTGCCTTGACCGACTGCAGGCCATCACGCGGTCCAACCTCGCTGATGAGAACGTCCGGTGATCTTGATGATGAGGGCATGGCTGATCCTATTTCTGTCCAGCCAGTGACTTTTGCACAATCGCGAGCACCGTGTTCAGGTCCTCGATCGGCACCTGGCCCGGAGCCGAACTGCTGGCGCCGACGGCAAATGTCAGAGCGGAACCGAAAGCCCAGCCAAACAGGCGCGTCAACGATCCATAAGGCCCCATGGACATGCTGATCAGGGGGATTCTGAGCTTCTGGCTGGCGCTGAGCGTCGCACTGAGCAGGGTCAGTACATCTTCCAGATTGCGCGGCATGACGGCGACCTTGGCAACATCGGCGCCAAGTTGCTCGGCCAGCAAGAAGCGCTGAGTCAATGTATCGAGCACTGGCGTGAACGAAAAATTGTGGAAGGAAAGCACCAGCTTGATGTCATTGGCCTTGGCCGCTTCCCGTACCAGAGCGATGTGGGCGGCGTCGTTGCTCATCTCGAAATCGATCAGATCAATCTGACGGCTTTCACAAACCGCCTGGTAGAGCGTGATCACCCTTTCTTCGGACAGTGCGATCTTCTCGCCGCCTTCGCGGATCGAGCGTCGCGTGAACAGCACCGGAAGTCCATCTGCAGCTGTCTTGATGGCGCTGGCCACACTGAGCACTTCGACCGCGTTGGCAATGTCCTCGAAAAAATCGACACGCCACTCGAGAATATCGGGTTGCTTGGCCAGAACGACTTGCACCTCGGCCAGTAGCTGGTCGCGAGTACGCCCCACAAGCGGTGTGCAAATCAACGGAAATTTGCCCCCGGCAACCGGCTTTCCGTGCAGTTCGATGGTCTTGGCTGTTTGCATCTAGATAACTCTCCCGTTTAAAAAAATGTTTTCTTGTGCAGTTGGAATACAAGCAAGCACTGTACGTCAACAGAGCGCCGCCGGTAGACGACAGTCCATCGTGCCGCCACAGCGCCAAAACACGCTATTCTTCTGTTTGCATTATTTGCGCCAGTCACATGCCCCAATTTGCCGCCAACCTGTCACTGCTTTATCCGGAACTCGCTTTTCTGGACCGTTTTGCAGCCGCTGCCCGGGACGGCTTCAAGGCCGTGGAGTTCCTGTTTCCCTACGCCTGGAAGGCGCAAGATATTGCCGAGCGTTTGCAGGCCCATGGTTTGCAGCAGGTGCTGTTCAATGCGCCACCTGGCGACTGGGACTCCGGCGAGCGTGGTCTGGCCTGCCTGCCAGGGCGTGAGGCCGAGTTTCAGGCAGGCCTGCATCGTGCGCTGGACTGCGCCCAGGCCCTGGCTTGCCCGCACCTGCATGTGATGGCTGGCCTGATCCCCGAAGGCGCCAGCTTTGAATCGTTGCGCCCGGTCTATGTCGACAACCTGCGCTGGGCCGCGCAGCAGGCTCTTGCCTATGGTGTTGAGCTGTTGATCGAACCCATCAACCTGCGAGACATGCCGCGTTACTTCCTGAACCGGCAAGACCAGGCGCACGCAGTTGTTGCCGAAGTTGCGGCGCAGAATCTGAAGGTGCAGATGGACCTGTACCACTGCCAGATCGTGGAGGGCGACCTTGCCACCAAACTGCGCCAGTACCTGCCCGACGGCAGGGTCGGTCACATCCAGATTGCCGGTGTGCCGGAGCGCTACGAGCCTGACCAAGGCGAATTGAATTACCCGCACCTGTTCTCGCTGATGGACGAATTGGGTTACAGCGGCTGGGTCGGTTGCGAGTACCGCCCCGCCCGAGGAATGGAGCCAGGCGGTACCTCGGCCGGTCTGGGCTGGCTCAGACCCTGGCTGTGAAGCTCAGACTCAGTGCGTTACATAGCCCATGCTCTGCGGCAGCCAGAGCACGATTTGCGGGAACAGTGTCATCA
>JBAXNI010000168.1:0-4918 GCA_037133835.1 Comamonadaceae bacterium | reverse complement strand
CGCCGCTATTCAAGCAGCCATTGGCAACGGCGCGATCTCTATTGAAATGAGCTTGGCGCTCAACTTCTCTGCCAGTCGCAGGTCATATGGGGACTTAGACTATGTGGGGATTTTGCTTTCCGGGCGGGCATGATCCAGATCCGGGCGGTGCCAGGGGTCCACATGCGTCATCAGGTTCAGTACGCGATGGCGTTGCATGACGCGCTGGCGGGCTTGCACTGCAATGTCGTGACCTGCTTCGACGGTGATCGCAGCGTCTACTTCGATGTGGGCATCAACCACGATCATGTCACCCATCTTGCGCGTGCGTACCTCGTGCACGCCGCTCACACCCGGCGTTTCAAGCAGCGTCTTACCGATGGCCTGAACCTCCTGCTCGTCCACCGCCCGATCCATCAGGTCATGCAAGGCGTCCCAGCTAAAGCCCCATCCCATCCTGGTGACCATAAAGCCGACAATCAATGCGGCAATCGGGTCCAGAATTGGGTAGCCAGCGAGATTGCCGATGATGCCAACGCCCACCACCAGCGAAGAGGCGGCGTCAGAGCGTGCGTGCCAGGCATTGGCTACCAGCATGCTCGATTTGACGCGCTTGGCAACCGACAACATGTAGCGGAACAAGAGTTCTTTCGCAATCAGGGCGCCGCCTGCCACCCACAAGGCAACGATGTGCACGGTCTGCACTGTTTCGGGCGCTTCGAGCTTGCGCGCGGCGGACCACAGCATGCCAACACCTACCACCAGCAACAAGGTACCAAGTATCAGCGAGGCGGCCGTCTCGAAACGCTGATGGCCGTAAGGGTGGTCAATGTCGGCGTCCTTCTTGCTATGGTGACTTGCCAGCAGCACAACAAAGTCGGCTACCAGATCGGACAGCGAATGGATGCCGTCGGCAATCAGGCCCTGTGACTTGGCCAATACGCCAACGACAACCTGCGCAATCGTCAGGACCAGATTGACACCGACGCTGACCCAGGTGCTGCGCGACGCCGCCGCAATGCGCTCGGCCGGGCTGTGCTCCGTGTCTTCGGTGTCATCCGCCATTTCGGTAAATTTCATAATGCGCCGAGTTTAGGTCAGTCCGGCGATCAGGTCATGTGCTGACTGGCAGGCACGACCAAAGTACGGTCATCGCCAGGATGGCCGCCCAGGCAATAAGGGATTGAAAGAAACGCAACAAGAACCACTGGCGTCAGCGCGGCCATCATCACTCCGACGAACTGGTGAAGGAACAGGTGCAGGGATGAATTCATGGCAAACCTCTCTGGTAAAGTGAATCGATGCCGCCATCTTCGGCGCGGCGCCTTAAGGCAGTCTTAGGGCAATAGAGAAAAGCAGTTTCACGATGACTTCTGAATCCTTCAACAGGGTCTGTATTTACGGTGCCGGCGCCATTGGCGGCTGGATCGGTGCGCACCTGGCCGCCGCCGGCTGCCGCGTCAGCGCGGTGGCACGCGGCGCGACGCTCGATGCCTTGCAGCGCCACGGCCTGCGCCTGCGCGAAGGCGGCGTGGAGAGTGCATGGCCGGTGCACGCCAGCGCCGACCCGGTTAACCTGGGCGTGCAGGATCTGGTGCTCGTTGCCGTCAAGGCAACGGGATTGCTTGATGTCGCGCATCGCATCAAGCCGCTGATCGGCCCGGGCACGGTGGTGCTGAGCGCCATGAATGGCGTGCCGTGGTGGTTCTTTCAGGACTTTGGTGGCCGTTTTGCCGGGACTGTTCTCAACGCGGTGGACGCCACGGCGGAGATCGGCCAGGCGATCCCGGGAGCCAGCGTCATTGGCTGCGTCGTGCACGCAAGTTGCACCACTGAGCCGGGCTATGCCCAGCATCACTTCGGCAACAAACTGATTGTTGGCGAGCCCAGCGGGCAGCCGAGTGAGCGGGTGAAGCGAATTGCGGCCTTGCTGCAGGCGGCCGGCTTCGAGGTCAGCATTTCGGAGCAGATTCAGAAGGACGTCTGGTACAAGCTGTGGGGCAACATGACGGTCAATCCGATCAGCGCCCTCACCGGAGCCACAACGGACCGGATTCTGGACGACGATCTGGTGCGCGCCTTTGTTTCCAGCGTGATGCTGGAGGCCAGGGAGATCGGTGCACACATCGGCATCCCGATCGCGCAGCAGCCCGAAGACCGGCACGCCGTCACACGCAAGCTCGGTGCTTTCAAGACGTCCATGCTGCAGGACCTCGAAGCCGGCAAGCCAATCGAGCTTGATGCCTTGGTGACTGTGGTGAAGGAACTTGGTGCACTGACCGGCGTCGCCACTCCTTTCACTGATGCGTTGCTCGGCCTCGCAAGGCTGCAGGCCCGGGTGCGCGGGCTCTACTGACACGCGATGGTTGAAGGAGCAAACAATGGTTTTACCGACGCCTGATGAAGGGCTGACAGCGGCGCAAGCAGCGCAGCGTCTGCGCGACGATGGCCCCAACGTGCTGCCCGGCGAGCAGCGGCGCGGTTTGCGCGCCATTGCGCGCGAGACGCTGCAGGAGCCGATGTTCATGCTGCTGCTGCTGGCGGGTGCTCTCTACCTGGTGCTGGGTGACCTGCAGGAGGGCATGATCCTGTTTGGTCTGGTGCTGGTGGTGCTGGCACTGACCTTGTACCAGGAGGGGAGGACAGAGCATGCGCTGCAATCCTTGCGCGAGCTCACCAGCCCTCGCGCGCTGGTGCTGCGTGACGCCCAGCCGCAGCGCATTGCCGGTGCCGACGTTGTGTGCGGTGACATTCTTGTGCTGGCCGAAGGTGACCGGATCGCCGCCGATGCCGCACTGCTGAGCGGCAGCGACATGCAGGTTGACGAGTCACTACTGACAGGTGAAGCGCTGCCCGTACTCAAGGGGCTGGATTCGACCCTGTTTTCCGGAACCCTGATAGTCAACGGACATGGCATGGCGCGCGTCACGGCCACCGGTCCACGCAGCCAGATCGGCCACATTGGCAGTGCGCTTGAAACGCTGACGGCTGAGCGCTCGCCGCTGAAGAAGCAGACCGCCAGATTGGTCAAGGTGCTCGCCCTGATCGCGCTGGGCGCCAGCCTGTTCATGATCCTTGCCTACGGCTGGTTGCGCGGCGACTGGCTTGGCGCGCTGCTGGCCGGCATTGCGCTGGCCATGGCTTTGCTGCCGCAGGAGTTCACCGTCGTGCTGACCGTGCTGCCGGCCCTGGGGGCCTGGCGTCTTTCCAGGCAAAAGGTGTTGACCCGGCGTATTGCCGCGATCGAGACACTGGGTGCCACTTCGGTGCTGTGCGCCGACAAGACCGGCACCCTGACCGAAAACCGCATGACCGTGGCGCAGCTTTATGCTCAAGGCGACTCGACTGCGGGTGAGCACCTGTCAATCAACTACGACAGCACGGCCGAACTGCCGGAAGCGTTTCATACCTTGGTGGAGTACTCGATTCTGGCCAGCGTGGAAGAGCCTTTTGATCCGATGGAGAAGGCGTTTCATCGTCTCGGCCAGCACTTCCTGAAAGATACCGAGCATCTGCACCGCGACTGGGCCTTGTTGCAGGAATACGGTCTGACCCCCGAGTTGCGCGCCATGTCGCATGTCTGGCGATCGACCGAAGGAGATGCCCACGTGGTAGCGGCCAAAGGTGCGCCAGAAGCGATCATCGACCTGTGTCATCTCGATGCCGGTGCGCAGGCGCGTGTCGCTGCAGCAGCGCAGGCAATGGCAGCCCAGGGCTTGCGCGTGCTCGGTGTGGCACAGGCGCGCTTTGTTGGTCAGCAGTGGCCCGCCATCGAGCACGATTTTGATTTTGAATTCATCGGTTTGCTCGGGCTTGCCGATCCGCTGCGACCAGAGATTGTGGCGGCAGTTGAGCAATGCCGTAGCGCGGGCATTCGGGTCGTGATGATCACCGGTGACTATCCGGCAACGGCGCATGCCATTGCCAGGGCAGCTCAGCTTGATGTCAGCCAGGCCGATCAGATGCTGACGGGTGAAGCGATGGACGCCCTGAGCGATGCAGAGCTGCAGCAGCGCATGAAACGGGTCAGCGTCTGTGCCCGCATTGCCCCGCAGCAAAAGTTGCGCATTGTGCAAGCGCTCAAGGCCAATGGCGAGATCGTTGCCATGACGGGCGATGGCGTGAACGATGCGCCGGCCCTGAAGGCGGCGCACGTCGGTGTGGCGATGGGCGGACGTGGCACCGATGTGGCGCGCGAGGCAGCCGCGATTGTGCTGCTGGACGACAACTTTGCTTCCATTGTGCGCGCCGTTCGACTGGGTCGACGCATCTTCGACAACCTGCGCAAATCCATGTCCTATATCCTCGCAGTCCATGTGCCGATTGCCGGAATGGCGCTCTTGCCCGTGCTGCTCGGATGGCCGACGGTGCTGTTCCCGCTGCACATTGCCTTTCTGGAACTGGTGATCGACCCGGCGTGTTCCATGGTTTTCGAAAACGAGCCCTCCGAGTCGGACGTGATGCAGCGGCCGCCGCGCGATGCCGAGGCACCACTGTTTGCCGGCATCACCCTGTTGCTGGCCTTGCTTCAAGGTGTTGGTGTGCTGCTGGTGGTGATGGCAGCCTACCTGTGGTCAGCAAGCTGGTTGCCTGAGACAGGCGCACGCGCTTTCGCGTTCAGCACGCTGGTGATGGGCAACCTGGCGCTGATCTTTTCGAATCGTTCGCGCAGCGGGTTCTTGTGGGCATCGTTGCGGGTACCCAATCGCACCTTGTGGACTGTCTGCGCGGTGACTCTCGGCCTGCTGCTGCTGACGCTGTACCTGCCGTGGCTGAGCAGCTTGTTCTTTTTTGCACCGCTGTCGGGCATCGACCTGTTGACGGCGTCTGCCCTGGGCCTGCTCAGCGTGCTCTGGTTTGAGGCTTTAAAGGTGCTTCAGCGTCAAGCTTCAACCCGGACCGGCACGCGCGGCGCCAGTGCGCACATCAACTCGTAGCC
>JBAXNI010000167.1:0-4945 GCA_037133835.1 Comamonadaceae bacterium | reverse complement strand
TCGCTCCGGGTTTCGCAGCATCTGGCGTTGACGCCGCAGTTGCAGCAGTCGATCCGTTTGTTGCAGCTCTCGACGCTGGAACTGAGCCAGGAAGTTGGCCAGATGCTCGATGAAAATCCGTTTCTGGAACTGAGTGCGGACGAGGCGCCGCGTGAGGATTTTGGTCTGACGCAGGCCGATACACCCGTTCGCAAGGACGATATCGAGGCCGAGTATGTCAGCAGCGTCGGTGCTGACTACGCCACCGCCACTGTTTCTGCTGCCGACAATGACGCTGATGCCACCCCGCTTTCGGCCGACGATGGCCAGAACTGGGAGGGCGATGGCTGTGTCCAGATCTCGCCGGATGACAGCGAATGGGGTGGTGACGCGCGCGCGCACGGCAACAACCTCAACGACAACGATGACACCGAGATCACCGAATTGGCGCGCTCACAGGAATCGCTGCAAAGCCATCTGCACACGCAGGCGCTGGCCTTGCGCTTAAGTGAGGAAGATCGTGCCGCCCTGAGCTTCCTGATTGAATCGCTGAACGACGACGGCTATCTGGAAGATTCTCTGGAGGCGCTGGCCGTTGGCCTGGGTGCTGGTGACGAAACGCAGTTCGAACAGCTGGTGCATCACTTCACGGTTGCTCTGGGATTGCTGCAGAGCCTGGAGCCAATGGGCATTGGTGCACGTGATCTGGCGGAGTGCCTGACACTGCAGCTCAAGGCCTTGCTGGCGCAGGCGAAACGCGAGCCTGGCAAGACCGGGGCCACGCTGAACGTGGCCTTGCGCATCTGCAGCCAGCCAATGGACCTGTTGGCGCGACGCGACATCAAGCACCTGGTGCAACTGTGCCACGCCACCGATGCTGCGGTGCGTGAGGCGATTGCCCTGATCGGGCGTCTGGAGCCCAAACCGGGTAGGCGCTTTGTCAACGTGGAGCGAAACATTGTGGTGCCGGACGTGCTGGTGGTCCGGGTTGGCAAAGGGACGCAAGCCCGATTTCAGGCCCGGCTCAATCCGGAGGTCATGCCGCGCCTTCGTGTGCACGACATCTATGCCAACGCCCTCAAGCAGCACAAGGGCGGCGGCAGTGACGCCGCCAGTTACGCCGCCTTGCAACAGCGTTTGCAGGAGGCGCGTTGGTTCATCAAGAACATTCAACAGCGTTTTGACACCATTTTGCGGGTCAGCTCGGCTATCGTGGAACGGCAAAAGAGCTTCTTCACGCATGGTGAACTGGCGATGCGTCCTCTGGTGCTGCGAGAAATCGCGGACGAACTCGGTCTGCATGAGTCCACCATCAGTCGCGTCACCACGGCCAAGTACATGGCAACACCGTTCGGAACCTTCGAGCTGAAGTACTTCTTCGGCTCCGGCCTGGGAACCGACTCGGGTGGCAGCGCCTCCAGCACAGCGGTGCGCGCCCTGATCAAGCAGTTTGTCGGTGCCGAAAATCTGAAGAAGCCACTCAGTGACAACCAGATTTCTGAAATGCTCAAGGAGCAGGGCATCGACTGTGCGCGCCGCACCGTTGCCAAGTACCGCGAGGGCCTGCGGATTGCCCCGACCAGTCTGAGGAAAGCCCTTTGAACAAGCTGCAAATCTTCCTGCCGTGCGCCGCGGGCGTCGAGGACTACCTGGCCCCCGAAGTACAGCGCATCACGGGGTTGCCGCTGGCCGAGGTCCTGAAACAGCGAGGCGGGGTTGCGTTGCGCAGTTCCTGGCGCGACGTGCTGCTGCTGAACCTGCACAGCCGTCTGGCGCAACGCGTGCTGGTGTTGCTGTCCTACACCGAGTATCGCAACGAACAGGATCTGTACCGCGCTGCGAGCGAAGTGGCATGGGAGGTCTGGTTCACTCCGCGCCAGAGCATCAAGGTGGAAGTGACGGCGCAGCACAGCCCACTCACCTCGCTGAACTTTGCAGCCCTGAAAATAAAGGATGCTGTCTGCGACCGCTTTCGCGTCAAGGCCAACGGCGTGCGCCCGGATGTCAACACGCAGTGGCCCGATGTGCGCATCTATGCGCACCTCACGACCGACAGTTGCTCGCTCTATATCGACACCTCGGGTGAACCGCTTTTCAAGCGCGGCTGGCGCCAGGACAAAGGGGAGGCGCCGCTGAAGGAAACGCTGGCCGCCGCCATGCTGGCTGCCAGCGGCTGGATGGACGGCGATGGTGATCTGCTGCCGCTTTACGACCCCTGCTGCGGCAGCGGGACGATTGCCATTGAGGCGGCGCAGATGGCCTGCAACATGGCCCCGGGCAGCCTGCGGGCATTTGCATTCGAGAAATACCTGCCCTACCAGGCGCATGTCTGGGATGCCATCAGGAGCGAAGCCCGCGCCGCCGAGGTGAAGCCGGAGTCGGGGCAGCAGCCCATCATTTTCGGTAGCGACGTGGCGCACCGGATGGTCGACTTTGCCCAGCGCAATGCCGAGCGCGCCGGCGTCGCAGACGTGATCGAATTTCGTGGCGGTGACGCCTTGCAGCGCATGCCACCGTGCGCGACGCCCGGCGTCCTGCTGCTCAATCCACCCTATGGTGAACGCATTGAAGTGGCCGGTGTGGCCGGTGTCAGTCACCGTGGTGGCCGCGAGCAGGCGCAATTGCCCGATGGCGGCGAGTTCTTCAATCAGCTCAGCTCACACTGGAAAAGGAATTACCCCGGCTGGCGCGCCTGGGTACTCTCACCCGACCTCAAGCTGCCCGGCAAGATGCGCCTGAAGGAATCACGCCGCGTGCCGCTGTGGAACGGCCCGATCGAGTGCCGATTGTTCCGCTTCGACCTGGTGGCCGGAACCATGCGCCCCGACAAGTCGGTGTCAGATCCCAATTGAGGACTACGATGCAGGCAATACACACGACGGTGAGAGAAATTGGGCTCTGACCCCAACGGCCCGGTTCGACCGATCGTGATCGACACCAACATCGTCCTGGACCTCTTCGTCTTCAATGACCCTGCCACCCATCCTCTCAAGCAAGCACTAGCCTCACAAAGGGTCCAGTGGCTGTCCACGCACGCCATGCGCGATGAACTGGAGCGCGTCCTGAGCTATCCGAAGATCATCGCCCGTCTGGCAGTCGCTGAACTGGCCGCCAAAAGCGTGTTGCAACAGTTCGACGCTGCGGCTCATCTGGTCGAAGTGGCACCGAAGGCCAGCGTCACCTGCCGGGATCCGGATGACCAGAAGTTCATTGATCTGGCGGTTCACCACAAGGCTGCACTACTGAGCAAGGATAGCGCCGTTCTTTGCATGAGAAAACGCCTGCTTGCGCTGTCAGTGCGCTCACAAACCGCAATCAATTTTGAACCATGAACCAGACCTTGCCAGCCCTCAACAACATCGAAGCCCTGCCGCTCGGCGCTGACGAGTTTGACGAGATCGACACCATCCTGGACGAACTGCGCAGCCGTTACGACGAAACACCGCAATGGGAATTTTGCGAAGGTTTCATGGCCGCGCTGATCTGCTGTCGCCGCCCCATCGCGCCCTCGGAGTACCTGCCCGTGCTGCTGGCCATCAGCATCGAAGGCGATGCGGACGACGGCTCATTTGCCAGCGCGGCGCAGCAGCAACGCTTTATCGAACTCTGGTCGCGACGCTGGAGTGAAGTGGCGCAGTCGCTCGATGCCAAGGTCGAATCACTTGACGATGAGGCCGCCTACCAGCCCGAAGTGATGGACGTGCGGGGCGCTGTGGCCGCCTTGCCTGAAGAAGAACGACATGCCATGGAGGTTGAAGCCCTGCCTGCGTTCGGCCAGATCTGGGCGCTGGGCTTCATGTACGCGGTCGAGGCCTGGCCCGAGGAGTGGGCACCGCCGCGCGACAAGGAGGCGCTCAAGTGGCTCAACGGCGCGCTGGAAGCCATCGTCGCCCTGACAGAGGATGACACCGATACACCGACGCTATCGTTCTTTGATGAAAACGGCCCGCCCGGCATCAGCGTGAAGCGGTTGAACACCTTTGCCGATGCCGTGTGGGCGGTCTATGACCTGCGTGAACTGTGGCGCAACTTCGGGCCCCGTGTGCCGACGCTGCACGCCGACATCACGCCGGGACGCAACGACCCGTGCTCCTGCGGCAGCGGCAAGAAATACAAGAAGTGCTGCGGTGCGGCCAGATGATGTCGACACTGGCTGCCCCGCGTGGTATGTTTCACGTCCAATCTTCTCAAGCTCACTAAAGAGGGGGTGCTTGCCATGACAACCACGGGAAACGCCGATGCGAACCATGCAACGCCACCCCCCGCCTGGGCGGTGGGGATGCGCAAGTTCACCGACTACCTGTCCAAGGACTTTCTGGGCGGGCCACGCCCCTGGAAGTTTGCCTGGATCATCAACTTCCAGAAGGGCGGCAGCTTCTTCTTTTTTGGTTTTCTGATCTGGTACTACCAGAACACGTCCACCGCAGCATGGGTCTACCTCGCGCTGCATGGCGGCTATGGTCTGGTCTGGCTGATGAAGGATCTGGCTTTTCCGGATCCGAACTGGCAGATCAAGATCACCATCGGCGCAGGCATCAATGCTTTCCTGGGCGTGCTCGGGCTCTACTGGGTGTTTGGCTGGTTGCTGATTTCGCGCACCTCGCAGCCGGTCTACCCACTGCCTGAAGCAGTCTGGTTTGCGCTGTGCATCAGCCTGTGTTTGATCGGTTCGGTCATCATGATTGCTGCTGACGCGCAGAAGTTTTTCACGCTGCGCATTCAGCGTGGTCTCATCACCGACGGCATGCACCGCTGGGTGCGCCACCCGAACTACCTCGGCGAGATGATGATCTACGGCAGCTTTGCCATGCTGGCCTGGCACTGGTTCCCGGTGCTGGTACTGGCCTGGGTCTGGCTCGGCCTCTTTGCTGTCAACATGGTCATGAAAGAAGCCAGCATGTCGCGCTATCCGGACTGGGCGGCCTACAAGAAACGAAGCTGGTGGCTGATCCCGTTTCTGCTCTGA
>JBAXNI010000166.1:0-4952 GCA_037133835.1 Comamonadaceae bacterium | reverse complement strand
TCATGAAGGACAAGTCGCGCCAACTGGGCAATGGCGAGGTGTATCTGAACCCGGACCAGAATGGTTCCCTGTCGGACATTCTGACGGCGTACTGGAACAAGAACGTTCCCGTCGAAAAAGTGCAGAAAGACATCCTGGCCGCGCTTAAACGCTAAGCGGTCGGCAGTGCCATGAAAGCCCGGCTCATCCACTTGTCGCGCCAGCTGGTGTCGTGGGCAGCGCTGCTGCCGATGGCGCTGACCGTGCTGGTGGCCTACCTGGGTACCGTGCTCTGGTCGCTCAAGGTGTCGCTGACCAATTCGCGCACCTTCCCGTCGGACGAGTACGTCGGTCTTGCGCAGTACGAACGCCTGTTCAACAACGACCGCTGGCTGCTGTCGCTGGAAAACCTGGCCCTCTACGGCGTGTTGTTCATTGCCATCTGCATGCTGCTGGGTTTTCTGCTGGCCGTCTTCATTGACCAGAAAGTGATGGCAGAGGGTGCCTTGCGCACGGTGTTTCTGTATCCCTACGCCATGTCGTTTGTCGCCACCGGACTGGTCTGGCAATGGATGCTCAACCCCGGCAATGGCATCCAGCAGGCGCTGCGGCAACTGGGTTGGCAGGACTTCACTTTCGACTGGATCATTGATCAGGACATGGTCATGTACACCATCGTCATCGCCACCGTCTGGCAGGCTTCCGGTCTGGTGATGGCGATGCTGCTGGCGGGCCTGCGCGGCATCGATGAAGAAATCTGGAAGGCTGCCCGCATCGACGGTATCCCGACTTGGCGCGTCTATGTCTCCATCGTGCTGCCCATGCTGGCACCGTCGGTCGCCACCGTGTTCGTGCTGCTGTTTACTGCCGTCATCAAGCTGTTCGACTCGGTCGTCTCCATGACCCAGGGCGGACCTGGCACGGCCAGCGAAGTGCCGGCCAAGTTCATCATGGACCACTTGTTTGGCCGCGCCAACATCGCCCTGGCATCAGCCGGATCGATGGTGTTGCTGCTGACGGTGCTGGCGCTGGTGGCACCCTTTCTGTACGCGCGCAGCCGCGCCCGTCGCCGCGAGGAGCGGGGATGAGCGCCGCGCCGGGCCGCGCCAGGCAAGGCCGCGCCCGCGGGGGGGTCAAACTGACACCAGCGCGCATCGGTATCTACGCCTTCCTGCTGACGGCGGCGCTGTTCTTCCTGCTGCCCTTGTACATCATGCTGGTCACCTCGTTCAAGACCATGGATGAAATCCGGCTCGGCAACATCTTCGCCCTGCCGCTGAGCGTCACGCTGGAGCCCTGGACGATCGCCTGGTCGCAGGCCTGCACCGGCGTCAATTGCAACGGCATCCGTGGCGGCTTCTGGAACTCCGTGCTGATCGTGATTCCGAGCACGGCGCTGCCGATCCTGCTTGGTGCGCTCAACGGCTATGCGCTGTCGTTCTGGAAGCCGCGCGGATCGCAGGCCTTGTTTGCCATTCTGATGATGGGTGCCTTCATCCCGGTGCAAGTCATGATGTATCCGCTGGTGCGCATCCTGGCGGGCGTCGGGCTGTTCAGCTCGTTGCCGGGCATCGTGACGGTTCACATCGTCTTCAGCATGCCGGTGATGACGCTGCTGTTTCGCAACTATTACCTCTCCATTCCGCAGGAACTGTTCAAGGCGGCACGCATCGACGGCGGTGGCTTCTGGCGCATCTTCGCGCAGCTGATGCTACCGATGTCCACCCCCATGATCATCGTGGCGGCGATCATGCAGGTCACTGGCGTCTGGAACGACTACATTCTCGGTCTGGTGTTTGCAGGGCGTGACAACCTGCCGATGACGGTGCAACTCAACAATGTCATCAACACCACCACGGGTGAGCGGCTCTACAACGTCAACATGGCAGCCACCATCCTGACCTCGATGGTGCCGCTGGCCATCTATTTTTTCTCGGGACGCTGGTTTGTGCGCGGTATCGCCGCCGGTGCGGTAAAGGGGTAGGCCATGGCCAGTGTCAGTATCCACAATCTTTGCATCCGCTTTGGTGCCAACGAAGTCATCAAGGACCTCAACCTCGACGTCCTCGAGAGCGAGTTTCTGGTGCTGCTCGGGCCTTCCGGATGCGGCAAGTCGACCTTGCTGCACAGCATTGCCGGCCTGATCGACGTGAGCGGCGGGTGCATCGAAATCGGTGGGCAGGACATGACCTGGGCCGATCCGACGGACCGCCATATCGGCATGGTGTTCCAGTCCTATGCGCTGTACCCGACCATGACGGTGGAGCGCAACATGTCGTTTGGCTTGCGTATCAGTGGCAAGCCGAAGGCCGAGATTGAACGGCGGGTGAAACGCGCAGCCGAAATGCTGCACCTGGAACCACTGCTCCATCGCAAGCCATCGCAGCTTTCGGGCGGTCAGCGCCAGCGCGTGGCCATCGGCCGGGCACTGGTGCGCGAGGCGGACGTCTTCCTGTTCGATGAACCCTTGTCCAATCTGGACGCCAAGCTGCGTGCCGAACTGCGGCGTGAGCTCAAGCTGCTGCACAAGAATTTGCATTCGACCATGATCTATGTAACGCATGATCAGGTCGAAGCCATGACGCTGGCTACGCGCATCGTGGTCATGTACGCTGGCAAGATCCAGCAGATTGGCGTGCCCTCTGAAGTCTATGAACAACCCGAGAATCTGTTTGTGGCGGGATTTCTCGGCGCACCGTCCATGAATTTTGTGCAAGGTCAACTCAGGCCCGCGGCGGATTCGGTTCGATTCGAATCGAAAGGCTTGGCGCTCGATGTGACCCCGTATGCCTGGCGCGCCGCGGCGCTTCAGGCGCGCGACGTTGTTCTGGGGATTCGTCCCGAGAACGTGCTGATTCATGCGGGTGGGGAATTTGCAGCCACGGTCTCCCTGATGGAGCCGATGGGAAATCACCACGTCGTGTGGCTCGAATTTGACGGCAATCTGCTGTCCAGTGTGGTCTCTGGCGCGCCGGCATTTGGCGTCGATGAGCGGGTCCACTTCACGCTGGACCTGGGCCGGATTTCCCTGTTTGACCGAATCTCGGAACAACGCCTGTGAGAAACCCGCTCGGTGACAGGTTGGCGTTGAATGACGTGCAAAGGTGAAGTGATGATGCAATGGCTGAAGTCGTGCGCTTCGGCGCCGCTGGCGCTGGGGTTCTTCCTGTTGGGTTTTGCCGGTGTCGGGCAGGCGCAGTCCGGCGCCAACACCGCGCACGGTGCGCCGGTCCAGACCTGGGTCACCCTGACAGACCAGTCCCAACTTCTCGCGCTCCAGGCGGGCAACAGCTTTGCAGCTGGCAACGCGGTACTGCCCCTCAATATTGCAGTGAATCCCGCCAGGCGTTACCAGGAGATTGTGGGTTTTGGCGCCAACATCACCGACGCCTCGGCCTGGTTGATCCAGAACCGGATGAGCGCGTCGCAACGTGAGGCACTGCTTCAGGACCTGTTCGGCAAGGCGCCGGGGATCGGTTTGAGCTTTACCCGGCTCACGATTGGCGCGTCTGATTTTTCGCTGCAGCACTATTCACTCGATGATGTGCCGCTGGGTCAGACGGACTACCCGCTGGCAGGATTTTCCATCGACCCGATGCGCTCCGACGTCCTGCCGGTGCTCAAGAGCGCCCTGGCGATCAATCCAAGATTGCGTGTCATGGCAAGCCCCTGGAGCGCGCCGGCCTGGATGAAGAGCAATGACAGCCTGATCAAGGGCACCCTGCGTCCCGCTGCCTACGCCGCCTTTGCCGGCTACCTTGAGAAGTTTGTCGATGCCATGGAGGCCGAAGGTGTGCCGCTGTTTGCATTGACGCTGCAAAACGAACCCCATTTTGAGCCGCCTGACTATCCGGGCATGCGGCTGGACCCGGGCATGCGTGCCCGCTTGATTGCCGAGAACCTTGGACCCCTGCTGGCCAAGCGGTCGAAGCCGGTTCGGATTCTCGATTGGGATCACAACTGGGATGAGCCCCGGGCCCCTTTGCAGGTGCTGGCCGACCCGAAAGCCAGTCCCTATGTGGCTGGCGTTGCCTGGCACTGCTATGCCGGCGACGTCGCGGCGCAGACGCTGGTGCACGATGCCTATCCTGACAAGGAAACCTACTTTACGGAGTGTTCGGGCGGCGACTGGAAACCGCACTGGCAGGAAACCCTGCCCTGGTACATGCGCAACCTGATCATTGGCAGCACCCGCGGCTGGGCCAAAGGCGTCTTGCTGTGGAATATTGCGCTGGACGAAAACCATGGGCCGCACCGCGGCGGTTGCAACGATTGCCGTGGCGTGGTGACCATCAACTCGGTGACAGGCGCCGTGACGCGCAATTTCGACTACTACGCGCTGGCGCATATCAGCCGCTTTGTGCGTCCGGGGGCCTACCGCATCGATTCAACCACTGGTCTGGAAGGGCTCGAAACCGTGGCTTTCCATAACCCGGATGACAACTCGATTGCCTTGATCGCGGTGAATTCGGCTGCTGCCGAGCGCCGCTTTACGGTCACGTCGGCTGGCCAAAGTTTTGAGCACAGCATGCCGGCTGCAAGTGTTGCCACCTTTGTCTGGACCGGATCGCCCTGAGTGGCTCCAGCCTGGACCGACCTTCCATGGAGCGCCGTCACTTTCTACACACAGGCGCCCGCACGCTGGGCGCCGCCGCTGCGGTATCGATCTTTCCGCCGGCGATTCGCAAGGCACTGGCGATCGATGCCGACAAGCGCACCGGCAGTCTGCAGGACGTTGCACACATCGTGGTGTTGACGCAGGAGAACCGCTCGTTTGACCACTATTTTGGCAGTTGCAGCGGCGTGCGGGGGTTCGCTGACCGCTTTGCAATTCCGGTTGGGGGCGGCAGTGCGGTGCGGCCCTTTCATCTGGACACGCAAGTCAACTTTGCGCTGATGCGTTGCGAGGGTACGGCCCACACCTGGCCTGATGCCCAGCAGGCCTGGGCCAACGGCAAGCTGAACCAGTGGAC
>JBAXNI010000165.1:0-5007 GCA_037133835.1 Comamonadaceae bacterium | reverse complement strand
ATCCGTGAAGGCGGCAAGACGGTCGGCGCTGGTGTGGTTGCCAAGATCATTGCTTAACAGGAACATATATGGCTACCAAACAAAAAATCCGGATTCGGCTGAAAGCTTTTGACTACAAACTGATTGATCAGTCTGCCGCTGAAATTGTTGACACTGCCAAGCGAACAGGCGCCATCGTCAAAGGCCCGGTTCCCTTGCCAACCAGGATGAAGCGTTTTGATATTCTGCGTTCGCCGCACGTCAACAAGACCAGCCGGGACCAGTTTGAAATCCGCACGCATCAACGATTGATGGACATCGTTGACCCGACGGACAAGACGGTTGATGCACTGATGAAGCTTGATTTGCCCGCTGGCGTGGATGTGGAAATCAAACTGCAGTAAGCGACTTCAGTGCTTGCATGACTGGTCGGATCGGGATACAATGATCGGCTCTGCTGAAGCTGTTTCTGCACTTTCAGTAGGGTTTTATTAACAGTCTCTCACGCAAAAACGCGGTA
This sequence comes from Comamonadaceae bacterium, assembly GCA_037133835.1. Taxonomy (GTDB): domain Bacteria; phylum Pseudomonadota; class Gammaproteobacteria; order Burkholderiales; family Burkholderiaceae_C; genus Rhodoferax. The sequence continues at coordinate 4,508 of JBAXNI010000165.1, read as the reverse complement.
GCCAATTGAAGCTGTCGCGGTGAGAGTTACGGAGAAAATAATGAGTCTGAGCAACTCCTTAGGGTTGTTGGGCCGTAAGGTTGGCATGATGCGCCTGTTCACCGATGAGGGGGATACCATCCCTGTCACGGTGGTGGATGTATCAAACAACCGAGTTACCCAAGTCAAAACCCAAGAGCATGATGGCTACGTTGCCTTGCAACTAACCTTCGGCGCGCGCAAAGCGTCTCGCGTCACCAAACCAGAAGCTGGTCATCTTGCCAAAGCCGGCGTCGAAGCCGGTGAAATCATTCAAGAATTCCGCTTGACTGCTGATGTCGCTGCCCAATACAAGGCCGGTGCCACGGTGCCGGTATCTGCGGTTTTTGCGGTGGGTCAAAAGGTCGATGTGCAGGGCACAACCATTGGCAAGGGCTTTGCTGGGACGATCAAGCGTCACCATATGAGTTCGCAGCGGGCGTCGCACGGCAACAGCCGTTCGCACAACGTCCCTGGCTCCATCGGCATGGCGCAGGACCCGGGCCGCGTATTCCCTGGAAAACGCATGACCGGACATCTGGGTGTTGACACGGTCACCACGCAAAACCTCGACGTGATCCGGATAGATGAAGCCCGTCAGCTACTCATGATCCGTGGCGCCGTACCGGGGTCGGCGGGTGGTTTTGTAACAGTGCGTCCTGCTGTCAAAGTCAAGGCGGCAAACAATGAGACGAAAGGGGCGAACTGATGCAGCTCGAACTCCTGAATGACCAAGGCCAGGCTACTTCGAAATTTGAAGCGCCGGAAACCGTATTTGGTCGTGCCTATAACGAAGATCTGGTGCACCAGGTCGTGGTCGCTTTCCAGGCCAATGCCCGGCAAGGGACACGCGCCCAGAAGGATCGCGAGCAAGTCCACCATTCGACCAAGAAGCCCTTCAAGCAAAAGGGGACTGGTCGCGCTCGCGCCGGTATGACGTCTTCGCCGTTATGGCGCGGCGGCGGTCGGATATTTCCGAACATGCCGGATGAGAATTTCGCCCAGAAGATCAACAAGAAGATGTACCGCGCAGGCATGGCGTCAATTCTGTCGCAGCTGGCGCGAGAAGGCCGTTTGGCGGTTGTCGATTCGATCAAGGTTGATTCGCCCAAGACCAAAATCCTGGCGGCCAAGTTCAAGGCCATGAATCTCGAATCCGTACTGGTGATTGCCGACGAAGTTGACGAGAACCTGTACCTGGCCTCCCGCAATCTGGTGAATATTCTGGTGGTGGAGCCCCGTTATGCCGATCCGGTGTCGCTGGTTCACTATCGCAAGGTGCTGGTCACCAAGGCGGCCATGGATCAACTCAAGGAGATGTTCGCATGAGCCACGGTCCAAATACTTCCAAGTTCGAAGAAGGTCGTCTGATGCAGGTTCTGGTCGCCCCCATCGTGTCCGAAAAGGCGACGATGATTGGCGAGAAGAGCAATGCGGTGACTTTCAAGGTCCTGCAGGACGCTACCAAGTATGAAATCAAGGCCGCTGTGGAGTTGATGTTCAAGGTTGAGGTCAAGGGTGTATCTGTCGTGAACACCAAGGGCAAGACCAAACGTTTCGGCAAGTCGGTTGGCCGGCGCGACAACATTCGCAAGGCCTATGTGACGCTCAAGCCCGGGCAAGAGCTCAACCTCGGTGGGGAGGCTGCGTAATCATGGCTGTTATCAAAATGAAACCAACTTCGCCGGGCCGTCGTGGCGTGGTGAAGATCTCGCGTGACCATCTGTACAAGGGTGAGCCCTTTGCTGCGCTGCTGGAACCCCAGTTTCAGCATGCTGGCCGCAACAACAACGGTCACATCACAACGCGCCACAAAGGTGGCGGTCATAAGCACCATTACCGTGTCGTTGACTTTCTGCGCAACAAGGACGGTATTGCGGCCAAAGTGGAGCGTATTGAATACGATCCGAACCGCTCAGCACATATTGCCCTGGTTTGCTATGCCGATGGCGAGCGCCGTTACATCATTGCGCCGCGCGGCCTTGAAGTTGGTGCTTCCATCATGAGCGGCGCCGAAGCGCCGATCCGGGTTGGCAACACCTTGCCGATTCGCAACATTCCGGTCGGCTCGATCGTCCATTGCGTGGAACTGCAGGTAGGCAAGGGCGCGCAAACAGTTCGCTCGGCTGGAGCCTCCGCCACACTGCTGGCACGTGAGGGCACCTACGCTCAGATCCGTATGCGCTCTGGTGAGGTTCGCAAGATTCACATTGAATGTCGTGCGACGCTCGGCCAGGTGGCCAATGAAGAGCACAGCTTGCGCCGTCTCGGCAAAGCCGGTGTCAAGCGTTGGATGGGTATCCGACCAACCGTTCGCGGCGTTGTCATGAACCCGGTGGATCACCCCCATGGAGGTGGTGAGGGCAAGACCGGAGAAGGTCGTCATCCAGTCGATCCTTGGGGTAATCTGACCAAGGGTTACCGTACCCGTAACAACAAGCGCACGCAGGTCATGATCGTGTCGCGTCGCAAGAAGTAAGGGGCAGGTAAATGACTCGTTCTCTCAAAAAAGGTCCGTTTGTTGACCATCATCTGGTAGCCAAAGCCGACAAGGCGGTCGCCACCAAAGACAAAAAGCCGATTAAGACCTGGTCGCGTCGCTCCATGGTTCTGCCTGATTTCATTGGGTTGACCATTGCCGTGCACAACGGCAAACAGCACGTGCCGGTCTATATCACCGATCAAATGGTTGGCCACAAGTTGGGTGAGTTTGCTCTCACCCGGACTTTCAAGGGTCATCCGGCGGACAAAAAAGTCCAGAAGAAATAAGGAGGTGACCATGGAAACACGTGCAACCCTTCGTGGCGTTCGTTTGTCGGTCGACAAGGGCCGCTTGGTCGCGGATCTGATTCGTGGCAAGAAAGTGGACCAGGCCTTGAACATTTTGATGTTCACGCAGAAAAAAGCTGCATTGATCATCCGCAAGGTTCTTGAGTCGGCCATCGCTAACGCTGAACACAATGACGGTGCTGACATCGACGAGTTGAAGGTGAAAACCATCTACGTCGAGCAAGGCGCCTCACTCAAGCGCTTCACGGCCCGCGCAAAAGGCCGTGGCAACCAAATCAGAAAACCCACGTGCCATGTGTATGTGACGGTTGGTAACTGAAAGAGGCCAGGAAGATATGGGACAAAAAATCCACCCAACCGGCTTTCGCCTGTCTATCAGTCGCAACTGGTCATCCCGCTGGTATGCCAGCGATCGTGATTTCGCGGGCATGCTGGCTGAAGACATCAAGGTGCGTGAGTACCTCAAAGGCAAGCTGAAGAATGCCTCCGTTTCACGCGTTCTTATCGAGCGTCCTGCCAAGAATGCCCGCATCACCATTTTCTCGGCACGTCCGGGCGTTGTGATTGGCAAGAAGGGCGAGGACATCGAAAACCTCAAGCGCGAACTGTCAAGCCAGCTCGGCGTGCCAGTGGCGGTCAATATCGAGGAAGTGCGCAAGCCTGAAATTGATGCCAAGCTGATTGCCGACAGTATTACGCAGCAGCTCGAAAAGCGCATCATGTTCCGTCGGGCCATGAAGCGGGCCATGCAAAACGCGATGCGCCTGGGTGCCTTGGGCATCAAAATCATGTCGTCCGGTCGTTTGAACGGCATTGAAATCGCGCGCTGCGAGTGGTACCGTGAAGGCCGCGTGCCACTTCATACCTTGCGTGCCGATATCGATTACGGTACCTCGGAAGCCAAGACAACTTACGGCATCATTGGCGTCAAGGTCTGGGTCTACAAGGGTGACACGCTGGGTCGAAATGACCTGCCAGCTGCCGTTGAGCCGCGTTCTGATGAAGAGCGTCGCCCGCGCGGTCCGCGTCGCGATGATCGTGGTGCACGTCCTGGCTCTGATCGTCCGGCACCCCGTGGTGCTCGTCGTCCTGCTCTGACCGGCAATGCCGCGCCAGCGGACGGCAGCGACAAACCCGCTGAGGCCATTGGTGCCGATGCAAACAAACCCGCCGTTAAGCGCGTCCGCAAGGTAGCCGCGCCAGCTGCAGCAGCTGACGGCAAAGGAGAATAATTATGTTGCAACCCGCTCGTCGCAAATACCGCAAAGAGCAAAAAGGCCGTAACACCGGTATTGCGACCCGAGGTAGCTCGGTGGCATTTGGTGATTTTGGTCTGAAGTGTGTGGACCGTGGTCGTTTGACAGCCCGTCAGATCGAGGCCGCGCGTCGTGCCATTTCCCGTCACGTCAAACGGGGTGGCCGTATCTGGATTCGGGTCTTCCCCGACAAGCCAATTTCCCAAAAGCCCGCTGAAGTGCGCATGGGTAACGGCAAGGGCAATCCGGAGTACTATGTGGCTGAAATTCAGCCCGGCAAGATCGTTTTTGAAATCGTCGGTGTGCCTGAAGAACTGGCTCGCGAAGCCTTTCGCCTGGCGGCTGCGAAACTGCCGCTGCGGACCACTTTTGTGGCACGCATGATTGGTCAGTAATCAGGAGAAAAAGCTATGAAAACTACTGAATTACGCCAAAAAGACGTGG
>JBAXNI010000164.1:0-5045 GCA_037133835.1 Comamonadaceae bacterium | reverse complement strand
CAGGGCCAGGGTGCGTGCCGAGCGCTCGGTGATGCGCGCCAGCAGCACGCAACCACCCACATCGAGCGAGACCATGACCTGACCCGGGCTGTCGGGTGCGATGGCTTTGACCGTGGCGTTCAGAATATTGAGGATGCTGGTGCCGCTTTGCCTCTGCAAGGTCAGACTGACGTCACGCGCCTGAACACGGATGCGCAGACTCTGGCCGATATCCTTGCTTTGCATCGGCAGACTCAGCACACCGCCGCTGAAAATCGCGGTGCTCAGATGGTCCTGCGCGTCATGCTTGCTGACCGTCAATGTCAGCACCGCGCCCGCCGTATCGCCATGCGCCAGAGACAGATCAAGGCGTGTCAATAATTCCTCGGCGCGACCGCTGGCAACGACCCCACCGGCTTCCATCAACACCAGATGGTCAGCCAAGCGCGCCACTTCATCGATTGCGTGGCTCACATAGAGCACCGGTACGTCGAGTTCCCTGTGCAGCTTTTCCAGATAGGGTAGAACTTCGGCTTTGCGTGCGGCGTCCAGTGCTGCCAGCGGTTCATCCATCAGCAAAATGCGTGGACTGCTGGCGAGTGCCCGCGCAATGGCGACGCGCTGGCGCTCGCCACCCGACAGCGCAACCGGCTTGCGCTGCAGCAGGTGCGCGATGCCGAGCAGGTCAATACTCTGCTCCAGCGAAACGCGGCGCAGAGCTGCCGACACACGCCGTATGCCGTAATTCAGGTTTTGCTCAACGTTCAAATGCGCGAACAGGCTGGCGTCCTGGAATACGTAGCCCAGCGCGCGCTGATGTACCGGCAAGAAGCGTCGCACATCGTCATCCTGCCAGATCTCATTGTCAACGGATAGGTAACCATTGGCTCGGCGCTCCAGCCCGGCAACGCAGCGCAGCAGCGTGGTCTTGCCACAGCCCGAGGGGCCAAAAATGGCGCTGACGCCACGACCCGGCAGGTCCAGGTCCACGTCCAGCGCGAAGCCCGGATACGTGTGTTGCAAGCGTGCCCGGATGCTCATGGACGGCGATTCCAACCGCGGCTGTAAAGCAACAGCAGCACGACGAATGAAAAGCAAAGCATGCCACCGGCCAGCCAGTGCGCGCTCTGGTATTCGAGCGCCTCGACGTGGTTGTAGATCGCCATCGACAGCACCTGGGTCTTGCCGGGAATGTTGCCGCCTATCATCAGCACCACACCAAACTCGCCCACCGTGTGCGCGAAGCCAAGCACGGCGGCGGTGATGAAGCCCGGTCGCGCCAGTGGCAGCGCCACGGTCAGAAAGGCATTGAGCGGTGAGGCGCGCAGTGTCGCTGCAACCTCCATCGGACGCTCGCCCATCGCCGCAAAAGCCTGTTGTATGGGTTGCACCACGAAGGGCATCGAGTAGATGACCGAGGCCACGACCAAGCCTGAGAATGTAAACGGCAACAGGCCCAGACCGAACTGCTGCGTCAGTTTCCCGATAGGTCCTTCCGGTCCCAGCAGCACCAGCAGATAGAAGCCGATGACCGCTGGCGGCAGCACCAGGGGCAGGGTGACGATGGCGCCGACCACTGTTTTCAGGTTTGAGCGTCCGCGCGCCAGCCACCACGCAATCGGCGTTGCGATAAGCAGCAGCAGCACCGTTGTGACCAGCGCCAGTCTGACGGTCAGCAGGACGGCAGTAAGGTCGGCGGAGGATGGCATCGTCGGTCTATGGCAAGTCGTAGCCGTAAGATTTGATCACGGCCTTGGCCTTGTTGCCTTGAAGGAATTTCATCAGTGCTTCGGTGGCCGGCTTGCCTTTGCCTTTTTCCAGAATCACGGCGTCCTGGCGAATCGGCTGGTACAGCCTGGCTGGAACAAGCCAGGCAGAGCCTTCGATCTTTCCGTCCTTCAATACCTGGGACAGGGCAACGAAGCCAAGCCGGGCGTTGCCGGTGCTGATGAACTGGTAGGACTGGGTGATGTTCTCCGCCGTCACAACTTTGGGCGCCAGAACGTCGTACACGCTCAGAGCCTTCATGGCTTGCACTGCCGCTGCGCCGTAGGGGGCCAGCTTGGGGTCAGCCAGAGCGATATGCTCGAAGTCGCCTTTCTTTAAAACCTCGCCCGCCGCATCGACCACAGCCGGCCTGGAGGACCAAAGCACCAGTTTGCCCACAGCGTAAGTGAATTGCGTGCCTGCCACGGCAGCGTTTTCGGCCACCAGCCGGGTTGGCGTTTCATCGTCTGCCGACAACAATACTTCAAAGGGGGCGCCGTTCCTGATCTGTGCGTAAAACTTGCCCGTCGAACCAAAGGCAGCATTGACTTTGTAACCCGTATCCTTCTCAAACTCAGCGGCAATTTTTTGCATCGGCGCGGTGAAGTTGGCTGCCACCGCGACCGAAATTTCACTCGCGTGCAATTGGGACATCACGCCAATCAGACAAACCAAAAAAGCGCTAGACCGACAGGACTTCATGGTGGGTTAACTGGCGCTGTGATAACCCAGGATCGCCTTGGTCTCCAGAAATTCTTCCAATCCCCAGACACCGAATTCCCGACCGTTGCCCGACTGCTTGTAGCCGCCAAAGGGCGAGGCCGGGTCCACACCGGCGCCGTTCAAATGGATGTTGCCGGCGCGGATCTGGCGCGCCACGCGGCGTGCGTGTTCGATGTCGCCTGACTGCACATAGCCTGACAGACCGTAGGGCGTGTCGTTGGCGATGCGGATCGCGTCAGCTTCATCCGTGTAGCCAATGATGCACAGCACCGGCCCAAAGATTTCTTCTCGGGCAATCGTCATCTGATTCGTGACGTGCGAGAAAACAGTCGGCTTGACGAAGTAACCCGCTATCAGACCGTCTGGCAGACCGGGACCGCCGCATTCGATTCTGGCGCCCTCCATGATGCCCTTCTGGATCAGCGCCTGGATCTTGTCCCACTGCAGTTTCGATACCACTGGCCCGGCCTTGGTGTCTGCCTGGGCCGGATCGCCAACCTTGACCGACAGGGCGGCACTGCGTGCAATGGCCGCTGCTTCGTCCATGCGTGCCATGGGCACCAGCATGCGCGTCGGTGCGTTGCAGGACTGGCCGCTGTTGGAAGTGCACGAGAAAATTCCGGCAGAAATCGCCTTGGGGAAGTCCGCGTCGCCCAGCACGATGTTGGCTGATTTGCCACCGAGTTCCTGACTGACGCGCTTCACGCTGGGGGCGGCGTTCTGAGCCACCAGCACACCGGCGCGGGTGGAACCGGTGATCGACACCATATCGACTTCCGGGTGCGTTGAGAGGGCAGTGCCTACGCCCGGACCGTCGCCGTTGACCAGGTTGAAAACGCCGGGCGGCACACCGGCTTCGTGCATTAGTTCAGCGAACAGCAGCGCATTGAGCGGCGCCACTTCACTCGGTTTGAGCACCATGGTGCAACCCGCAGCCAATGCCGGGCCGACCTTGGCCGCGATCTGGTTGAGCGGCCAGTTCCAGGGCGTGATCAGGGCGCAGACACCAATCGCTTCGTGCACGATGTGGCTGCGTCCAACGTCTTTCTCCCACTCAAAGGACTTCAGCGCCTTCAGTGCCTGAATCAGGTGACCGAGCCCCGACGGCGCCTGCGCGGCTGTTGCCAGCGTGATGGGCGCGCCCATTTCCTGCGACACGGTGCTCGCAATTTCGGGCATACGCGTCTTGTACACAGCGATGATTCGCTCCAGCAGCGCTGCGCGCTCTTCGATGCTGGTTTGAGAAAACGTAGCAAAGGCCCGTCGTGCAGCCATGACCGCGCGATCTGCATCAACGGCGTCGCCGATAGCGATGCTGGTGATGACGGCTTCGGTGGCGGGGTTCAGCACAGCCAGGGTCTGCTTGCTGTGTGGCTCAATCCATTGGCCGTCGATATAGAATTTTTGCGCGTTTTGCATGATGATTTCCGAGCTTGGTCAAGTAGTGGATTGTGAGTATCGCATCTGGTGCGAGATGCTGAAAACTGTTCGCCTGGCCGTGCTGGCCTGTGCGTCATTCGGCATCGGAGCCCAAGCTGCGATACTGGCCGAGACGTGAATCAAATGCGGATGCGTATGCCTGTTGTACTGAATCGTTTTCTTGCGCTCCTGCTGAGCGCTTTGCTGTGGACCTTCGTCGGTAGCGATTTGCTGGCAGCGGGATTGCAAGCCGAGTCTGCCGCCCTGTCAGATGGTCCCTATGTGCTTTGGCAGGGCAAAGAGGCACTTGTGCTGTCCGTGCGAGAGGGGGTCCGTCATGAAAAGCGCTTGGGTGCTCCTTTTGAACTCGACTTGCCGGGGCTGGGTTCCCTGCGTCTCGATCCGGCCGCGCCCGTCCCGGGGCCAGCTGAATTTTCCGCTCCTGATCAGATTGCGGCTGTGAGCGATGTGCACGGCAATCTTGGCAGTCTGGTCACGCTGCTGCAGGCCCACCACATCATCGACCAGCAGAAGAAATGGTCTTTCGCTCGTAACCACCTCGTGATCATTGGCGACATCTTTGATCGTGGTGCACAGGTCACGGACGTCTTCTGGCTGTTGCGCCAGCTCGAAGCCCAAGCCCTGTCTGCAGGTGGACGGGTTCATGTCCTGCTCGGTAATCACGAGATCGGCGCCTTGCGCGGGGACGAGCGCTATTTGCATCCGAATTACGCTTTTTCGCAAAAGATGGTTCTGGGGACGGACCAGAAATCCCTTTATGGTCCCGATACCGAAATGGGACGTTGGCTGCGCAGCCGACCCGTCTTGCTGCGCATCGGCTCTATTCTTTTCGCGCATGGCGGTCCTTCACCGGTCATGCTGCCGGAAGAACGGGAGATCGATGCCTTCAATGCGTCATTCCGCAAGGTCATCGATCTGGAAGGCAGCCAGCCACTTCTGGGAAAGGACTCACCGATCTGGTACCGTGGTTTGATCCCTGGCAAGGAGCAAAGACGCCCGGACGCCAGCCCCGAGGAAATCGAGCGGATCCTGTCCGCCTTCGGTGTGCGTACCATCGTGGTCGGGCACTCCACGATCAGGCGCGGAATCTCGACTTTCCACAACGGTCACGTCCACGGCATCGATGCGGATCTCCA
>JBAXNI010000163.1:0-5051 GCA_037133835.1 Comamonadaceae bacterium | reverse complement strand
TACCAGACCATTGACGACAATTACGACGACAACCCGCTGGCGTTCTTCAAGGTCTTTCGGGATGCTTATGCGGGTGTGCCCGGTTCCTCGGAGCAATTCAGGGCGCGCGCCTGCAGCACCCGCAACCTCGATCAGCTCAAGGCCGACGTGCTGGCCAATGCGCTGCCCCAGATCAGCTGGATCGTTGCCAGTGAACTGGACTCGGAGCATCCCGCCGCGTCAAGTCCGGCGCAGGGTGCCAACTACACGGCGCGCGTGCTGGAGGCGCTAACCGCCAACCCCGGGGTCTGGAGTCGCACGGTGCTGATCCTCAACTATGACGAGAACGACGGCTTTTTTGATCATGTTCCGCCGCCCGCTGTCCCCTCGTATGTGGTCTGGCACCCGGACCCGGCGCAGCGGCAACTGGCGGGTGATTCGAGCGTCGATACGAGCGGCGAGTACCACGAGCACCTGGTCAGCTACCGCAGCAGCGCGCAGGACAAGGCGCTGCTGCATCAGCCCTACGGACTCGGCCCGCGCGTGCCGATGCTCGTGATTTCACCCTGGAGCCGTGGCGGTTGGGTGAACTCGCAGGTCTTTGACCACACGTCCGTGATCCGTTTCATGGAGCAACGCTTTGGCGTCATGGAGCCCAATATTTCGGCCTGGCGCCGTGCTGTTTGCGGTGATCTGACGAGCGCGCTGGACTTCTCCCGCCCGAATCGCTCGGGCCTGCCCCAACTGCCCGCGACAGCGGCACTGGCAGCGCGCGCACGCGCCTTGCCGGCGCGGACCATGCCAGCCATCACGGCGGCGCCGGTGGCGCCGCGCCAGACGCCGGGCACGCGACCCTCGCGCGCCTTGCCTTATCAACTCCATGTCCACAGCCGGGGTCTGCCGGCAGCGCAGGCATTGCAGCTGGAGTTTGCCAGCAGTGGCTCGCAGGCCGCGGTCTTTCATGTCTACGACCGCCTGAATCTGGCGCAGATTCCGCGGCGCTACACGGTAGAGCCCGGGCGGCGTCTGGTCGGGACCTGGGCATTGGCGCAGCATGGCGGAAGCTACGACCTGTGGCTGCTCGGGCCGAACGGATTTCATCGCCACTTCATGGGCCAAGTGAACACATCGTCGACGGCGCCCCGGCCCGACCCCGAAATCGAGATCGACTACGACCTGGTCAAAGGCGAGTTGACAGCCCGGCTGCACAACAGCGGCCGCGTTGCTTGCAACTTCGAATTGCAGGCCAATGCCTACTTCAATACCAAAGTCGTGCTTCTGCGGGTCGCTGCGCTAAGCGAAGTCCGGCACAGTTGGCAGATACAGCAAAGCGGCTACTGGTATGACTTCACGCTGCGTGTGCCGGAACTGGCGAGCTTCAGCCGGCGCTTTGCCGGACGCATGGAAACTGGACGGCCGTCGATTACCGACCCGGCGCAGGATTCAGGGCAGTGAGGCGCAGGGTGCAAAACAACTGGAGTCGTTGATGATGGAAATGGTGCAGAGAACCGGCTGTGGCGCGCTGCTGTCGATGGTCTTGCTGGGCTCGGTGCATGCGGTTCCCGCAGCGGATGCGCAGCAAGACTGGGCTAACCTCGCAGCGTATCGGAGCGCCAACATGCAGCTTGCGGCGGCGCCGCCTGATGCCGGGCGCATTGTCTTCATGGGTGACTCGATTACTGAATTCTGGACGCCGTCCTTCTGGAGCAAGTCGGTTCTGAACCGGGGCATCAGCGGCCAGACCACGCCGCAGATGTTGCTGCGCTTTCGCGCCGACGTGATCGACCTGCAACCCGCAACCGTTGTCATTCTGGCCGGCACCAACGATGTCGCCGGCAACACGGGCCCGGCAACCGAGGACATGATTGCCGGCAATATTGCGTCCATGGTTGAGCTGGCGCAGGTGCATGGCATCAAGGTCGTGCTGTGCGCGGTGTTGCCGGCCAATCGCTTTTACTGGAATCCGCAGATCCAGCCCGCCGACAAGATTGTTGCCCTGAACGAGCGACTCAAGGCCTACGCGCGGCGCCAGCGTCTGGTTTATGTGGACTACTACACGACCATGGCGGATGAGAACAAGGGCCTGAAGCGGGCCTACTCGGAAGACGGCGTTCACCCCAACGAAGCGGGTTACCAGCGCATGATCGAACTGGTCAGCCAGGGCATTGCCGCAGCAACGGCTGGCAATCGCTGAGGCCGCGCGTGCGCGTCAGCGCTGTTCGGGCACGCGCCGCGCGTCTGCTGCGAAGCGCAGTGCATCAGCGGCATCAAAGCCGACGCCGACCATGTCACCGACTTGCAACCGGGTCTCACGCGCAGCCACTTTGGCGTTGAGCAGCACCTCCAGCCCCGCAATCTGCAGATGGATCACCGATGTATCGCCAAGATGTTCAGCCAGTACAACCCGGGCCGGCACGCTGGCCACGTTACCCGCCAGATGCAGATGCTCGGGACGGATGCCGATCTTTTTCACCTCGGCTGTCAGCGGACCTGCGGCGGCCCAGAGGGCCAGGTGTGCAGCCGACGCGCCTGCCACGGGTCGACCGATCAGGTTGATGCGCGGCGCGCCGAGAAAGGTGGCGACAAACTCGTTGGCCGGCTGTGCGTAGAGTTCCAGCGGTGCGCCGAGTTGTTCGATGCGACCCTGGTTGAAAACGGCGATGCGGTCACCCATGGTCATGGCTTCGACCTGGTCATGGGTGACATAGATCATGGTCGTGCCAAGTTCCTTGTGCAGGCGAGAGAGCTCGATGCGCATGGTTACGCGCAGCGCGGCATCCAGATTGGACAGCGGCTCATCAAACAGGAAGACCTTGGGCTTGCGCACGATGGCACGTCCGATGGCGACACGCTGACGCTCGCCGCCAGACAGCGCTTTGGGCAGACGCGGCAGCAGATGTGAGATGCGCAGCACTTCGGCCGTACGTTGCACTACCTGCTCGCGCTCGGATTTGCTGATACCGGCCATACGCAGCGAGAAGCCCATGTTTTCGGCCACCGTCATGTGCGGGTAGAGGGCGTAGCTCTGAAACACCATGGCGGCACCGCGATCTGCCGGACGCAGCTCGTTGGCACGCAGCCCGTCAATCAGCAGTTCGCCGCCAGTGATGCTTTCGAGGCCGGCAATCATGCGCAGCATGGTCGACTTGCCGCAACCCGAAGGACCGACAAAGACCAGGAACTCGCCGTCGCGCACATCGAGATCAATGCCGTGAATCACAGCGGTTTCAGCGTAGTTCTTTCGAATTCCCCGAAGTGCGAGATGTCCCATGTCAGATTTCCAATCCGGTTGCGTTCATGCCATGGCGTGAAGATTTCGGCCTCTGCAGGAAGTCGCGATACCAAAGCGCGCTGTCCTTCAGTGTTCGTTGCTGTGTGTCGTAATCAACCCGCACGATGCCAAAGCGCTTGGCATAACCGCTGGCCCACTCGAAGTTGTCCATCAGACTCCAGACAAAGTAGCCATCCACCCGGACGCCCTGACGCATGGCGTCAAGCGTTGCGGCAATGTGGTTCGCGATATAGCGTTGGCGTTGCCCGTCGTGCACCCGGGCGTCCACCGCTTCGTCCTTGAAGGCAGCGCCGTTTTCAGTGATGAAGATGGGCGGCAGCGGGTAGTCGCGGTGCAGACGTACCAGCAGTTCGGTCAGTCCTTGCGGGTAAACCTCCCAACCCATGTCGGTGATTTCATGGCCGCTGGTCTTGACGTCCCACGGCTGACCGCTGCTGATGACGCTGCGCATGTAGTAGTTGACACCCAGAAAATCGAGCGGCACCCTGATTTGTTCCATGTCTCCCGGCAGCACCTTGGGTGCGTCGGCACCCAGGTCTTGCAGCACGTCAGCCGGATACTCGCCCTTGAGCAGGGGTTCCACATACCAGCGCAAGCCGCCACCATCGGCACGCCGCGCTGCCGCCTGGTCGGCCTCGGACTCGGTCGCGGCGTCGATCGGCGACAGGTTGAGCACAATGCCCATGGCGGCCTTGCAGCCTTGCGAGCGCATTGCCGTCAGCGCCATGCCGTGACTCAAGAACAAGTGGTGCGCTACCTGAATGGCCGCAGCGCGGCTCTTGATGCCGGGCGCAAAGATGCCCGACTCATGACCCAGCACCGCGATCACCCAAGGCTCGTTGTGGGTACAGATCGACGCCACGCGGTCGCCCAGGCGCCGCGCAACTTCGCATGCGTACTCGACAAAACGCTGCACCGTGTCGCGGTTTTCCCAACCCCCCTGGGCCTGCAGGGCCGACGGAAGATCCCAATGGTTCAAGGTCAGGTAGGGTTTGAGGCCGCGCTCCAACATACCGTCCACCAACTTCTCATAAAACGCGAAACCCGCGTCGTTGAAGGCGCCTGAGCCCAGTGCTTGTACGCGGGGCCATGACACGGAAAAGCGGTAGGCATCAACGCCCAGGCCAGCCACCAGGTCCAGATCGCTGGCCCAACGGTGATAGTGGTCGCAGGCCTCTCGGCCATCACTCGCGTCGGCAATGGTGCCGGGAGTGCGGCAGAAATCGTCCCAGATGGAGGGGCCTTTGCCATCGGCGTCGGACGCACCTTCGATCTGGAATGCACTGGTGGCAACGCCCCAGACAAAGTCTTTGGGGAATGCGGATCTGGAGCTGGGTGACTGGGTCATGGAGGAGGTCATAAAGAAGGGCAATCAGCCACGCACTGCGCCCGCGGTCAAGCCATCGATCAGGCGGCGGGAAGAAACAGCAAACAGCAGCAACAGCGGCAGCGTGGCAATGGCGGCGCCCGCCATCAGTGCGCCCCACTCGGTATCGGCCGGGTTGAACATGCTGCGCAGCGCCAGCGGAAAGGTGTACATCTCGGGCGAGCGCATGACGATCAGCGGCCCGATGAAGTTGTTCCATGAGCCGATGAAAGTTATCAGGCCCAGGGTACCCAGAGCCGGCTGTAGCAGCGGCAGCACGATGTTCCAGTAGATGCGGAATTCACCGCAGCCGTCCATGCGCGCGGCTTCGATCAGGTCGCGTGGCACAGCGCTGCTGACGAACTGGCGCATCATGAAAATGCCAAAGGCGCTGGCCGCGCCGGGGATGTAGAG
>JBAXNI010000162.1:0-5125 GCA_037133835.1 Comamonadaceae bacterium | reverse complement strand
GTCGTAGTAAACCTTGCCTGAGCAGGCCACCACACGCTTGACCTTGTCGGCCTTCTTGATGATCTCTTCCTTGTTCTCCGGAATCACGGTCTGAAAGCTGCCCTTGGTGAACTCCGAAAGTGGTGATGCGGCGTCCTTCGCCCGCAACAGGGATTTGGGCGTCAGAATGATGAGTGGTTTGCGCAGGTTGCGCACCATCTGGCGACGCAGGATGTGAAAAATCTGGCTGGCTGTCGTCGGTTGTACCACCTGCATATTGGTGTCTGCGCTAAGCTGCATGAAACGCTCCAGCCGCGCCGAGCTGTGTTCCGGCCCCTGCCCTTCGTAGCCATGCGGCAGCATCAGCGTGATGCCATTGACACGACCCCACTTCACTTCACCCGATGCGATGAACTGGTCAATAACGACCTGGGCGCCATTGGCAAAATCGCCGAACTGGGCTTCCCAGATGACAAGCGTGTTAGGGTCATTGGAAGCGTAACCGTATTCAAAGCCGAGCACCGCTTCTTCGGACAGGATGGAATCAATCACGACAAATGGCGCCTGGCCATCGGCCACGTTTTGCAGCGGTGTATACGTGCCTTCGTCAAACTTCTCGCGGTTCTGGTCATGAATAACGGCGTGCCTGTGTGTGAACGTGCCGCGCCCGCAGTCCTCGCCGCTGAGGCGAACCGGATAGCCGCTCGCCACGAGGGAGGCAAACGCCATGTGCTCGCCCATACCCCAATCGACGGGAATCTCACCCCGACCCATGGCAGCGCGGTCCGCATAGACCTTCTTCACCAGTTGATGCGGTGTGATGGAGGGCGGCAAGGTCGTGAGCCGATCGGCGAGACGCTTCCATTCCGCCGGCGGCAGCGCAGTGTCGCCGGCGTCGGTCCATTTCTTGCCGATGTAGGGTGTCCAGTCAACGGCGTACTTGCTCTTGAAATTCGTCAGTACCGGGTCAAAGGTGTTCTTGCCGGCATCCAGTGCGGCGCGTGTCGCCTTCACCATGTCTTCGCCCAGTGTGGCACCCAGGCCTTGCGCCGCCAGCCGTTCAGCGTACAACTTGCGTGTGCCTGGATGCTGGGCGATCTTCTTGTACATCAGCGGCTGCGTCAGCGCCGGCGTGTCCTGTTCGTTGTGGCCGAGCTTGCGGAAACACACGATGTCGACCACCACATCCTTCTGGAACTCCATGCGGTATTGCAGCGCAATCTGCGTCGCCAGCACGACCGCCTCCGGGTCGTCTGCGTTGACGTGCAGTACCGGCGCCTTGATCATCTTCACGATGTCGGAGCAGTAGAGCGACGAGCGGGTATCGCGCGGGTCGCTCGTGGTAAAGCCAATCTGGTTGTTGATGACGATATGCACCGTGCCACCCGTGGAGTAGCCGCGTGTCTCGGCCAGTGCGAGTGTCTCCATCACGACGCCCTGACCGGCAAACGCCGCATCCCCGTGCACCAGGATCGGCAGCACCTGTTTACCCTTGGGGTCGGAGCGGCGGTCCATGCGCGCGCGCACCGAGCCCTCGACCACCGGGTTGACGATTTCCAGGTGCGAAGGGTTGAAGGCGAGGCTCAAATGCACCGGACCACCCGGCGTAGCCACGTCGGAACTGAAGCCCTGGTGGTACTTGACGTCACCGCTGGAGAGGTCTTCCGGCGCCGTGTGGTCAAACTCGGCAAACAGATCGGCCGGCATCTTGCCCAGCGAGTTGACCAGCACGTTCAGGCGACCGCGATGCGCCATGCCAATCACGATTTCCTGCAGACCGATGGTGCCGCCGCCCTGAATCAGTTCGTCCATGGATGCGATGAAACTCTCACCACCTTCCAGTGAGAAGCGCTTTTGCCCAACGTACTTGGTGTGCAGGAATCGCTCCAGCCCTTCGGCTGCTGTCAAGCGATCAAGGATGTGCCTCTTCTTCTCGGGGGTGAAATCAGGCTTGGAGCGGATGCTCTCGAGCTTTTGCTGCCACCAGCGCTTCTGGGTCTGATCTGTGATGTACATGTACTCGGCGCCGATGGTGCCGCAGTAGGTCTGGCGCAGCGCGTTCATCAACTCGCGCAGACTCATCGTATCCTTGCCGAAGAAAGTGTTGCTGGTATTGAACACCGCCTCCTGGTCCGCATCGCTGAAACCGTAAAAGGAAGGATCGAGCTCAGGGATTCTGTCGCGCTCCGTGCGCTTCAGGGGATCCAGATCGGCCCAGCGGGCGCCCACGGTGCGATAGGCCGCTATCAGTTGCTGAGCCGCGGTTCGCTTGCGTCCCATTTCAGCGTCGGCACTGGCCAGCACGACGCGGGTTCCACCATGTTTGGCGCGATCCGCAAAAGCGTTGATGACGGGGAGATGGGGAACGTCCTTGCTGTTGCTGCCGTCAAGCGCCGGCACATGTTGCAAGGCATCGAAGTAGTCGCGCCAGGAATCGGGAACACTGCCTGGGTTGGCCAGGTAGTTCTCGTACATTTCCTCAACGTACGGGGCGTTGCCACCAAACAGATGGGTGTTGGCCTGGTAGGCCTGAAAAACCGACGAAGTCGGCCCTGTCCCTTGGGACCTGGTCTCAATCATTTTGCGCTGACCTCCGTTTCCCTGCAGGAAACATTAGCTGGTTAAAGCTGCTTGTTGAATAACCCTCCGTGTTCCGGCTGCACCGGTCAACGGACGCGAAGAGGGTCAGAGTTCGGACCCGTCTTGGGGCGCGATTCTGCCACCAAATGGAAAACCGCGCGCGCAGGCGGTACTTTCAAAGAGGGGCCACTGACCCGAGCAACTATTTTGGCTCCGTGAGTTGCCTCAGTTTGAAACGCTGCAACTTGCCGGTCTCGGTGCGCGGCAGTTGATCCACGAAGCTGATGACCCGTGGATACTTGTAGGGCGCCGCATTGTTCTTGACAAAGTCCTGCATTTCCCTGATCAGTTGGGCATCCCCCTGCAGACCCGGCTTCAAGACCACAAACGCCTTCAGGACCTGGCCTCGATCCGCATCGGGAACGCCAATGACCCCGCACTCAGCGACAGCCGGGTGCTCCAGCAGCACCGATTCAACCTCGGGGCCGGCAACGTTGTATCCCGAGGTAACGATGATGTCGTCCACCCGCGCGTGGAAGTAGTAGTAACCATCCGAATCGGTGTGATAGGTGTCGCCCGTGATGTTCCAGCCGCTCTTTACGTAGTCAGTTTGACGCTTGTCGGCGAGGTAGCGGCAGCCGGTTGGCCCCTTGAGCGCCAGCCAGCCTTCCTTACCGGTGGGGACGGGGTTCATGTTCTTGTCGACCAGCATCGCCCGGTAGCCAGGCAGCGGCTTGCCGAGCGCGCCAACGCGGTAATTGTCCGGGTCGGACGCGATGTAGATGTGGATGACCTCGGTACCGCCGACACCATCATGGATCTGGATGCCCGTGGCAGCGCGCCACTGGTCACGAGTGGGCACCGGAAGTGCTTCGCCAGCGGAGAGGCATTTCTTGAGTGAACTCAGATCGTGCTGTTTGACCAGTGGGGTCATTTGCCGATAGCCGGTTGGTGAAGTGACGCACAGCGTGGCGTGGTACTTCTCCATGGCGGCGATCAGCGCGTCAGGCGGCAACCTGGGTAGAAGCACTGTGCTGGCACGGGCATGCATCGGAAAGCAAAGGAGCCCACCCAATCCAAAGGTGAACGCCAGCGGTGGCGTGCCAATGAAGACGTCATCACGGCTCGGTTTCAGGCAGTGACGGGGCACCACCTCACACATGGCGAGAATGTCCCGATGCGTGTGAATGCAGCCCTTGGGTACACCGGTGGTGCCAGAGGTAAAAGCAACGAGGGCTGGATCTTCGGCAGCGGTGTCGATCGCTTCGAACTGGTCGGATTTGCCAGCCAGTCGGCGCCTGAACTCCTCGTTGTCGTAGAGCTGCACATGTTTCAATTCCGGGCAATCCGACCTGGCGAGGTCCAGTTCCGTAAGCAGTGACGCCTCGCAAAAAGCGTGGCTGATATTGCCCAGGTGAACGATCTGCCTGAGCTCCTTGGCGCGCAGCAGCGGCATCGTGCCCACCGCAACGGCACCTGCCTTCCAGATGGCCAGCCATCCCGCCGCCAGCCACGGAGAATTCATGCCGCGCAGCAGCACGCGGTTGCCGGTCTGCACGCCGAGATCTTCTGTCAGCAGGCGTGCCAGTCGATTAACCTGCTGCTGCAACTCCCGATAGGTCCAGCGCAGCTCAGCGCTGATGATGGCCACGCGTTCCCCGTCTCCCTCGGCAACCGCGCGATCCAGCAGCCACGCCGTGGCATTCATGCGCTGCGGAAATTGCAGCTCGGGCGTCTCGAAAATGAACTCCGGCCACTGCTCGGGCGGTGGCATGCTATCAAGAATGAAGCGATCAACATGGGCACTTGTGGTCATGGTGTTACCTCTGTAATACGTTCAACCATAATATAGACCTAAATAGTTTACACCATGGTATACTTTTTTATCGACGATCCAGGCAACACGAACAATCGAGGAGCAAAGAATGAAAGTCAACAAGATCGATCACATTTGCATCGCGGTGCGCAACCTCGACGAAGCACGGAGAATCTGGGAGCCGCTGCTCGGCAAAGCGGCGCCCGACGATGCCTACGTCGATGAACCCGAGAAAATCCGGGTCGCACGCTACTGGCTTGGTGGCGTCGGTTTTGAGCTGATGGAATCGACAACACCGGACGGTGACGTCGCCAGGTTCATCGAGAAGCGCGGCGAAGGCGTGATGCTGATCAGTTTCAATGTCAACAACACAGCCAAAGCGGTTGAAGAAATTCAGGCCATGGGTTACCCGATGATCGGCGGCCTGCGCTCGTTTCGGGATTGTGAGTTCGCTTTCGTGCATCCCAGGAAGATGAACGGTGTGCTGCTGGAGGTGATCGACTACAAGTGGCGCGAGCTCGACGCCGCCAACGACTAGGCAGTGTCATGGCCAAAGCCCGGAAGATCAGGAAGAGCATCACCATCCATGCCAACAAGTGCATCGGCTGCAGGGCCTGCGAGCTCGCTTGCGCGGCCTTCCACGCCAAGCCGCGCTACAGCAGCATCAACCCGACACGCTCGCGCATTCAGATCATCAAGGACCCGCTGAAGGATATCTACCTGCCGGTCTATGCGGGCGAATACACGGCG
>JBAXNI010000161.1:0-5217 GCA_037133835.1 Comamonadaceae bacterium | reverse complement strand
AGCTTGTGCGAGGGCAGCAGATACCGGTTGTCCAGATAGCGTGCCAGCGGGGCCACAGCGCAGTGCGAATCGCAGATACCGCAAGCAACGCAGGCGTCCAGTGCCAGGGCGCGCCGCGTTGCACGGCTGGCGCTGAATGGCGCATCATGCAACGCGGAGCCACGAGCGAGCAGACTGATCGGTGCCGCGACCGCGTGCAAGAAGCGGGTAAACGCCAGCGTCGCCAGACCAACAAAACAGGCGAACACATGAAGATAGAGCAGCCATGTGTGCGCTTGCGCCTGGTCCAGCACCGGTGCGAGCGGCGCCAGCCAGCGCGAGACCGGGTAGGAGACAAAGGCCGATGCGACCCCGGCGTGGCAGGTCTCGCAATCTGCCTCATGCATGGCGCGGCCCTGGCGCAGCAGATCCGGTGTCATCGACCCTTTCAGGTCGTCGAACGCCACACCGAACTCGCTGGCCCAGACAGCGCGCAGCGGTTTCAGCTCGGCCGGATCGGCGCTGCCATTGAACTGCTTGGCCATGCGGTAGAAGGCGTGCGGTGAGGCGATCTTGTCCGCTTCCAGCAGAAAACCCGATAGCAGAACAAAGCCAAGCAACGCGATGAAAGCCGCAGCCAAAGGCGGGCGCGCCGGCGCAAAGCGCATGCGCCGGCGCCGCAATCCGAAAAGAAAAAGTACCAGTCCGACCACGACCATTGCTCCGAACAGATTGCGCAGGAAGAGGTAAGGATTTCGCGTGGCCTCGTAGCCCGGGAACAACTTCACCGTAACGACAGCCGCCAGCGCATGCATCAGCAGCAACATGGTGAACCCGACAAACATCAGCAGGTGCGCCAGCCAGCGGGATTTGTCGCTGCGGTACAAGCGGCGTTGCAACAGCACGTCGAGCAGCAGGGCGACGCCGACATCCAATACGCGCCGGGTGAAGAGTGCTCCAGCAAGGCCGCGCAGGGTCGCGTGAAGGCGTTGCCAAAGCGTCAGCGTCCGCGCATCAGGCCCGATACGCAAACGGTACCAGGCCGACATGCGCCAGAGCAGCCCCAGCACGCACAGCAGCAGCGATGCATACAGGGTGGCCTGAAATAGTGCGTGCGACATGCTGCTAGCCGGCCCCGCGCAGTTGCTGCGTGATCTGCTGCACAGCAGCCCAGGCCGTTGCAATGGCCAGTCCAGAGCCACACTTTTCACGCATCCAGTCCTGATCGGCCAGAATGGAGCCGATCGCAAACAGGTTTTTCCAGGCCGGCCTGCCACTCGCAGCTAGCGGCCGCCAGGCATCGTCCGTCCTCAAGCCGGAACGGTTGATGGCGTGCCCCGCCGGAGCCAGAAAGTCGCGCTCGTGCCAACGCTCGCGCGACGCCGGTTGCTGCACCGGCAGACCCAGCAGGCTCTCATGCACAGAGATCTGATCCGCCCTCAGCCCGCGCCCGCTGAAGCGCCCTGTGGCCAGCACTACCGCGCCGGCCTTGATGCGCTCGTCGCCCGCTGCGCCTTCGAGCGCCAGCATCGCCGTGCTACCTTCGAACGTCAGCGCACGCACGCTGGCACGTTGGCGTCGCGTCACGCCACGCGTCGAGACAACCGATTCGAGCGCGCCCAGAAGCCGCAGCCCGGGCACCGACGTCGGCATCGTCGCAATCTCGAACACGGGAACGCCCAGACCCGCCTCGAATGCCGCGTGCACTTCACTTGATCGACTTAAACCCAGCAGCGCCGGAAGGCCGACCACGCGCGCATCACCGAGCAGGGGCTTGATCAGCGCTATGGTCCGCTCGCATGTCTCGCGGCTTTCCAGGGCACGGGCGAGGTGGGCGGCATAGAGCTCGGGCGCGGCTTCAAAGCCGGGAAAGTCGATGCGCTGGTACCGCAGCGCCGGCCATTCAACGGCAAGCGTCTCAACAATCTGTCGCGCGCTGAATTCACGCAGACCACGAAAGTCGACCAGCAGGCAGGGCAGGCGCCTCTCCAGCGCCACGACGCCAGCAACCATGGTCAGCGGCACGGCGAAACTGGTCTTGACGGTCCCTATCGATGTGATCAATTGGCGGTTACGCTCGCCCAGTGGGGCGTAGGGCATCCCCGCAGAAGTCAGGGCCGCAACAAAGGTCTGAAACGCCGTGCGGACTGACGCAGCATCGCCCCGCGCCAGCGGATGCTCGGGCTGCTCACGCGCCAGCGCTGCCAGCGCGTCGTAAGGTGACTGCCACAAGCGATGCTCCGCCACGGGATGAACCGCCAGCAAATCCAGCAACCCACTGGCAAACAGAATACCCCCGCCGCTGCCGATCTGGATGCACGACAAGCCGCGCTCGGCCGCAAACAGTGCCGCCGCCATGCCGGCCATGCCTGCGCCGATCACAGCGACTTCGTAGCACTTGGCCGTCTCAAAGCTCACAGCCCAACCTCTCGCGAGACGTTGGAGTGCAAAGCAGCCTGATGCAACTCTTCTGCGAACAGGCCACAGTGCAGCGCTTCAGCCAACTCGGCCTGAGCCAGTTGCTCGCCCCACAAAATGGCTTGCTGGCCGCGCCAGCGCTCGCTGAAGAAATCGACGATCTCGGCCAGGCCTTGCTGCGCCTGAAAGTCGCCTGTTTGATAGAGATGGGCCGCGGTGCGCAGGCCGCAGAAAGCTCCCTGGCACGCACCCTTTCCCACACGGCTGCGCAGGCCGATGTCGGTCAGTGCCGGCTTGTCGCCCATGGCGTGCAGCGCAGCGTAAATGGCGTCGACCGCACTGCCCGAAACCATTTCGCATTCACACAGCAGCGTGTCATCCGGCTTGTGGGAACGCAGCCACTCGCGCGCCGAGTGGCCCGGCGCGGTCCACGCGTTCTCTGGCGTTTGCGGCAAGAGCGTGGTGGCGGTGAGGCAGGGCTGAGTCACGCCAAGGCGGCGACAGACCAGATCGGCGGCGCGCTCGGCCATCAGCCGGCAGGTCGTGAGCTTGCCACCGGTGAGCGTTGCGAAGTTGTCCAGCCCGTGCTCCTCGTGATCGAACAAGGCAAAGCCGCGCGATACCATACGGCTATCGGTTGCACCCGCCGCGCCCAACAGCGGACGCACACCAGCATAGGCGCGTATGAAGCGCGCGCTCGCCAACACAGGCAGCATGGGCGCGGCCTCGGCGATGATGAGATCGGCCTCGGCTGTCGTCGCGCGAACAACTTCCAGCGTGTCGACCGGCATTGACGTTGTGCCGACGATAGAGACGGTGCCGCCGGGCATCATGATGTCGCCGTTGCCCGGCCGGCGCAGGCGGTTCACGACGCGACTGGCCAGACGTGTGTGCGTAACCAGCAGCGTCCCCTTGGAATAGGTCATCGCAATGACGGCGCCGGCCAGCAGCGCCACTTCGCGTGCCCAGGCGCCTGCGGCATTGACTATCTGCGCCGCTTCGATCCGCAGTTCCTGCCCGCTATCGAACGACCGAACGCGCACCGCACAAATGCGTCGCCCTTCGCGCTCAAAACCGAGCACACGGGTACGCCGCAACAGTCGCGCACCCAGACTGCACGCTTGCGCCATGCTCTCCAGCGAAAGCCGGAACGGGTCGATCGCTGCATCGGGCACCTCAAACACTGCGATCGTGCGCTCAGAGAGCGCCGGTTCCGTCTCGCGCGCCAGCGCCACGTCCACGGCTCGCGCGCTGATACCGGAGCGCTCGCAGCACGAGGGGAAGTCGGCAATGTAGCCTTCATCGTCCCCCTGCACGGCGACGAAATAGCCTCCGGTGTTCTGAATCGTCTGTGCTGCCACGCGTTTGAGAATGTCGCCTTCGGCGCGACATTCCATCGCCGCACCGGAGTCACCCGCAACGTAGCGGGCGCCGCTGTGCAGCAGGCCGTGATTGCGACCCGAAGCCCCCGCGTTGATGTCGTCCCGCTCAACCAGAATACAGTCGACGCCGCGCAAGGCCAGATCACGCGCCAGCGCGGTGCCGGTGACGCCGCCGCCAATGATAAGGACCTCGGTTTGGAGACGTGCGCCCCCGTGCGTCCACGCGCTGTTGAAACTGTTCACCGTCGCAGCATAGACCTGCTTGATGAAAACCCGGTTGCGTCGTCGCGCAAAATATGTGCTTAATCAAGCTTTGCGTACATTGTCATTTTTTTGACGCTATTTCGTCATAATCTGGCGCTATGCTTGACCTTTTACTCGAAGGAGATCGTATGAATTTCAAGATTGCGGCCGTTGCACTCGCAGCGGCGTTTTCCGTATCCGCTCAGGCCCAGACTGAAATTCAGTGGTGGCACTCGATGACCGCCGTCAATGGCGAGTGGGTCAACGACCTGGCCAGGGACTTCAACGCAAGCCAGAAGGACTACAAGATTGTCCCCACGTTCAAGGGCACATACGATGAATCCATGACCGCTGCGATCGCGGCCTTCCGCGCCGGCAATGCACCCAACATCCTGCAGGTCTTCGAGGTCGGAACCGCCACCATGATGGCCAGCAAGGGCGCCATTGTTCCGGTTGGTCAGGTCATGAAGGATGCGGGCTACAAGTTCGACCCAACCGTTTACGTCTCGGCAGTCGCGGGCTACTACACAGCGCCTAACGGTCAGATGCTGAGCTTCCCGTTCAACAGCTCGACGACGATTTTCTATATCAACAAGGACGCGTTCAAGGCAGCTGGTATCGACACCGCAAAAGCGCCCACCACCTGGCCTGAAGTGGCGCTGGCAGCAGCCAAGCTCAAAGCCAGCGGTCACAAGTGTCCACTCACCATCGCCTGGCAAGGCTGGACCCAGTTGGAGAGCTTCTCCGCCTGGCACAACGTCGAGTTCGCCAGCAAGTCCAACGGCCTGGCCGGCATGGATGCGCGCCTGAAAGTCGACTCGCCACTGCATGTGCGTCATATTGAAAACCTGGCCAACATGGCCAAGCAGGGCTTGTTTATTTACAAGGGCCGCGCCAATGTGCCCGAAGCCAGCTTTGTCTCGGGCGAATGCGCCATGATCACGACCTCGGCCGGCTTCTATGGCAACGTGGCCAAGAACGCCAAGTTTGATTACGCCCTGGCCACCCTGCCCTACTATCCGGACGTGACGGGTGCACCGCAGAACACAGTCATCGGCGGCGCCAGCCTGTGGGTGATGGCCGGCAAGAAGCCTGCCGAGTACAAGGGCGTGGCCGCCTTCTTCAACTACATCTCCAGTCCCGAAGTGCAGTCGGCCAGCCACAAGCGCACCGGCTACCTGCCCATCACCACGGC
>JBAXNI010000160.1:0-5250 GCA_037133835.1 Comamonadaceae bacterium | reverse complement strand
GCATTGAGCTTGTACAGCATGCCAATGGCGCCGGCTGTCATAAGAAACTCAATGACAGCGTCTTCTCCCGTGCTGCTCTGGCTGCGCTGACCCTGATTCAGGATGAAGCGGTCGCAGTAGTGCAGCACTGCAGGAATCACACCGGCAGCGCCGTTGGTGGGAGCGGTTACAACGCGGCCGCCGGCGGCGTTCTCCTCATTCACGGCAAAGGCGTAGACGTTGATCCAGTCCAGGACCGACAGCGGGTCTGCCAGCGCGCGCTCGGCGCGTTCGCGCAGTTGCGCGGCCAGCACCGGGGCGCGGCGTGGAACCTTGAACGGTCCAGGCAGCGCGCCCTGCTGCGTCAGACCGCGTTCGACACACTCCCGCATGACACGCCAGATGTTGAGCAGGCCGGAGCGGATCTCCAGGTCGCTGCGCCAGCTGCGCTCATTGGCCCACATGAGTTCGCTGATGCTCATCTGATGGGACTGACACAGACGCAGCAACTCGTCACCCGACGCAAAGGGGTAGGGTGTTTTTTCGAAGGCGTGCAGCACCGCCTCGTTGGCGGCGCCTGTCGTGACGACAAAGCCACCGCCCACGCTGAGGTACTTGCTCTCCTTGAGCAACTTGCTCTGTGCGTCCATGGCGCTGAACTTCATGCCATTGGGATGCTCGACCATGGCCTCGCGCCGATTCAGCAGCAACTGTTCGTCGGGATTAAAGACGATAGGGTGCTGGCCCAGCAAGGACAGGCGCTTGCCGCGCCGCACGGTCTCCACCAGCGCAGGCACGGCTTGTACATCCACGGTGTCCGGCTTGTGGCCCATCAGTCCGAGCATGACGGCGCTGTCCGAACCGTGTCCCTTGCCGGTGGCACCGAGCGAGCCATAGAGCTCGCACTTCACGCTTGCCGTAGCCTCCAGCAGACCATCGCGCTGCAGCGCCAACGCAAACAGGCGCGCGGCCCGCATCGGGCCCACGGTGTGGGAACTGCTCGGGCCGATGCCGATCTTGAAAAGGTCGAAAACACTGATCGCCATGACCTGATCTTATGTCTCTTCAGTGCCCACTCGCCATCATTGCACGCAGGTCACTCTCGTAGCCTCGCAGGGTCTCCCTGAGGTGGCGTCGCTGTTCGGCAGTGCTGCTGTTGTGCAGTGTCGCCAGTGTGGTGCAAGTGTCAAGCTGCCATCTGGCGGCGTATTGACGGTAATCAGCGTCAGGTGATGCCATGAAGCGCTCGGCCAGTCCGCGTAGCTCGAGCCGGACGCCGATCTCGTCCAGATTGCTCGCTTGTACACGGCGCAAGATCTGCAGCGCATCGTGTTGGCGTCGCAGTGTTTCGCGGTGATTCAGATCAGGGTCAAAGACCGATTGGGCCAGCACACTTTGCAACTGCGCCCGCTGCGCCTTGTCAAGCTGGCCGTAGAAGGGCTCAACGCGCTCCAGAAGTTGTTTGAAGCGTCGTTCCAGGCGCGCCGCGGGCGTGCCGGCAATCCATTCTTCGCGCCATTTTTCGGCGCGCTTGTCGAATTGCCGCGCCAGGTGCGTCAGTTGTGCCGCTGTCAGCGTGGGCGCCAGCGCCAGCGCCGTCGGCTCGGATTTGTCCAGCAATGCTTGCAGATGCGGCCGCAGTTCGTCATAGACAGCGCAGAGCTGTCCAGCACTCACGCTGGCGCCAGCCATCGCCTGCAACTTTTCCAGCGTAGCCACGTACAAAGGCAGTTCGTGCTGGCGGTGCCACGCCTGCAAGGCAAGCAGATCGCTGCGCACCCGGCTCGACTGGGCCGAGTTGAAATCAAGGTAGCCATCGAGCCACCAGTAGCCTAGTTCCGGGGCGTTGCTGTAGGCCAGCCTGATGGTGCTGCAGCCTGACAACAGCAGCGCGGCGAGCAGCACGCCGATAATGTGGCGCAGGTCAAGGAATCGACAAGCTGACGGATGGGAAACGGTCATGACTGAATTTTCAAAAAATGCCACTGCGCCAGGCGCTGTGGACGTGGTCATCATGGCGGCCGGCAAGGGCACGCGCATGAAAAGCAAATTGCCCAAAGTGTTGCACCTTTTGGCCGGACGGGCTTTGCTGCGGCATGTTGTGGAAACGGCGGCAGAGCTTTCGGCCCGTCAGGTGATCGTGATCACCGGTCATGGCGCCGCCGAAGTGGAGACCGCGCTGGCTGACCAAAGCGGTGGTGCCGGACGTTTTGAGCTGGACTTCGTGCGCCAGGAACCGCAGCTTGGCACCGGGCATGCTGTGCAACAGGTCCTGCCGGTACTGCGTGACGATGGCGTTGTCGTGATTCTGTCGGGCGATGTGCCCCTGATACGCGCCGATACCTTGCAACAGTTGATTGCCGCCTGTGCCGGCAGCAAACTGGCATTGCTCACAATTGACTTCACCGACCCGACGGGCTACGGCCGCATCCTGCGTCGTGGCGAGGCGGTTCAGGCCATCGTCGAGCAAAAAGACGCCAGCGCCGAGCAGCGCGCCATCAACGAGGTCTACAGCGGCATGATGGCGCTGCCGGCTCGGCAACTCAGGCAGTGGCTGGCTCGACTCGACCGGAACAACGCGCAGGGTGAGTACTACCTGACCGACATTGTGAAGTTTGCGGTCGCTGACGGCGTTGCTGTGGTAGCGCACAAGATATCGGATCCCTTGCAGGTGGCCGGTGTCAACAGCCCCTTGCAACTGGCAGAACTGGAGCGTGCCTGCCAAAGGAGAATCGCGATCGAGTTGATGGAGCAGGGCGTGCGTCTGGCCGACCCCGCGCGTCTTGATGTGCGTGGCAGCCTGAAATGTGGGCAGGATGTCTCGATTGACGTGAACTGTGTTTTCGAAGGACAGGTCACGTTGGCTGAAGGTGTCCGCATTGGGGCCAACTGCGTGATTTCCAATGCCAGCATCGGCGCCGGTGCGGTGATTCATGCCTTCAGTCATATCGAGGGAGGAGCTTCCGAGCTGAAAGACTTGGTCGAGGTTGGCGCCGGTGCGCTGGTGGGACCGTATGCACGGCTTCGGCCTGGCGCCAAACTGGCTGACGAAGTTCATGTGGGCAACTTTGTCGAGGTCAAGAATTCCAGTCTGGCACGCGGTGCCAAAGCCAATCATCTGGCCTACCTGGGTGATGCGACGGTGGGTGAGCGTGTCAATTTTGGCGCCGGCAGTATCACGGCCAATTACGACGGCGCCAACAAGCACCGCACGGTGATTGAAGCCGACGTGCACATCGGCAGCAACTGTGTGCTGATCGCGCCGCTCACCGTGGGTGCCGGTGGAACCGTGGGCGGCGGCTCGACCTTGAGCAAGGACACGCCACCGGGTGCCCTGACCGTGGCGCGCGCACGCCAGGTCAGCATCCCAAACTGGAAGCGGCCGAGCAAAAAAAAATAGGATTCAGCAGTCGCAAATTGGTCATTGCGGACTCGATCCGCAATCCAGAGTGTGCTTGGCACTGAATGCTTAAGCTGGTTTGCCGGGGAGCGGCAACCGGGCGCCAAATTTGCTGCGCTTGATGCTGAAGAAAGTCTTCACGTTGCGCACGTTGGCATCTACCGTAAAGAGCTGCTGCACCAGCGCCAGATACTCTGGCATGTTGGCGCAGTGCACCACCAGACAAAAGTCGGGCCCAGGTGAAACGCGGTAGCACTGCTGCACGGCATCGTGCGTCGCCACACGTTGTTCGAAGGCTTCGAGCGCCTGATTGTCCTGCCGGTCCAGCGTGATTTCAACAATGGCGCACAGTCCGTGGCCTACCACCGAGGCCAGCTTGTCCACGCTAAGGACGGCAATTTCACGCTCGATCAGGCCGGCATCGCGCAGTCGCTTGACGCGGCGCAGGCAGGTTGGCGGTGAAATGTGAAGGCGCTCAGCGAGCGCCTGGTTGCTTGGCGCCGAGTCGGTCTGCAACTGCGCGAGCAACTGTAAATCAGTGGCATCCAGAACAAGCGCAGTCATTCTGATGGCGCTGCAGACAGGTCCGGACTAGCGTGCCTGCAACTTGGCAGCGGCGCGGCGGCGTTCCAGGAAGGCCTGCAACTCACCGACCACGCCCTTGCGAAACGCCAGCACGCAAAGCACAAAAATGACACCGATGATCACATTGACCCAGGAGCCGACCTTGTCGGCCAGCATGTCCTGCAGCGAAATCACGATGCCGGCGCCAAACACCGGACCGAAGAAGGTGCCCACGCCGCCGAGCAGTGTCATCAGAATCACCTCGCCCGACATCGACCAGTGCGCGTCCGACAAAGTGGCGAATCCCATCACCAGTGTCTTGAGCGAGCCGGCCAGACCCGACAGCGCTGCCGACAGCGCAAAGGCCAGCAGCTTGTAGCGGTCGACCTGGTACCCCAGCGAAATGGCGCGCGGTTCGTTCTCGCGAATCATCTTCAGGACTTGCCCGAAAGGTGAGTGAACGATGCGCGAGATGGCCAGAAAAGTTGCCACAAAGACGGCCACCACCAGGTAGTACATGGCGGTGTCGGTGGCGAGAGAGAGCGTGCCAAAGAGAGCGCCGCGCGGCACCCCCTGCAAACCATCTTCACCCCCAGTGAAGGGCGCCTGCAGGCAGACAAAAAACACCATCTGCGCAATGGCCATCGTGATCATGGCGAAGTAGATCCCCTGACGCCGAATCGCCACCAGGCCCACGACCACACCGATCACACCCGCGCCCAGCACGCCGGCCAGAATGCCAAGCTCGGGCGTCCAGTTCTGCATCTTGATCAGCCAGCCTGTGATGTAAGCGGCGGATCCAAAAAATGCGGCGTGCCCAAAGGAAAGCAATCCGGTAAAACCGAGCAGCAGGTTGAAGGCGCTGGCGAAGATGGCAAAGCACAGCAGCTTCATCACGAACACCGGATAGAGGCCGATCATGGGCGCCAGCAGCGCCAGAATCAGCAGCGCAATGTAGGTGACTCGAATCAGTTTGGCAGCGGGGGTCATGGCTTAGAGCTCCTTGCCAAACAGGCCGGCGGGACGGAACATCAGCACGATCACCATGATCACGAAGACCACGATGCTGGAAGCCTCCGGGTAGAAGACACGGGTCAGACCTTCCACCACACCCAGGCCCAGACCGGTGACGATGGAGCCCATGATGGAGCCCATGCCACCAATCACGACCACCGCAAAGACAACGATGATCAGGTTCGACCCCATCAGGGGATTAACCTGAATGATGGGCGCGGCCAGCACACCGGCGAGGCCGGCCAGCGCGGCGCCGGCACCGTAAGTCAACATCACCATGAGCGGCACATTGA
>JBAXNI010000159.1:0-5254 GCA_037133835.1 Comamonadaceae bacterium | reverse complement strand
ACCCACAATATGCAGCAGGCGGCGCGCTGCAGCGATTACACCGCCTACATGTACCTGGGTGACCTGATCGAGTTTGGTTCGACAGAGCAAATGTTCTTCAAGCCCACGCGCAAGGAAACAGAAGATTACATAACCGGTAGGTTCGGATAAGGAAACGTCATGCCAGATAAACATCTTTCTACCCAGTTCGACAGCGAACTTGGCGCCGTCTCCAGTCGTGTCATGGAACTTGGCGGGCTGGTTGAGTCGCAGATTCACCAGGCGATCTATGCCTTGTCGCAGTTCAGTCTCGAGGTTGCCAACCAGGTGATCAGCACCGAAGCACGCGTTAATGCCATGGAGGTTGACATCGATCGCGAGCTCTCGAGCATCATTGCGCGGCGTCAACCGACGGCGCGCGACCTTCGCCTGCTGATTGCCATCTCCAAAACCACCGCCAATCTGGAGCGCGTGGGAGATGAAGCCGAGAAGATCGCCCGCATGGTGTGTTCCATCATTCAAAGTGGCTCGCCACGTTCTTTGCCTTCGCTGGAATTGCGCATTGCGTCTGATCTGGCGTCCGGTCTGCTGCGCAAGGCGCTGGATGCGTTTGCCCGACTCGATACAGCGGCGGCGGTTGTGATCCTGAAGGAAGACGATCTGATTGATCAGGAATTCAATGGCTTTGTGCGCAAACTGATCACCTACATGATGGAAGATCCGCGCATGATTTCGCCCAGTCTCGACTTGCTGTTTCTGGCGAAGGCCATTGAGCGCATTGGCGACCATGCCAAGAATATTGCCGAGTTCATCATCTATGTGGTCAAGGGCGAGGACATCCGTCACACGTCGATGGAGCAGATTGAATCGGTACTGAAATGAGACAGCAGCCCGGCGTTCTGATTGTCGAGGATGAATCGGCCATTGCCGAGTTGATTGCCGTCAATCTGCGCCACAACGGATTTCGCCCGACCTGGGCCATGGACAGCGCGTCGGCGCAGCGCGAGATCGATGCCGTGCTGCCAGATGTCATCTTGCTGGACTGGATGCTGCCTGGCGAAAGCGGCCTGACGCTGGCCAAGCGTTGGCGCGCCCATCCGCGCACCAAGGCGGTTCCCATCATCATGCTGACCGCTCGCGGCGACGAAACCGACCGCGTTGCCGGACTGGACGCAGGAGCCGATGACTACATTGCCAAGCCGTTTTCAACCAAGGAACTGCTGGCCAGAATTCGTGCCGTGCTGCGCCGGCGTGCGCCCGAGCAGGTTGGCGGCATTGTCGCCGTTGGCTCGCTGTCACTTGATTCGGGCACTTACCGCGTGTTGTTCAATGAGCAGATGCTCAAGCTGGGACCGACCGAATTCAAGCTGCTGCACTATTTGATGACCCATGCCGAACGGGTGCACAGTCGCGCCCAGTTGCTCGACAAGGTGTGGGGCGATCACGTCTTCATTGAAGAGCGAACCGTTGATGTCCACGTGAAGCGCCTGCGCGAAGCCATGGGACCTGAGGCTGGCCTGATGATAGAAACGGTACGCGGTGCCGGTTACCGGCTTACCGCGCAAAGCGCCAGCGCCGTTCCTGCGCTGCGCTGACCATGTTCTGGAGAATCACCTCCTTTCTTGCCTGCCAGCTTGCCGGTGGATTACTGGCTTGGCTGGCAGCCTCCCCAACGCAGGCTAAGACCACTGAACTCGAAGCGGCAATGGTTGGCGTCGTGATTGGTGGTTTGCTCTGGTTTGTGATCGATTTGTTGCGTGGCGGGCGTTTGTTGCGATGGTTGCGCGTGGACGATTTTTCAGATGCCGTGATGCGTACTGGTTTATGGGGCGAAGTGTCAGATCGGGTGCGCCGGCTGATCCGCATACGGGACCAGGCGGCATCGGAAGCCCAGAAGCGGCTGCAGGACTTTCTGTCTGCCTTTCAGGCTTCGCCCAATGGCGTGGTGCTGCTGGATGCCCAGGGTGGCATCGAGTGGTTCAACCAGATGGCTGCGCTTCACTTTGGATTGGACGCATCGCGTGACATGCTTCAGCACATTGGCAATCTGGTGCGTGACCCAGGCTTCGTCAGCTATTTTGCAAGTCGTGATTATGTGAGCGATGTTGTGATGCCGGGTCGGGAGCATTCTGTATCACGGCCAGTCAAACTGTCGGTTCACCTGCATCCCTATGGACAGGGACGTTTGCTCCTGCTGTCGCGTGATATCACCGCAGTCGAGCAGGCCGAGGCCATGCGCCGCGATTTCATCGCCAACGTTTCGCATGAAATACGCACACCGCTCACTGTGCTGACCGGTTTTGTTGAGACTCTCCAGACATGTCCACTCGAGGAACCGGAGCGTGAACGCTATCTCTCGCTGATGGCACAGCAGGCGGCCCGCATGCAGACGCTGGTCAGTGATTTGTTGACTCTCTCGCGCCTGGAGGGCAGCCCCCCACCGAGTCCATCTGAGTGGGTCCCGCTGCTTGCGCTGATGCCTCAGCTGGAGCAGGATGCCCGCGCCTTGTTGGCCGTCCTCCATCCAGCGCCGGACCGACGTCACAGGCTGAATTTTGACGGTTTGGAGGAGGTTGAAATCGCTGGCAATTCCTCGGAATTGTTCAGCGCCATGAGCAACCTGGTGGGCAACGCCATTCGCTATACGCCGCCTGGCGGTGAAATTCAGGTGCGTGCCTTGGTTCTCGATGATGGGCGATTCGAGTTTTCGGTGACGGACAGTGGACCTGGCATAGCGCCAGAGCATCTGCCGCGCCTGACCGAACGCTTTTACCGCGTTGATCACAGCCGCTCGCGCGACACCGGCGGCACCGGTTTGGGTCTGGCCATCGTCAAGCATGTGTCGCAGCGCCATGGGGCCGTGCTGAAAATCGAAAGCACGCCCGGTAAGGGTTCGGTTTTTTCCATCACTTTCCCGGCTGGCCGAGTCAGAGCAAAACTGGCCGAAGCCATCGATTAGGGCACAGTTTCTCTTCGATGGTAGATCAGCAGATCTTCATCGCGGTCGGATGGGTGGCGCAGGTTGCTGTGCAGACTCCAGCGCTTGAGGTCAACGAAGTCAGGCAGTGTGGGCAAGGCTTCCTTGTTCACGATCAGCCAGGGACAACCGTCTGCCGCGTCGACGGCTTGTGTTTGGAGGTGGCCGTGAAACCGAAAGGCGGCAATGTGGCCCTGGCTCAGGCCATGCACTTCGACGCAGCCTTGCGAGCCCAACACCTCGACCGTACGTTGCACCAGCGGCGCGTAGCTGCGTGTGAAGTTGAATAGTGGCAACCACAGTGTCATCAGCAGAAGGAAGCACAGCACGGCGCCTCCGGCGGGCAGCACCAGACTCTTCCAGATTGCAGCGCGGTGGCGCCCAGCACGCCACTTGACCAGCCAGCCCCAGGCCAGTGTGGCGCAGACGGCGATGACAAAGGGAGCGGTGGCGAAGCTTTGCTCAAAACCAGGCGCCAGCCGAACAACATTTGCAGCCAACTGGCCTGGCACGCCGGTCTGCATGGCGATCCATATGACCCAGATGCTGATGGCGCAACCTGAAAAAAAGAGCAGGGTAAACCAGTCGATCAAGGCTGCCACACTTCTCTTGAGTGTAGGCAAGGCAAAGGCTGCCAGCGCCGCCAGCGCCGGCAGTGCAAGCAGGAGCGAACGATCGGCCGAGGCGGTTGTCAGCGTTGTCGCGACAGCAACGCCGGCAAACCACAGTGGCAGCGCCAGGTGTCGACTTGGCGCGCGAACCTGAAGCAGCTGGTTTCGCCAGCGCCACAGGGTCCACAAGGCCAGTGGCCAGGCCGGCCAGGTAAACCACAGCAACAGGCGGCCCATGCTGCGCCACTCGTCCCAGCTTGCTTGTGGCAGCTCAATGCGCCAGCGCCATAAATGGAGCCAATTGGCGAGCAGTGCCAGTCCTGCGCACAGCAAGGCGATGGCGCCAGCCCACAAGACCTTCGAGCGTCTGTCGCCAGACTCCGTGGAATGGTCCAGCAGACCGATCAAGGCCCCACCACAGCCCAGCAGGGCGGCAATTGCAGGTGCGCCGGACAGGGTCAGGCCACCGAGCCCCAGCACTGCGCAAACAGCGGGTGCCAGGGTCCGGTAGGGCTGCCCGGCAAAGGCAAAAAAGCTCAGCGCCACAAATCCGAGTTGCGCCAGCGCCGGCGTGGTCTCGTGCGACAGCTGGGCCAGACCCAAACAGGCAAGGAAAGCCAACAGGGCACCGTCGGCCATGGCACGGGCGTAGTCTGTTGGCAGGGCCTCACCACCGAAGGCAAAAGCCACCGGCTGCGCCTGTGGGTTGCGTGCAAGGTAGTAACTGGCGTACCAGGTGGCAAACAGGGTTAGTGTCAATAACAGGATGAAGGGAATGCGGGCGGCAAAATCGCTTGCCATCCAGCTGGGTGCCAGCTGCATGGCCCAGGCGCCAAGCCAATAGGGCAGCAGGGCATCAACCTCCGGGGCCAACCCCATCATTCGAGGCGACAGCCATGCGGAGCTGCCGTTTGCCAGCTCCACCATGTAGCCAAAGGCCGTCATGTCGGCGCTCTTTAGAGGCGCACGCCCGAGGAAGCCCGGGAGCACGTAGGCCACGCACAGCAGCAGCAGGGCGATGCGCGGCAAGCGGCGCACGGCACCCTGGGCAACAATGGCTGGCGTGGGTTGATTCATAAAAAAAAGGCAGCGCGGCTATCCGGGCTGCCTTTTTGACAAGAAACGCTCGCCTGCTTATTTGGCGGCGGTCTTGCCGAAGCGGTTGCGGAAACGTTCGACGCGGCCACCCATGTTATCAACAGACTTCTGTGTGCCGGTGTAGAAGGGGTGCGATTCGCTGGACGTGTCGAGCTTGTAGAGAGGAAGTTCGCGTCCGTCTTCCATCTTGATCATCTCCTTGGCACTGGCGCAGGAGCGGGTCACGAATTTGAAACCATTGGACAAGTCCATGAAACAAATTTCGCGGTAATTGGGGTGAATGCCAGCCTTCATGATTTCTCCATCAGTTGCAGCAGCCGCGGCGGGCCCTTGTGCAAACCATTGCGCAATTCAAAGCCCGACGTACTTGTCGCGTAGAACGCAGGATTATAGCCGGACTTGTCATTGCGGACTCGCTTGCTACGGCGGACTCGCTTGCTATTGCGGTCCCCGTTGGTCATTGCGGACTTGATCCGCAATCCAGCGGTGCCGCAGCACTGGATCCCGGATCAGGTCCGGGATGACGGCTGACGTGTCCGGGATGACGGCTGACGTGTCCGGGATGACAGCTGACGTGTTCGTGATGACA
>JBAXNI010000158.1:0-5288 GCA_037133835.1 Comamonadaceae bacterium | reverse complement strand
GTCTATGTGCTGATCAACCTGCTGATCGATCTGAGCTACCGCCTGTTCGACCCGCGTATCCAGTACTGACCATGTCCAGCCCCCTGACCCTTCCTGCTGCACCGGACGAATTGCCTTTCGTCGTCTCGCGCTGGCGCTGGCTGCGCAAGAACCCGACGCTGATTCTGGGCGCCCTGCTGCTGCTCGTGGTGGCCCTTATCACGCTGGCAGCGCCCTGGATTGCCACGCACGACCCGCAGGACATCGATCCCCTCACACGCATGCAGGGCGCTTCGATCGAGCACTATTTCGGCACCGACGCGCTCGGCCGCGATGTCTTCAGTCGCGCCGTCTGGGGCGGTCGCGTTTCCATGATCGTCGGCCTGTCGGTTGCCGTGCTGGCCACACTGGGCGGCGTGCTGCTGGGTCTAGTGGCGGGCTTCGTGCGCTGGGCCGATGGACCGGTGATGCGGGTCATGGACGGCTTGATGGCGATTCCCGGAATCCTGCTGGCGATCGCCCTGATGGCCGTCACGCGCGCCAGCCTGGGCACAGTGATCGTGGCCATCACGGTACCGGAGATCCCGCGCGTGGTGCGTCTGGTGCGCTCGCTCTCGCTGACCTTGCGCGAGCAGTTGTATGTGGAGGCAGCGCATGCGGTGGGCACGC
This sequence comes from Comamonadaceae bacterium, assembly GCA_037133835.1. Classification (GTDB taxonomy): domain Bacteria; phylum Pseudomonadota; class Gammaproteobacteria; order Burkholderiales; family Burkholderiaceae_C; genus Rhodoferax. Next base: position 4,640 of record JBAXNI010000158.1, on the reverse strand, counting down.
GCCTGCCTGTCATTCTGTGGCGCCACGTGCTGCCCAATATGGTGGCACCGCTGATCGTGCAGGCGACTTTTGTCGCAGCCTCGGCGGTATTGATCGAGGCTTCGCTGTCCTTCCTGGGTGTTGGCGTGCCGGCACAGACGCCGAGCTGGGGCAACATGATGGCCGAAGGCCGCAATTTTGTGGCGGTGGCCTTTCACATCATCCTCTACCCCGGCCTGTTGCTGGCGGCCACCGTGCTGGCCATCAACATGGTGGGCGATGGTCTGCGCGACGTGCTGGACCCGCGACTGGCGCGACAACTATGAGCAGCAACTCCAATGCGTCAGCGCCGCTGCTCGAAATTGATTCGCTGCGAACCTGGTTCGACACCCTGAGCGGCACGGTGCGCGCCGTCGATGGTGTTTCCTTCACGGTGCAGGCCGGACAGACCCTGGGCGTGGTTGGCGAATCGGGCTGTGGCAAGAGTGTCACCGCGCTGTCCATCCTGCGTCTGCTGCCGACCCCGCCGGCGCGCCATCTGGGTGCCATCCGTTACCGTGGCACGAATCTGCTGGCTTTGAGTGAACGCGAGATGCGCCAGATTCGCGGCAACCGCATTTCGATGATCTTCCAGGAGCCCATGACCTCGCTGAACCCGGTGCTTACGGTTGGCCGTCAGATTGCCGAGACTGTGCTGGTGCACCAGGATACGAACCGCGCCCAGGCGATGCAGCGCGCCGTCGAAATGCTGCGACTGGTGCAGATCCCCGAGCCCGAGCGGCGCGCCCGCGAGTACCCGCACCAGCTCTCGGGTGGCATGCGCCAGCGCGTGATGATTGCGCTGGCCCTGGCCTGCAACCCGGAGTTGCTGATTGCGGATGAACCGACCACGGCGCTGGACGTGACGATTCAGGCACAGATCCTGGACCTGATCAAGCGCCTGCAGAAGGAGCTCGGCATGGGTGTCATGCTGATCACGCACGACCTCGGCGTGGTGGCTGAGAGCTGTGACCGTGTGGTTGTGATGTACGCCGGGCGCAAGGTCGAGGAAAGCAGCGTGCTGGACCTCTTCAGCCGGCCGCTGCATCCCTACACACGCGCCCTGATGGCTTCGATGCCGGCCATGAACAGCCAGCTCAAGCGCCTGGTGGAGATCCCCGGCATGGTGCCCTCACCGCACGAACTGGGACGCGGCTGCGCCTTTGCGGCTCGCTGCCAGTACGCGCAGCAGCGTTGCGTTGTTGAAAGCCCGGCGCTGACGAGCCAGGGCGAGGATCACATGGTGGCCTGCTTTGCTGTCGAAGAAGGTCGCATCAGTCAAATCGAGGTTGCGGCATGAGCGCCCCATTGCTGCTGGAAGTAAACGATTTGCGCAAGCACTTCGTCTCGCCCAGGCAATGGTTCAGTCCTGCCAAGCCTCCAATCCAGGCGGTGGACGGTGTTTCCTTCACGCTGGCGCGCGGGGAGACGCTCTCCCTGGTCGGCGAATCTGGCTGCGGCAAAACCACCACCGCCAAATCCGTGCTCCGCCTGATCGAGCCGACCTCGGGCTCAGTGAAGCTCGAGGGCGAAGAACTGCTGACGCTGAATGCCAGCCAAATGCGGTTGCGCCGGCGCCACATGCAGATCATCTTTCAGGATCCCTATGCCTCCTTGAGTCCGCGCCTGACAGCGGGCGAGATCGTGGCCGAGCCGCTGCGCAATTTTGGCGCATCGAACGCAGCGCAACGACAGGAGCGTGTGCATTGGCTGTTTTCCAAGGTCGGCCTGCGCAGCGAGGCGGCGAAGAAATACCCGCATGAGTTCTCTGGCGGGCAGCGCCAGCGCCTGGGCATTGCGCGGGCGCTGGCGCTGGAGCCCAAGCTCATCGTCTGCGATGAGCCGGTATCGGCGCTCGACGTCTCGGTGCAGGCGCAGGTCGTCAATCTGCTGACCGACCTGCAGGCCGAATTCGGCCTGGCCTACCTGTTCGTCGCGCACGATCTGGCGGTCGTGCGCCACATCAGCCACCGCGTCGCCGTGATGTACCTGGGCCACATTGTCGAAGTAGCTGACCGTGACACGCTCTTCAACTCTGCTCGCCACCCTTATACCGAGAGCCTGCTGGCCGCCGTCCCAGTGCCGGATCCCCGCGTCACGCGAGAGCGCATCCTGCTGCAGGGCGACCTGCCCAGCCCGGCGAACCCGCCACCGGGCTGCCGCTTCCACACCCGCTGCCCGCTGGCACAAGCCATCTGCAAGGAACAACGCCCGCTGCTCACGCAGCGCGGCACCAACGATCAAGGCGGCCAATGGGTGGCCTGCCATCTGCGCTGAAAGGAATCCTCATGACCAGACCCGTGCACTACGACATCCTGATTCGCGGCGGCACCGTGATCGATGGCACCAAAGCGCCGCGCTTCCATGCCGACCTGGGCATCATCGACGGGCGCATTGCCGCCATCGGGGATCTTGAGGGTTGCAGCGCCGACGAGGTGATGGATGCCAGCGGCCGCATCGTGGCGCCCGGTTTCATCGACGCGCACACACACGACGATCTGGCGGTGCTGGCGCAGGCAGACATGAGCTTCAAGATCTCGCAAGGGGTCACTACGGTGATCGCCGGCAACTGCGGCATCAGCGCCGCGCCGCTACGCAGCAATATGGAATTGCCGATGCCGCTGAACCTGCTGGACGCACCCGGCGGAAAGCGCTTTCGCCATTTCTCTGACTACCTTGCCGCCCTGCGCGAAACACCCTCGACGGTCAACGTGGCTGCCATGGTCGGTCACTCGACACTGCGCGTCATGGCCATGGACTCGCTGGACCGCGAAGCCACGGCCAGCGAAATTGGTGCGATGCAGGCCATGGTGCAGGAAGCACTCGATGCCGGCGCCATCGGTATGTCCACCGGCACCTTCTATCCGCCCTCAGTGAAAGCCACGACCGAAGAAATCATCGAAGTGGGCCGACCGCTGACGGCGCAGCGCGGCTTGTACGTGACGCACATGCGCGACGAGGCCGACAAGGTCATGGAGTCGCTGGAAGAAACTTTTCGAATCGGTCGCGAGCTTGGCATTCCGGTCGTGGTCTCGCACCACAAGGTGCAGAATACGGCGAACTTCGGTTGCTCTGCCGTCACGCTGCCCTTCATCCAGGAGGCCATGCGCCATCAGTGCGTCTCGCTCGACTGCTACCCCTACACGGCGGGTTCGACCATGATTCGCACCGACCGCGGCATGCTCGATGGCCGTGTGCTGATCGCGTCGAGTACACCACACCCGGAGTGTGCCGGGCGCGACCTCGACGACATTGCCAAAGAATGGGGCGTCGCCAAGGACGAGGCAGCGCGGCGCCTGCAACCCGGCAGCGCGATCTACTTTCTGATGGATGAGAACGACGTGCAGCGCATCCTTGCATTTGACGAAACCATGATCGGCTCTGACGGCATCCCTGTAGGCGAGAGCCCGCACCCGCGCCTTTGGGGCACCTTCCCGCGCGTGCTCGGGCATTACAGCCGCGATGTCGGTTTGTTCCCGCTGGAAACGGCCGTCTGGAAAATGACGGGTCTGACAGCGCGCAACTTCGGGCTGGCGGGCCGCAGCACGCTGAAGGTGGGTCACGCCGCCGACATCGTGGTGTTCGACGCCGCCAGCATCCGCGACACTGCCAGCTACGCAGCGCCGATCCAGGCCGCCGCCGGTATCGACACCGTGATCGTCAACGGCGTCGTGGCCTGGCGCAACGGCGCGCACAGCGGCGCCCGCAGCGGCCAGGTCCTGACCCGCACCCCTTCCCAACCAAAGGAAACACCATGACCACCATCACACGCTACCCAACACCGCTGCCGGCACCATTTTCCAAAGCCATCAAGGCTGGTGGCTTTCTGTTCCTCTCGGGCGTACTACCGATGGACGCCCAGGCCAACATCGTCGGTGCCGACGTTCAGGAGCAAACCCGAATCGTGCTGGAACGCATTGCCCTGACGCTCTCGGAGGCAGGTTCCAGCATGACCGACGTGGTACGCGCCACCGTCTGGCTGTCCGACCTGAACAACTTCGCAGCCTTCAACGCCGAATACAGCAAGCACTTCGCCGCCGGATTGCCGGCGCGCTCTACGGTTCAGGCAGTGCTTTACAAGGGTGCCCTGGTTGAGATCGAAGTTCAAGCCTGGGTTGGTACCGGCATGGACCCCACGGCTGGCAGTTAAGTCCACTTTTTTGTAACAGGGCCAATTCCGCAGGCTTGCAACTTGCAATGAATTTGCTAATATCAATTGAGTCTTGGAGCAAACCTGATTCGTGCGCGGTCACGTTCCAGCATCCTCCATAGCGCCAAACAAGGAAATCGATCATGGTAAACACTACTCGCAGAAGTCTTGTCAACGGTGCGCTGGTGGGCGCAGTGGTTCTTGCATGCGGTGCACTCGCACCCTTGCCGGTATTCGCGCAGCAGTTTGCACGCGCGCTGGACGTGTACCAAGGGTTCAACCCGAAGAAGGACAAGCAGGCCCCGGTCGGTTACATCACTTCCCTGAAAATCGGCGGTGTGTCGTTCAAAGCCGACGTGACTGGAACGGATCTCACGACTTGGAAGCCGTTTCAGGCAGTCGGTGTGATGAACCATTATTCGTGGCACATCGGTGCGACCGACGCCATTTACATTTCGGGTCAGGTTTCCAC
>JBAXNI010000157.1:0-5305 GCA_037133835.1 Comamonadaceae bacterium | reverse complement strand
GAAGTGGCGCTGGTGCAGCCCAAAGTCATTCTGGCGCTGGGCCGCTTTGCGGCACAGGCCCTGCTGCAGGGCAGCGTGCCTGATGTAGCCACCATTCCGCTGGGCAAACTTCGTGGTCAGGTCTACAGGTACCATGGCATTGCAGTGATCATCAGTTATCCACCGGCCTACCTGCTGCGCACACCACAGGACAAGGCACGTGCCTGGGCAGATTGGTGTCTGGCGCTTTCAACTCTTTCTTGAATTGCTCTTGTTGCGCTCGGTCAATGCTGCGATCAAGCCGTCAACGCCCTTGGCATTGATTTCCTGGGCGAACTGACTGCGATAGGTTTCTACCAGCCAGACACCCATGACATTGAGGTTGTAGATCTTCCAGCCTGCGCCCTCACCCGGTGTCTTTTCCATTCGGTAATCGAGTTGAACCGGATCACCACGACCCTTGATTTCGGTCCGCACTATGACCTCTTTGTCGTCTGCAGAGGCTCGCAGAGGTTTCACCGTGGGAGTCAGGTCATTGACCTGAGCCAAGGCGCCGGCATAGGTGCGAACCAGCAAGATCTTGAACTCCTCTTGCAAACGTTTTTGCTGTTCCGGGCCGACTTGTCGCCATGCCGGCCCGACTGCAGAGGCTGTCATGCGCTTGAAGTTCACGTTCGGCATGAGTTTGGTGTCGACCAGTGCGATGATCCGTGTCAGATCACCCGTTCGCAGCGCTGGATCGGCCTTGATGCTGTCGAGCACGTCTGCCGAGAGTCGTTTGATCAAAGCATCCGGAGCCTCGTCCTGGGCTCGCGCAGGCAGAGCCAGCAGCGCCATGACGGACAAAAAAAGAACGGCGAAAATGCGAATGAATGATTGATGACTCATGATTTACTCGATTGACGAATACGCCGCAGTCATGGGTTCAACAACCGGTACCGGCTGCACATGTGACAAGGGGCGAGTTTGATGGCACAACCGGTCTGCCTTCTCTGGACCAGACATTGATGCCAGAAGTCACGTTGTAGACGGTTTTGTATCCAGCTTGTTGCCACATGAACTGCGCCACCGTCCGTGACCGATTGCCGCTGCGGCAAATCAGGACGACATCCTGTCCTGGCTTGGTGAGCGACTTCAATTGCTTGAGCCAGTGGGCTGGATCGGATTGGCCTTTCTCATCAAAGAAAGTCATCAATTTGCTTCCGGCAATGACGCCAGTTTCTTTCCACTCAGGGGCGGTCCGGATGTCGATGACCGCAGCGCCGCTCGCACTGAGCCGAGCCAGTTCTGCGTTGTCGATGTTGATCACCTGTGCCTGGGCAACAACTGCAAAAGGCAGAAACAGCGTAGCAAGGATGTGTGGCTTGAACATTAGGAAATCCCGTCAATCGATACATATCAGTATATACTTATATATAAAGTAAATCAAGAGCTATGAACTTCTGGGATCAACAATATTCCGCGCCGGACTTCAAGTACGGCACACAGGCCAACTGGTTTCTGCGCAATCAGGCTGCTCACCTGCATCCGGGTAGCGAGGTCTTGTTGCCCGGGGACGGCGAAGGCCGCAACAGTGTGTGGCTGGCGCAGCGCGGGCATCACATCACGGCCGTGGACAATTCCAGAGTAGGTCTGGACAAGGCCGTGCGTCTCGCGTCAGAAAGCAGGGTCACAGTTGCGGTCATTCACGCTGATCTTGAAAATTGGGCTCCCGCACCTGCCAGTTTCGATGCCGTTGTCCTGACCTATGTGCATCTGCCAGCAAGTTGGCGCCGCACGGCGCATCAGCGACTCATTTCAGCACTGCGCCCGGGCGGCTGGCTGATCCTCGAAGCGTTTCATCCTCAGCAGCTGAGGTACGGCAGTGGCGGGCCAAAAAGCGAAGCCATGCTCTACACGGCGGAGATGCTCCGTTCTGACTTTGCGTCTGAACCGGAAGTGGTCCTGGATGAAGTTCTGGCCTGGGAAGGCGAGGCTCATCTGGACGAAGGAAGCGGACATCAAGGCTCCGCCTACCTGACGCGCTATGTGGCGCATCGTGTCAAATCGGGTAAAACCTGAACCTGGAGAAACCATGAAGGCCTTTCAAGACTACTACCCGGAAAACGTTTCGCACTGCTATGGCTGCGGCTCCAACAATATCCACGGACATCGAATCAAAACCTATTGGGATGGCGAGGAAACCGTGACGCATTTCACCCCCGAGCCCTACCATACGGCGATACCGGGCTTCGCCTATGGCGGCCTGATTGCCTCGCTGATCGACTGCCACGGCACCGGCACCGCGGCAGCTGCCATGTACCGTGCCAGCGGCCGCGAGATGGACACCTTGCCACCGTTTCGCTTTGTCACGGGCTCCTTGCATGTCGACTTCTTGAAGCCGACACCGATCGACGGTGTGCTGGAAATTCGTGGCCGCATCAAGGAGATCAAAGGTCGCAAGGTGGTCGTTGAAAGCACTGTCTTCGCGAACGGGGTGGCGACGGCGCGCGGCGAAGTGGTGGCACTGCAGATGCCTGAAGGGTTCGGCGGCTAGCAAAGACGTCATATGGATTTTTTGGATCTATTTGAAAAGTACTGGCCATTGCTGGCCTTGGGACTCTGGTTCGCTTACAAGTGGTGGAATTCAAGAAGAGTCATTGCCATGCTTCCAGAACTCAGGAGATGCGGCGCAACGTTTGTCGACGTCAGATCGGCTGGAGAGTTTGCCAATGCGAGCGCTCCCGGAACAATCAATATCCCCCTTAATGAATTGGGGAACCGGCTCCGTGAGATACCCAAGTCTTCCCCGGTTGTGCTTTGCTGCGCCAGCGGAACACGAAGCGGAATGGCAAAGCTGTTGCTTCAGAGCAAGGGATACCGGCAGGTTCACAACATCGGTACCTGGAGCAAGTTGCTATAGTGGCCGACGACTCCATCCTGTAATTATTCAATGAACGAAGTCTACGCAGCGACAGAACCGGCGCGCGCCGAAATTGACATGCTCCAAGGCCCTGCTGTGCTCGAGTTTGGCAGTCCCTCGTGTGGATACTGCCGCGCGGCCCAGGCGCCTTTGGCCTCGGCTCTGGCCGATCACCCGAACCTGCCCCACATCAAAATTGCGGATGGCAGCGGCAAGCCTCTGGGGCGTTCCTTCAAAGTGAAGCTTTGGCCGACTTTGGTGTTTCTCCGCAACGGCAGGGAAGTCGCTCGCCTCGTTCGTCCCGACGGCGCCTCTGAGATCTGCAAGGCCATCGCACAGATTGCACCTCACAAATGAAGATCATGGAACTGCCCAGGTCATGACACCATACGATCATTTCCTGGAGAGCTACCGAGGCTACGCAACGACCCATGCTTTGGATGCGCTGCGCGCGTCCGACTACGGCAGGCTCGACGCTCAGGATCAAGTCTATCTGGACTTCACGGGTGCTGGCTTGCACGCAGCGTCACAAGTGCAACTGCACGTGCAGCTACTCAACGAAGAGGTACTTGGCAATCCGCATTCGGTGAATCCCAGCTCCACAAAGATGACGCGCCGGGTCGAGGAAGCACGTGCAGCCGTACTGGATTACTTCAATGGTGCGGCAGATTACACGGCCATTTTCACCCTCAATGCTTCTGCCGCACTGAAACTGGTGGGCGAGTCGTACCCGTTTGGCCCGGGCGGGCGCCTGTTACTCACCACGGATAACCACAATTCGGTCAACGGTATCCGCGAATTTGCAACCAAGGGCGGTGCGAGTGTGGCCTATGTGCCTTTGACGCGCCCAGAGCTTCGCATTGACATGGCGGCTATGGATGCAATGCTGGCACAGGCCGATTGCGCGAGCCACAACTTGCTGGCGTTTCCGGCGCAATCGAATTTTTCGGGTGTCAAACATCCACTGGCGCTGGTCGCATCGGCGCGCGCTGCGGGCTGGCATGTATTGCTGGATGCCGCTGCGTTTGTTCCCAGCAACCGCCTGGACCTGCGCGCTGTCTCAGCTGACTTTGTGGTGATGTCGTTTTACAAGATGTTTGGCTATCCCACCGGAGTGGGCTGCCTGCTGGTGCGCAATGAAACGCTCAAGTCCTTGCACCGCCCCTGGTTTGGCGGCGGTACCGTCAACTTTGCGACGGTGCAGGGGCGCATGCATGTGCTCTCCAGCGGCGAAGCCGGCTTTGAAGACGGCACACTGAACTACCTCAGCATTCCAGCCGTGGAAATTGGCCTGAAGCATCTGCAACAGGTTGGCATGGAGACGATTCAAACACGAATCCATTGCCTGACAGACTGGTTGATCAAGCAGCTAATGGCATTGCGCCACAGCAATGGCCTGCCGATGGTGCGTCTCTATGGTCCGGCCGACATGATCGAGCGTGGCGGCACCGTCACACTGAATTTGTATGACCCGCAAGGTCACCTGGTTGACTATCGACGCATTGAAGAAATGGCTGCCGAGAAGAACATCTCCTTGCGCACTGGCTGCTTTTGCAACCCGGGTGCCGGTGAGACTGCCGAAGACCTGAACGAAGACGACATGCGTGCAGGCCTTGCCGAAGCAGGCGTCGACATCAACCTGCAGCGCTTCCTGCATGTCATGCAGGACCGTGGTGGCAAGAGTGCCGGTGCAATCCGTGTGTCCCTGGGCCTGGCCAGCAACTTCGCCGATGTGGAGCGCTTCGTGAACTTTGCAGCGGGGTTGCGGGATCAGACCGCCCTGACGATAGGCGCAGTGTCCTTTGACATTGCATCCTGTCGCGTCGTTCGCGATGGCGGCTGAGCAGGCATCTGCACGGCTGTGCGCTATTGCCTACCTGCCCGCACTCGATTCCATCTGCCGGAGCGCTACCAGTTTGTCGGCCAGCGCGGCCGTCGACAGTGCGCCGACGTGGCTGTCCACCAAGTGGCCGGTTGCGTCGTAAAACAGCGAGGTTGGCAAGGCCGTCGATCCGATGGCCCGGCCCAGTTCGCTGCCGGCATCAATCAGGACGTTTTCAAGTTTCAGTTGCGAACTGCTCAGGTAGCGCTGAACTTTGGCTGTGTCATCACCCTGGCTGACGAACACAAAGGTCACTCCGGTTTCGCGCTGCTGCGCCTCGGCCAACACCGGCATTTCGCGCCTGCATGGTGGGCACCAGGTCGCCCAAAGGTTGACCACCATCGGCTTCCCGTGGGACAGCGCGGCCAAATTACTTGCTTGTCCGGAGAGGGTCTTCAATTCGACCGCTGGCAGCACTGGCTGAGCGCTCATGCCAAGCATGCCGGGTGCACCGGACATGGTCCACGCAAGCGTACCCGCAAGCAGTCCCAGACTCAGCGGCTTGCGCAGTTCGGGGTGCTTTGATGCGTGCCAGATGGCGA
>JBAXNI010000156.1:0-5343 GCA_037133835.1 Comamonadaceae bacterium | reverse complement strand
GCCCTGGCCCTGGCTGGTTGCGCCTCTGTTCCAGGCCCGGTTTCTGTGGCCGACAGCATCAGCAAGAACCCGAGCCTGAGCACCCTGAACGGTTTGATCGGCCAGGCTGGTCTGACCGCCACGCTGCAAGGCGCCGGCCCCTTCACCGTTTTCGCCCCCAGCAACGAAGCGTTCAAGGCCGTGCCCGCCAAGACCATGGACGACCTGGCCAAGCACCCGGACAAACTGAAGGATGTCCTGACATTCCATGTACTTCCGGGCAAGCTCATGGCAGCCGAAGTCAGGAATTCGTCACCCAAAACTGTGAACGGCGCCCATGTGGCAGTTTCCAAAGCGGGCGACTTTGTCACGATTGAACAGGCCATGGTCCAGACTGCCGATATTGCGGCGACCAACGGCGTTATTCACATCATCGACAGCGTGTTGATTCCGCCTGCCAAATAATCGGGCGTCCACTGGCCAACGACTGCGTTGGCCAGCGCGATGACTGCCAGCATCCGCAAGCCGGATGCTATGCTAGGCGGAAAGACACAGGGAAATATTGCTGATGCAAGATGGAACACGCCTGGCGGCTGTGGATTTGGGATCGAACAGCTTTCGCCTCGAAATTGGACGAATTGAACACGACCAGTTTTACCGCACGGAGTACTTGAAAGAGACCGTGCGCCAAGGCAGCGGACTCGATGAAGAACGCAATCTGACGCCCGAGGCGATGCAAAGAGGCTGGGATTGCCTGGCCCGTTTTGGTGAACGTCTGGCCGGCTTCGACGACAGCACGGTACGCGCCGTTGCCACGCAAACCCTGCGCGAGGCACGCAACCGCGATGAATTTCTGGATAAAGCAAACCAGGTACTCGGATTTCCGATCGACGTGATCTCGGGACGCGAAGAGGCACGCCTGATTTACCAGGGCGTGGCCCATGCCCTGCCCGCCACCAATGATCGTCGTCTGGTGGTCGACATTGGCGGGCGCTCGACTGAACTGATCCTTGGGCAGGGGCTGAAGCCCAAACTGATGGAGTCCTATCGGGTTGGCAGCATCGCCTGGTCAGCGCGCTATTTTCCGGACAACCAGTTCTCCAAACATGCTTTTCAAATGGCAGAGATCGCAGCCAAGGCCTTGCTGGATGAAGCCCTCAATGCCTACAGGCGCGAAGACTGGGATATGGCCTATGGGTCAGCCGGAACGGTCGGTGCTGTTGGTGACGTGCTGGTGGCGGCTGGCTGGCCAAGCGGCACCGTCGACCGCGCTGGACTTGACTGGGTACAGGAAAAACTGATCAGCGCCCAAAGCGCCGATCGCATTCGACTGCCGGGCCTGAAAGAAGACAGGCGCATCATCATCGCGGGTGGCCTGAGCATTTTGCGAGCGGTCTTTGACCTGCTGCAGATCGATCAAATGCAACTCGCCACGGGAGGTCTGCGTCATGGTGTGCTGTTCAACCTGGCCGGTAGCAGTTCTGACCAGAGCGATGTTCGCCCTAGGTCCGTGCAACGGCTGGCAGGCAAATTTGGTACCGACCTTGCCCATGGCATGCAGGTCAGCAAAGTGGCCCTGCACTTGTTTGCGCAGCTGCAATCCAATCAAAGCGCATCTTCCCTGAAAAATGAACGCTCTGGGCGCAAACTGGGTTGGGCAGCGCAATTGCACGAAATTGGCAGCCGCATCTCGCACGCCGACTATCACAAGCATGGCGCCTATATTCTGGAAAATTCGGATGCCATGGGCTTCACCCTGTCGGAGCTGCACCGCCTGAGTCTGCTCGTGCTGGGTCACCGCGGCAAGTTGCGCAAGCTCGACATCGACTTTGAAGACGAAGTGTTCATGGAGCAATTGCTGGCGCTGCGGCTCGCCGTCATCTTGTGCCATGCCCGGCGCGACCCCGATTTGGGCGGCCTGCACTTGTCACGCCCAGCCGATCAGGACAAAACGTTTGCCCTCAGTTGCCGACCCAAATGGGCACAGAACTACCCACAATCTGCCCACCTGTTGCGCGAAGAGGTGCTGGCCTGGCAAAAAATCCCCTGGTCTTTGACTCTGAGCGGTTGCTGAAGTCTGCCTCGGCATCTGGTACACGCTGATCATTGACATTGCCAACTCTAACGATATAAACTGTATACCTCGTTAATCTCAAGGAATCCACGCTATGGTCACCACAGAAAAAACAGTTCCTTCCGCAGCTTCGGCAAAAGCAGCCACAGTGGCCCCGGCCAGGCTTGCTGCGCCAGTCAAAACTGCGGCAGCTGCAAAGAAGCCGGCACCGAAGAAAGTCGTCAAGAAGGCTGCACCACGCGCCAGGACACCAATCAAGAAAGCGGCACCTGTTGCTGTCAAGGCCGTTGTTGTGAAGACGGTGACCGCAGCGGTCGCCAAGCCAGCGGCTAAAGCAATCGCCGAACCCAAAGCAGCCAAGCCGGTCAAGGAAAAGAAAGCAAAGCTGGTGCGCGACAGCTTCACCGTTCCGAAGGCCGAATACAACGTGCTGGACATACTCAAGTTACGCGCCGCCAAGCTCGGCAGCCCGGCAAAGAAGAGCGAACTGCTGCGCGCTGGCATCAAGGCACTGGCCGCGATGACCGACAGCGCCTATCTGGCGGCGCTCAAGGCCGTGCCGGCCGTCAAGACCGGCCGTCCCCCAGCGAAGTAGACTAGCCCGACACCAGCCCTTGGGCAATCGGCCGCCGGAACACCAGCCAGGCGGGCAACACCGCCACCAGGGCACCTAGCAGCACCAGCGCGGCCACCAGCAGCGCTTCTGCTGCGCCCAGCCGCACCGGCATGGCAAAGCCGACCTGGGACTGCAGCCAGTGCGACAGCCCATTGGCTCCGATCCAGCCCAGGGTCGAACCGATCAAAGCTCCGCAGACGATGAGCAGCAACACTTCTATCCAGACCACGCTGAACACATAGAGGCGGCTCGCACCGATGGCGCGCAGCACGGCAAACTGACGTTGCCGCGCCAGGAAGCCAACCAGCAGCGCCATCAGCACTGCCGAGACAACCAGCACCTGGGTCATGATGGCAAGGGCAGACATCAGGTCGCGCACGTTCCCCAGCGTGAGATAGAGGTCGTTCAGAACTTCTGCCGGAAACAGTGCCAGACTGCGCGCCGTGCGGAACTGGCCACGCAAGCGGTACGCAGCAGCCACCGAATCGGGTTTGATGGCAATCGCCGGGACACCCACGAGCTGGCTCGCCTGCCACGGTGGACCAATTTTCGCGCTGCCAGTTTCGTGCCCGGTCGGCAAGCCATGCACTTGCCAGACATCTTCCACCGGAACCAGAATCGCCGAATCCCAAATATTGTGCCGCGCTGGCAGACGTCCCACGACCGTGTAATGGATGGCTTCGTGGGCCGCGTCCGGCGCTGCCGCTTCATCGTCGTGCACAAGGTGCAGTCCGTGCGCCGGACTGAAGATGGCACCCAATGCCATGTCAACGCCCGCGCCTACCAGCGCTTCGCCGCGCGCCTGAAACAGTCGCCCCTGCGTTGGCGTCAGGGTTGCGCCACGACTGGCGAAGTCGGCGATGGTGCCGATGATGGGGTGCCCCTGCCAACTGTCGCCGAAGGCAATCGGCGCCGCGTATTTGACGCCGGCCGCGCCACTGGCTTGCAGCAGCAGATCCGCGTCAAGCAGGGGAATTGCTTGTGCCCGCAGATAGACCGCCGTCAATACCAGTTGCGTGCTGCTGCCGGGAGCGCCAAGCAAGAGGTCAAAATCATCGGCAGCGCGTGCGCTCCCCTGGCGCAAGGCACGTTCCTGCGAAATCACTGCGATTCCGGTCGCCACCGAAATGGCGATCAGCAGCACGGTCACTGCTGCCAACAGGCGACTGCGGCGCAGGTCCGCTCGAACCAGGGGCAAGGGATTGAAGCGCATCATGGGACATCAGCGCTCGGCTGCAGCGATCCGTGTTGCAGCGACAGGCAGCGGTCCATGCGTTTCAAGAGTTCCGGTTCGTGCGAAATTACAATCAGCGTGGCACCTTGCTTTCGCACCATTTCGACCAGCAGGTCACCGATCTGTCGTCGGTGATCAGGGTCCAGGCTGGCGGTCGGTTCATCGGCCATCACGATGGCCGGTTCCAGCAGCAGCGCCCTGGCCAATGCAACCCTTTGCCGTTCGCCACGCGACAGCAAGGCGGCAAGCCGGTCCATTGCAGTAACACCTACCACCGACAACAGTTCACGAGCATGCTCACGCAGTGTTGCCGAGGGCTGCCAGTGGTCAAAATAGGAAGGCAAAAGTACATTGTCCAGCGCACTGAGTCCGTCCACCAGATGGAAGTCCTGGAATACGAGTCCCACGTTGCGAAGACGCCAGCGCGCCTGTTCATCCCCGGACAACGCGCAGATGTCGACACCACCCCAGCGGACAGTTCCAGAGGTCGGCTTGGCGATCCCTGCCAGGCAATGAAACAGCGTGGTCTTGCCAGCACCCGATATGCCACTGACACCCAGACTGCTACCGGCTTGAAGTTCAATGTTCGCGATGTCCAGGAGCGCTCGCTGCTGACCTGCAAACCGCAACATCAGCTCACGAACCTGCAGTTCCCCCCTGGCGCTCACAGTTTGCGCACCTCCGCATTGACGATGCGAACCTGGCTTACGAAACCCGTTTCGGGATCGGTCCAGGAGCCCATTTCGAGTTTGCCTGCAACTTCAATGCGCTGCGAGAAGTTCAACGGACCCAGCGCCGAGCCGAGGTAGATGACAACAATGTCCGACGGCCACTGTGCGTCCGACGAGCAAAACGGACAGACCGCGACCGGCTCGCGCGTCAGGACGAAGAACTTGCTCTCGGGTTTGAGGGGCGGTGCCATGTAGCCACGCATCCGGACCTCTTTGCCGTTGAGCAATTTGGCCCGCTCTGAATACTGCGTACCCAGCACGCCGACCGACTTGTAGAGCGAGTCGAAACTCAGCAGGGTATCCAGGCTGATTTTGTCCGCGGCTTGACCTGCACTCATCCCGAGAAGCAAAGCTGAAAGAAAAAAAGTCCGGCGAAGACATCCGCCGGACCGAAGACCGATCAAGGACATTACTGCTTCTTGTCGGCTTTGGCTGCCCCATGCTGCTGCGGTGCCAGTGCCAAAGCCTCCGCCATGATCCGGAACAAGTCTGTGTTCTCCATTTGCCCATGCACCTTTTCTGCGCCCGGACCGACGGCCGTCAAGATCACGTCGTCGCCAGAGTGGACACCACTGTTGGAACCGCGCGCGCCTTTGTTCGGCAGATTACCTTCACGCAGCACGGCGCCGGGAACACTCTTGTATTTTTCATTTGCCACCATGACACCGTCGGCGTTGCGAATCGTCGGCACAAATTCACCGTCCATGAA
>JBAXNI010000155.1:0-5374 GCA_037133835.1 Comamonadaceae bacterium | reverse complement strand
CGATCATGATCCCGGTGGGCAAGGCCACTTTGGGGCGCATCATGGACGTGCTGGGTACGCCGATTGACGAGCGCGGTCCGGTCAACGCCGACAAGCAGATGTCAATTCACCGCAAGGCGCCAACCTACGATGAGCTCAGCCCGTCACAGGAGCTGCTGGAAACCGGCATCAAGGTGATTGACCTGGTGTGCCCGTTCGCCAAGGGCGGCAAGGTCGGTCTGTTCGGTGGCGCTGGTGTCGGCAAGACCGTCAACATGATGGAACTGATCAACAACATTGCCAAGGCGCACAGCGGCCTGTCGGTATTTGCCGGTGTGGGCGAGCGTACCCGCGAAGGCAATGACTTCTATCACGAGATGATGGACTCGGGCGTGGTCAACAGCAAGAGCCTGGGCGAATCCAAAGTGTCCATGGTTTACGGCCAGATGAACGAGCCCCCGGGCAATCGTCTGCGCGTTGCGCTGACCGGTCTGACCATTGCCGAGTCCTTCCGCGACGAAGGCAAGGACGTGCTCTTCTTCGTCGACAACATTTACCGTTTCACCCTGGCCGGCACTGAAGTGTCCGCCCTCTTGGGTCGTATGCCTTCGGCGGTGGGTTATCAGCCTACGCTCGCCGAAGAAATGGGTCGCCTGCAAGAGCGCATCACCTCTACGAAGATCGGCTCCATCACCTCGATTCAGGCCGTTTATGTGCCGGCCGACGACTTGACCGACCCCTCACCTGCCACCACCTTTGCCCACCTTGACTCCACTGTGGTGCTGAGCCGCGACATTGCCTCGCTGGGTATCTACCCGGCGGTCGACCCGCTCGACTCCACCAGCCGCCAGCTCGATCCGCTGGTCGTCGGCACCGACCACTATGAAACCGCCCGCGCCGTACAAGGCACGCTGCAGCGTTACAAGGAACTGCGCGACATCATCGCCATTCTCGGCATGGACGAGCTGGCACCTGAAGACAAGCTGGCCGTGGCACGTGCCCGCAAGATCCAGCGTTTCCTGTCGCAGCCCTTCCACGTCGCTGAAGTGTTTACCGGAACGCCCGGCAAGTACGTCAGTCTGGCCGAAACGATTCGCGGCTTCAAGATGATCGTCGCTGGTGAATGCGATCATTTGCCAGAGCAGGCCTTCTACATGGTTGGCACCATCGACGAAGCCTTCGAGAAGGCGAAGAAGGTCTAACACCATGAACACCATCCACGTCGACGTGGTCAGTGCCGAAGAATCCATCTTCTCGGGCGAGGCGCGTTTTGTGGCCTTGCCCGGCGAAGCTGGCGAGCTTGGCATCTACCCGCGCCACACGCCCCTGATCACCCGCATCAAGGCCGGCTCCGTGCGCATCGAGCAGGCTGATGGCAGCGAAGAGTTCATCTTCGTCGCCGGCGGCATCCTCGAAGTCCAGCCCCATTGCGTCACCGTGCTGTCTGACACCGCCATCCGCGGCAAGGACCTTGACGACGAGAAGGCCAACGAGGCCAAGGCAGCGGCTCAGGAAGCCATCAAGAACGCCAAGACCGACATCGATCTGGCCAAAGCCACATCCGAGCTGGCCGTCATGGCAGCCCAGATTGCGGCGCTGCGTAAATACCGTCAGAAAAAATAGGCTCAGCGCAGCACCGGTGCATCAGGCAACTGGTTGGGCCTGCGCCGCCCGCTGATCGCCGGAAAATGTTGCTCCAGCAGCGACGACACCGCTGCCAGCGCGTCCATCAAGCCCTCTTCAAATCGGCCCGCAGCAAAGGCACCTTTCATGCCCACTGCCAGGGTTTGCCAGATTCGCTCCTCAACCAGGTCGTTCAGCCCCCGATCGACCACGATTTCAATCTTTCGCTCCGCCAACAACAGGTAAATCAGCACACCATTGTTGCCTGCCGTGTCCCAGACGCGCAGTTCACTAAACAGGGCCAATGCACGCTGGCGGACCAGCTGGCTGGTTGGTGCATTGCGCAGCACATAGGCCAAGGGCAGCCCGGACTCGACAAAAATCCGGATCTCACCCGAATGCCGATGTTCGCTCGCCGTCACCGCTTCCCTCAGCCGCTGGAGAGCGTCTGGCCTGATGGCACGGTGCGTATCAGACTGGTCGAGCCAGAGATGCTTCACCAGACGTTTGAAGTTGCCCAGCATCACCAGTCTCCCGAGGCGCCGCCGCCGCCAAAATCACCACCACCGCCAGAGCTAAAGCCGCCACCCGAGCCTGACCCAAAACTGCCACCGCCGCCGCCCCAGCCGGTGTGATGCCCAAGCCCCCACGGGACGCCTGACATACCACGCGCCGCACTTGAAATGAGCGCAAACACCAACGCAGCCAATGCTGCCAGGCAGGCAATCACGATGCTTGACGTAATGAACAGCGCGACCACTCCGGCAGCACCGCCGGTCAACAGGGCACCGAGTTTGACACCCATGACCCGGCGTATCGCCCCAGCCATCATCGGAACCACAACGAAGGCAAAGATGGCCAGATCCGTCCAGTCAAAACCGGCTTTGACATTTCTGCGCGCAGGCGCGTTTGTCGGCTCCGGCAAGGCCTCAGCCGTGATGAGCGCCATGATCTGATCGCTTGCCGCATCAAGACCGCCGGCAAAGTCGCCTTGCCTGAACCGTGGCGTGATCGCTTCATCAATGATGCGTTTGGAGGCAAGGTCGGGAATCGCACCTTCCAGCGTCTTTGCAACTTCAATCCGGACCTTGTGGTCGCTCTTGGCAACGACCAGCAGCAGACCGTCCCCAATGCCTTTGCGACCAATCTTCCAGTTATCGGCCACGCGCTGGGCGTAGCTGGCAATGTCTTCCGGTTGAGTCGTTGGCACCAGCAAAAAAACGATTTGTGCGCCGTGGGCACGCTCAAAAGCGCCGAGCTTGTCTTCAAGCTGGCCCCGTTGCGCCGTGCTGAGGGTCGTTGAGTTGTCAATCACATGGCCGGTGAGCGTTGGTACCGCCTGCTGAGCGTGCACCTGCGAGTGCATGAGCAGCAGCGCGGCGCCAAAGGCAAGCAGGGCTCTGGCCCACCGGGCCAGGCAAACCGACCCGCGCTTTGACAGCGTCATTTCTTGCTGAAATCGACCACGGGTGATGTTGAGATGGCGGCTTCGTTTTGCACTGTGAAGTTGGGCTTTGGCTGGTAGCTGAACATCATGGCGGTCAAATTGCTGGGGAAGCTGCGCGCCAGTACGTTGTAGGCCTGCACCGCCTGAATGTAGCGGTTGCGCGCCACCGTCACTCGGTTTTCGGTGCCTTCCAGTTGCACACGTAAATCCCTGAATCCTTCATTCGCCTTCAGGCTGGGGTAACGCTCCGACACCACCATCAAACGACTCAGTGCCGACCCCAACTCACCCTGCGCGGCCTGGAATTTCTGAAACGCCTGCGGGTTGTTCAGCGTCTCTGGCGTCACCTGAATCGATGTCGCCTTGGCGCGTGCTTCCACCACTTTGGTCAGAGTTTCCTGTTCGAATGCTGCTTCGCCCTTGACCGTTGCCACGATGTTGGGAACCAGGTCAGCCCGGCGCTGGTACTGGTTAAGCACTTCGCTCCACGCGGAAGTAGTCTGTTCGTCCAGGCGTTGAAAATCGTTGTAGCCGCAACCCGTCAGGGCGGCGGCACCGAGCAGGATCAATAACCAGCGTGTCATAAGAAGAACTCCAGCGTGTGAGCCATAACGGTAGCATAAGGCAAAATCGGGTCATGCCAAAGACAAAAAAGCACGCCGCTACGCTGGGCGGGTCGGTCGACGATATTGAAGCCACGTTTTATGAGGCGCTGCAGAATGCCGACCTTGAAAAGCTCATGGCTTGCTGGGCCGACGAAGACGACCTTGTTTGCGTGCATCCGAGCGGGCCCCGTCTGATCGGGGTGGTTGCCATACGCTCGGCTTTTGAAGCCATGTTTTCCAAAGGCAGCATCCGCGCCTGGCCGGAAGCGGTGCGCAAGATCGAGTCACTGGTGAGCAGTGTGCACAATCTGCGCGAGCGTATTGAAGTGCTGACCGACGAAGGCCCGCGCCAGGTCTACGTTGTCGCCACCAACGTCTATCACAAGACGGCGCAAGGCTGGCGCATGGTGGCACACCACGCCAGCCCGGGTACCGATCAGGAGGCGCAGGAAGTCATGCCGGTGCCGCACGTCCTGCATTAGCGCGCGGCGAGCAGGGTTGAGCGCATGGACGACATCGTCAAACAGGCCCTCGCCAAGTGGCCCAACGTACCCGACTGCTATGGCTGGCTGGGCCTGGATGCACGGGGCAACTGGTACCTGCGCGATTACGCCGCTCAGGCTTTGGGGCCATTTTGTGGCGGATCGGCGCAGAGCAAGGGCTCCCGACTTGAACATGCCAGACTGATTGAATTCATAGCCCGCAACTACACGCACGATGCCAGCGGACAATGGTTCTTCCAGAATGGTCCGCAGAGGGTCTATGTGGAGCTCGAAATCACGCCGCTCATCTGGCACCTTGACCCCGATTTGACGCTGCACAGTCACATCGGCCAGACGGGGCAGGTGCAAGCGGCCGTGCTTGACGAACAGGGTCGCCTCTACCTGCAAACCGACAACGGTTTCGGCCTCGTTCACAGCATGGACATGGGCCTGGCTGTGAATGCTGTTGAGCTGGGTCTTTGGCTACCGCAAGAGATGTTGTGCGCTGACCTGCCAGCGCACTTTGCTTACATTACGAGTCCGCAGGCCCGGCAACTCCAGGCTACTTGACGGCCGAGGCGGCCGCCGCCGGAGCCGCAGCGGCGGGTGCTTTGGGCTCCTCAAACTTGGCTCCCGCAGCATTGGCCATGTAGACCACGGCGCGGCCAATTTCCACGGCGTCAAATGCGCCGCCACCCTGCGCTGTCATGGCGTTCTTGCCTTTGATGGCAGAGTTCAGCAGCGCCTCATAGCCGGCCTTGATGCGCGGCGCCCATGCGGCTGCATCGCCAAACTTGGGCGCGCCCAACAGGCCCGCGCTATGGCAGGTTGTGCATTGCGCCTTGAAGACGTCTTCGCCGCTCTTGAGTGTGTGGCTGCCATCGCCCAACTCGATCCGCCCAACCTTTTGAATGCGGGCCATGACCGCTGTTTCAGAGTACAGCGCGCTGTTGGCAGATGGGTCGCCCGATGTCACATACTGCACGATGCAAACAATGACGAAGATCGGGATCACAAAAGCGCAAACGACGGCAAGCAGCAACTGCCTGGGGTTCTTGATGGGGCCGGTGTGGGCCTCATCGTCAACAGCTGCATGGTGGATGTCGCTCATGGTGTTCTCTGGTGTGGGGGCTTTGAAACGAGCCGCGATTATAGCGATCATGCCCGCGAAACGCCCTACAATGCACCCTCCAAAGTGCGGCTGTAGCTCAGTGGATAGAGTATTGGCCTCCGAAGCC
>JBAXNI010000154.1:0-5466 GCA_037133835.1 Comamonadaceae bacterium | reverse complement strand
ATTCCGTTGTGAACCATCTTGACGAAATGGCCGGATCCCTCTTCTCCGATCCAGTCGCAGCAGGCAACACGGCCGTCGACCTTTGCGGCAATGGCTTGAAAGATCGGTCTGACACTTTGCCAAGCCGCAGCGGAGCCTCCAGGCATGATCGAAGGGCCCAACAAGGCCCCCTCTTCACCACCAGACACACCCGCTCCCACATACAACAGACGCTTGCCTTCAAGCATCCTGGCTCTTCGTGATGTATCTGAAAAATGGGAGTTTCCGCCGTCGATGATGATGTCTCCCGCATCGAGAAGGGCGATGAGTGCTTCGATGATTTCATCAACCGGCTTGCCGGCGGGAATCATCAACATGATCCTTCTCGGCAGCTCAAGAGAACTGATCAGTTCCTGCATTGAAGAGCATCCGTGAATCGCTTTCCCCTGCGCTCTGCCCGAGACAAACCTTTCAACTTTTCCCTTTGAAGCATCGAAAACTGAAACGACGAACCCTTTGCCAGCCATGTTGAGGGCAAGGTTTTCACCCATCAATCCCACGCCTATGAGTCCTATTTGAGATGGCATATCAGCTAATTCCGATCGATCAGGTGGCGGTGCTTTGCCGCACAAGCAACTCAAAACCCAAATCCACATTGGGCTCGGTGACAGGCTCGTCGCGCATCAGCTGCAACAGCATCTTCGCGGCTCGAACGCCGATTTCCCAACGCGGTGTTTTGATCGTGGTAAGGCTGGGAATGAATTCAGAGCTGCCTGGCAGATCGTTAAAGCCGGCGATGGAGACCTGACGCGGCACCTTGATACCCATGCGCAATGCGGCCAGCAAACCGCCTTGGGCCAAATCATCATTGCAGAAAAAGATGGCATCAACGCGTGGGCGCATGCAAAGAATCTGCTCGAACATCGTGTTTCCGACCTTCAGCGATGAGGGTGCCGGGTTCTGCCACTCGAGCGTAGCGTCGTACAAGCCCGCCTCCCTGAGGCAATCCCGGTAACCCTGGGCTCTTTGAAGGGTGCGCGGATCCAGTTGTGCCGCCGCAAAGGCGATCCGGCGACGTCCCGTGTCGATCAGGTGCTGCGTGATGGCGCGCGCCGCGTCGCGCTGGGAAAATCCCACGCTGTACATTCCATCCTGCGCCAGGGTTTCCATCAGATGCACACAGGGAATATTGCTCTTGACAATCAGCTGCCTGGTCGACTCTGAGTGCTCCGACCCCGTCACCAGCAATCCTGCCGGACGATGCATCAGGAACCCTTTGAGCAGTTGCTCCTCTTCGGATGCTTCATAGTGCGTCACGCCCATCAGCGTCTGGTATCCGGCTGGCAACAGGGTGTGTTGAACACCCTCCAACAGATCGACAAATAGCTGGTTCGAAAGCAGAGGAATCAGTATCGCCACGTGCGAGCTTTTGCTCGATGCCAGAGCGCGAGCCGCCGGGTCCGGCACATAACCCAGGCGCTCAGCGGCCTGGGTGGAACGTTCCACCAATTCGGGCGCAACCTTGCGGTCCCCACGCAGTGCACGCGAAACCGTCATGCGACTCACACCTGCGGCCAAGGCCACGTCATCGAGCGTGACCCGCCCCGAAGCCCGTTTATCCCGTTTTCTGCTGACCATGGCGGAATCCTATCAGATAACGCTATCCGGTCAACCACAAGCCGCACATATTGGTTCAAAAGGTTGCCATTGACCCTGCACCTTTTCCAATTTCCTTAGAAGATCTTGATTGTGGTAGATCAACCAATTCAAACAATACCGGGTAAACCCCAAGCAAGATTGCAGATAATCATAGCTAAGATAGCGCTATCCAGTTTTGCGAGCATCCATGTTTCATGTTCACCCGTTCGTGCCATCTCCATCATTCGACCATCGTCGGGAGGGGCTGTGGATCATCGTCATGGGGGTCGCTGGATGCGGCAAGTCAACACTCGCCCGGCAACTGGCCGAGGCACTGAAACTGACTTTCATTGAAGGTGATCAGTTTCATCCAGCAGAAAACATTCAGAAGATGAGTCAGGGAGTAGCCTTGGACGACGTGGACCGGCAAGGGTGGCTGGATCGTCTCGGTGCTGAATTGCAAAGTTATCCCGGCGGGGCTGTGCTGGCCTGTTCTGCGCTCAAGCGTCCCTATCGGGCGCGCCTTCGTCAAGCGGTGCAGCAGTTAATCTTCGTGCATCTCAGCGTCACGCAGGAACTTGCGAATGCCAGGGTGCAAGCGCGCTCTGGGGGACATCCATTCCCCAGTAGCCTCGTGGCAAGCCAGTTTGAGACTCTGGAGGATCCTCTGGGCGAGGAGCGTGTACTACAGCTCGATGGTGCGTTAGAGTCGTCTGTGTTGTGCGCCAGGACAATCCAGTGGATTGATGAATTGAAGCTGCAGCCCGCTTGAACAAGGAGTGATCGCACTTGGCCAAAGTCACTTTGAAAAACGTCGTCAAACGGTACGGATCCGTCACCGTCGTCAACGATCTGTCGATCGAAATTCAGGACAAGGAGTTTGCTGTGCTGGTGGGCTCTTCGGGCTGCGGCAAGTCGACCGCATTGCGCATGATTGCCGGCCTGGAAACAATCACTTCGGGCGAAATCTACATTGGTGACACGCGGGTCAATGACATGGCCCCGAAGGATCGCGACATCGCCATGGTGTTCCAGAATTACGCCCTGTACCCGCACATGAACGTGCGCGAGAACATGGGCTTCGGCCTGAAGATTCGCAAGATGTCCGAAGCCGAGATCGACGACCGCGTGCAGGAGGCTGCCGACATTCTGGGACTGGGTGAACTGCTGGAACGAAAGCCCAAAGAGCTCTCCGGTGGCCAGCGCCAGCGCGTGGCGGTAGGCCGCGCCATCGTGCGCAAGCCCAAGGTGTTCCTGTTTGACGAGCCACTGTCTAACCTCGACGCCAAACTGCGTGTTGCGATGCGTGCCGAAATCAGCAAACTGCACCGCCGCCTGGGTGCAACCATGATCTATGTGACGCACGATCAAGTCGAGGCCATGACCATGGCCGACCGCATCTTCATCATGAACAAGGGGGTGGTGCAGCAAAGCGGTGCACCGATGGAGGTCTACGCCCGGCCGGTCAACCGTTTCGTCGCCGGCTTCATTGGCTCACCGGCCATGAATTTCTTCGACGCCCGACTGCTCAACGAGGCAGGTCAGATATTCGTCGACGGTGGCAGCTTTCGCGTCGCCATGCCCGAAGCCTTCCGCGCCAATCTGCTTGCCCACGCCGGCAAGGAGGTGGTGTTCGGCGTTCGCCCGGAAGACATCGCACTGCATCAAGCCGACGCGGATGTCGGCAGCACGATCAGCGCCAGGGCCGAGGTGGTGGAGTTGCTCGGCTCCGAGATTTTCGCGCACTTGAACTGCGACACACATGCCCTGGTGGCGCGCATGGCCGTACCGAAACAGGCTATCAGTGTCGGCGAGACAATCCGGATCGATTTCAAGATGGCCAACACGCACGTGTTCGACAAGAACACGTCAGACGTCATCGTTTAGGGTGGGTGGTTCTTAGCTCTTTTAACTTGGAGGTTTTCATGAAGTACAAACTGTCAAAAATCGGGGTCGCACTTGCTTCGCTGTGCCTGTGCGCGGGTGCAATGGCGCAATCGGGTGAAATCCGCGTGCTGGTGGCCAACCACCCTTACGGTGAATTGCTCAAGCTGTCGATTCCCCAGTTCGAGAAGAGCACTGGCATCAAGGTCAACGTCGAAAGCTTGCAGGAAAGCCAGCTGACGCAAAAGCTCACGACCGAATTTGCCACCAAGTCTTCCACGGTGGACGTCTTCATGACGCGCCCGTTGCAGGAAGGCAAGATGTTCTCGAAAAACGGTTGGTACGCGAACCTGACCGGCTACGACTTCAGCGACTATCCGAAAAACATCATGAACGCCGCTTCTTTTGGCGGCCAACCTTACATCGTTCCACTGGTTACTGAGTGGCAGGTGCTCTACTATCGCAAGGACCTGTTGCAACAGGCCGGTATCAAAGTGCCGACCAATTTCGATGAACTCGAGGCAGCGGCCCAGAAGCTCAATTCCGAAAACGTTGCCGGCTTTGCTTCGCGCGGCAAGGGCGCGGCAGCGGTAACCCAGCTATCAAGCTACGTCTACAACTACGGTGGCCAGTATCTGGAGAACGGCACGGCCGTCTTCAACTCGAAACCGGCCATCGACGCGGTACGCTTTTACGGCAAACTGCTTGGTAACTATGGCCCGAAGGGCGTGACCTCCATGTCGTGGGAGAACATCATGCCGCTGTTCCAGGCCGGCAAGGTTGCGATGTGGACCGATGCCTCGGTGTTCTACGGTCAGATCGTCGATCAGTCCAAGACCCAGATCCCCGTGGCCAACTTCGATATTGCCAACTTCCCTGCCGGACCCAAGACGAACGCGCCTTTCATCGTCTCGTCCTGGGGCATCTCGGTGGCCAGCCAGTCCAGGAAGAAAGACCTTGCCATGAAGTTCCTGAACTGGGCGTCGAGCAAGGAAATGGCGATCCAGGGCATGATGGGCAACATCACGATGGCACGTTCATCGGTTTGGGAGGACCAGGCAGTGCGCAGCAAGATGAATCCCGGTCTGATCCAGACGCGCGCCTTTGCTGCCAGGAACGGTACACCGGTTGACCGGCCTTACATGAGTGCCGTGGGCGAAGCGCGTGACCTCATCGGCGAAATTGTCATCGAGTCGATCAACACCAAGGGCACTTCGACCAAGCTCGATCAGTTGGCGCAGGACAAAGTCAAACGGGTCAATGAACTGCTGCAGGACAGTGGCGAATACGGCAAATAAGGGTGTTGGAAATTGCATAAGGACCGTTATCCCGCTGTTTGTCATTGCGGGCTCGACCCGCAATCCAGTGCATGCGTGGCACTGGATCCCGGATCAAGTCCGGGATGACAACTTCCAAGTCCAGACATGACTCAGTCAAGCTTTACCGAACGGAATTTGCAGATTCTGTTTCCGCTTCCGGCCATCGTCTTCATCGGATTGCTGATGGTGTTTCCGATTCTCTACACGCTGTACCTGAGCTTTACCAACTGGAATCTCACTTCGGGGATGGAGCCGTCCTTTGTCGGTCTCACCAGTTACCTGCGCGTCTTCTCCGAACCCCGTTTTCTGCAGGCACTTGGCAGAACCGTCACTTTCACGGTGTTTGCCGTGGCGATCGAGGTTGTGCTGGGCGTTGCCATTGCACTGATTCTGAATCGCGCTTTCGTCGGCAGGAGTGTCGCCAAGCTGCTGCTCCTGCTGCCGCTCGTGGCCACGCCGGTGGCCGTGGGCATTGTCTTCAATCTTTTTTACGACCCCACCATCGGCCTGCTCAATTTCGCTCTGCACGAGCTCGGGCTGCCGCAGGGCCGTTGGGTATCGAGCGAGAACAGTGTCATTGGGTCGCTGGTCCTGGTCGATGTCTGGCAGTGGACGCCCATGATCACCCTGATCGTGCTTGCCGGCC
>JBAXNI010000153.1:0-5570 GCA_037133835.1 Comamonadaceae bacterium | reverse complement strand
TACCAACTGAGCTAAGCACCCCACTTAACCGGCTATCAATTCAACGCGTCCTTCAGGGCCTTGCCCGGACGAAACTTGGGAATCTTGGCTGCCTTGATTTTAATCGCAGCGCCAGTACGGGGATTTCGTCCCACGCGAGCGGCACGTTTTGTCACTGCAAACGTGCCAAAACCAACCAGAGAAACATCGTTCCCCTTCTTCAATGTTGTCTTCACCGCGTCGATGACGGCTTCCAGCGCGCGATTGGCTGCCGCTTTGGAAATATCGGCCTTGGTTGCGATGTGCTCAATCAGTTCAGTCTTGTTCACAATAAAACCCTTCTTATAGAAATAGAGTTGATCAACTTGTCTCGTCGAAAATCTGGCGCCCGCAGTGTTGGAGGGCGGACGCGAATTCTAGTCGTCTTTTCCCGCCAGTGTGGATGAAATTTTCGCACCTCGGTGGCTTGCCGCTCACAGTGCCTCAGCAATCGCGCGCCCAACGTCTTCGGTACCAGCCGTGCCCCCGAGATCACGCGTGCGCGGCGCGCCGCTTTGCGGCTCCAACACCGTTTCAATCGCCTTCAGAATGCCGTCGTGGGCCGATCGGTAACCCAGAAAATCAAGCATCATCGCGCCGCACCAGATCTGTCCAATCGGATTGGCAATACCCCTGCCCGCAATATCGGGCGCCGAGCCATGGACCGGCTCAAACAACGATGGGAAATTGCGCTGCGGATTCAGGTTGGCACTCGGTGCAATGCCAATCGTGCCGGTGCAGGCCGGACCGAGGTCGCTCAGGATGTCGCCAAACAGATTGCTGGCTACCACCACATCAAAGAAGTCGGGGCGCTGCACAAAGTGGGCCGTCAGGATATCGATATGGAACTTGTCGACCGTGACCTCCGGATAGTGCTGAGCCATCTCAACCACACGCTCGTCCCAATACGGCATGGTGATGGCAATGCCATTGGATTTGGTGGCACTGGTCAGATGCTTCTTCGGTCGCGACTGCGCCAGTTCAAAGGCAAACTTCAACACGCGGTCAATGCCGACGCGCGACATCACGGTTTCCTGCATCACGATTTCACGCTCGGTGCCCGGATACATGCGTCCACCGATGCTGGAATACTCGCCCTCGGTGTTCTCGCGCACGATGAACATGTCGATCTCACCTGGCGAGCGTCGGCTGCCGTCGCGCCGCACCACCGGCGCGATGATGCCCGGCATCAGCCGCGCCGGGCGCAGGTTGACGTACTGGTCGAACTCGCGGCGAAACAGCAGCAGCGAGCCCCACAGCGAGACGTGATCGAGAATTTTTTCTGGCCAACCCACCGCGCCAAAATAGATGGCGTCATGGCCACCGATCAGATCCTTCCAGTTGTCCGGCAGCATCTTGCCGTGCTTCTCGTAGTAGTCCCAACTGGAAAAATCGAAGTGGTCAAACTGCAGGTCGATCCCGTACTTGACGGCAGCGCGCTCCATCACCCGGATGCCCTCGGGCATGACTTCCTTGCCGATGCCGTCACCGGCAATGACTGCAATCCTCTTTCTACTCATGGCGAATCCTTTTGCATCCTGTTCAAGAAACTGTTCACTAGCGTCACACTGGCACGCGCTTGCCTGCGGGTCTGACCACCAACGCCACACCCATCACTGTCATCATGGTGCCGACAAGGGTCAGCGTGTTGATGGGTTCGGCAAACAGCAGCCAGGCAATACAGGCCGTCACGGGTGGCACCAGATACATCAAACTCGTCACAGACGCCGCCGCCCCACGCTGAATCAGCAAGTACAGCAGGGAACTGCCGCCGAGCGTCAGGACCAGTACCGACCAGGCCATGGCGCCCAGCATTTCGGCATTCCAGCGCACGGTCTCGGTCTCCAGCCAGGCAAGCGGCAGCGTCACGAGAAAAGCCGCCATCAGTTGAACCGCATTGGCACTGCGCACGTCACAAGGTTTGATGAATCTCTTCTGATAAAGCGTGCCCAGCGTGATGGCAAACAGGGCGCCAACGGCCATCGACACATTCAACCAGTTCGCCTCGCCGCCTTGACCAAACTTGCGCGATACCACCAACACCAGACCGACAAAACCGAGAACCAAGCCGCTCCACTGCCGCGTACTCACACGCCCGCCCGTACCGGACAGCCACAGGGCGGTGAGCACCGGCTGAAAACCGACAATCAGGGCGGACAGGCCGGAGCCCATGCCGGCTTTCACAGCAGCCCAGACACCACCCAGGTAGCAGGCGTGCATGAGCACGCCGGTGAAAGACAGATGCACCCACTGACTCCGTGTGGCTGGCCACTTGACGCGCGAGATCAGAATCCAGGGCAAAAAGCACATGATCGAGAACAGGTAGCGCAGCAACAGGAATTTCAGCGGCGGGGCATGCGGCATGCCATAGCGCGCGACAATAAAGCCGGTACTCCAGATCAGCACGAACAGCACCGGCATCGCCCGGATCAGGGCAGAATCATCACGTCCAGTCACTTTACGCGAGCCCGGATTTCCGGCAGTGCCTTGCGCAGGTAGTAGACCATTGACCAGACCGTCATCACAGCAGCAATCCAGATCAACCAGGCACCCCACAGATGGGTATTGATCACGCCGAACAGCGTGCCGTTGAATAGCAGGAACGGAATGGCGACCATTTGCACCACGGTCTTGAGCTTGCCCACCATGTGCACCGCCACGCTCTTGGCGGCGCCGATCTGGGCCATCCACTCACGCAATGCGGAAATGGCAATCTCCCGGCCAATGATGATGAGCCCGACAAAGACGTCAGCCCGCCCCAGATGGACCAGCACCAGGACACTCGCACAAACCAGTATTTTGTCCGCCACGGGGTCAAGAAAAGCGCCGAATGAAGAGACCTGATTGAGCTTGCGCGCCAGATAGCCGTCGAGCCAGTCGGTGATGGCCGACAACACAAAGACGCAGGTTGCGATCAGGTCGCGGCTGGCCATGGTCAGCGGCAGATCGTCAAAGTAGACGCCAACAATCAGCGGAATCGCTGCGATGCGACCCCATGTCATGAGCGTGGGCGTATTGAAAAACATACAGCGTCATTGTGGCACGACCACGGTGCGCCGGGCGCGCGAATCAGTGTAAGGCGCGGTAAATTTCCTCGGCCAATTCGTGTGATATGCCTTCAACGGTCGCCAGATCTTCCACGCCGGCCATGGCAACCCCGCGCACGCCGCCAAAGCGCTGCAGCAACCGGGCTCTGCGCTTCGGGCCCACGCCAGCGATTTCCTCGAGCTTGCCACCGTCAACCCGTACTCTGGCGCGCTTGGCGCGCATGCCGGTGATGGCAAAGCGGTGCGCCTCGTCCCGGATCTGCGCCACCAGCATCAGCGCAGCCGAGTCCTTGCCCAGATAGACCTTCTCACGGCCATCGGCAAAGACCAGTTCCTCCAGTCCCACCTTGCGCCCTTCACCCTTTTCCACGCCAACGATCAGCGCCAGCGACAAGCCCAGTTGCTCGAACACCTCCCGCGCCACGGATACCTGTCCCTTGCCACCATCGACCAGCACCAGATCCGGCAAACGCCCGGTGGCGCCGGTGCCGCCAGACTGCGTTTCACGCAAGGCCTCTGCCAGTTTTCCGTAGCGACGCAGCAGCACCTGGCGCATGGCGGCGTAATCGTCGCCCGGCGTGATGTCTTCAATGGTGAAGCGCCGGTACTCGGCGTTTTGCATTTTGTGCTTCTGGAACACGACACAGGACGCCTGGGTTGCCTCGCCAGCGGTGTGTGAAATGTCAAAACACTCAACGCGAAGTTGGTCAAGATCGTCCATCGCAAGATCGAGCGCATCTGCCAATGCGCGCGTGCGCGCCTGCTGCGAGCCCTCTTCTGACAGCAGTCGCGCCAGTTGCAAGGCGGCGTTCGTCTGCGCCATTTCCAGCCACAGGCGACGCTGTTCGCGCGGCTGATGCACGGCGCTGACCTTGACACCAGACTGCACCGACAGGGTCTTGATCAGATGCTCATCGACCGCAACGCTGAGTACCAGCGAGGGCGGCACCGGCACCTGCAGATAGTGTTGCGCCACAAAGGCCTGCAGCACCTGGGCCTCGACGGACAGAGCACCGCTGGCCGTGTCAACATCGGCTGCGTAAATGCCCGCCGCATCTTCGACATGCACCGGAAAATAGGCACGGTCTCCCAGATGTCGCCCGCCACGCACCATGGCCAGAATCACGCAGGCGCGTCCGCCCTGCAGCTTGACGGCCAGAATGTCCACATCGCGGTCCGACACGTTTTCGACCGACTGCTGGTGCAGCACATTGGACAGTGCCGAAATCTGGTTGCGCAGTTCGGCTGCCTGCTCAAACTGCAGCACATGTGCGTGCGCCAGCATGCGCTGCTCAAGTTCCTGCATCACCTGCTGCGCATCGCCGCGCAGAAATCGCTCGGCGTCGGCCACGTCCTGCGCATAATCGAGCGCCGAAATATGCCCGACGCAGGGCGCCGAACAGCGCTTGATCTGGTAGAGCAGACAGGGCCGGCTGCGGTTGTTGAAAACCGGATCCTCACAGGTACGCAGGCGAAAAACCTTTTGCATCAGCAATATGGCCTCCTTCACCGCCCAGGCGCTCGGATAGGGGCCGAAGTAACGATGCTTCTTTTCCACTGCACCGCGGTAATAGGCAACGCGGGCAAACTGCGAGCTCAAATTGGCTGAGACAGCGGCACCGGTGATCTTCAGATACGGGTAACTCTTGTCATCCCGAAACAGGATGTTGTACTTCGGGTTGAGCGTCTTGATCAGGTTGTTTTCCAGCAGCAAGGCCTCGGCCTCGGAGCGCACGACCGTTG
This sequence comes from Comamonadaceae bacterium, assembly GCA_037133835.1. Taxonomy (GTDB): domain Bacteria; phylum Pseudomonadota; class Gammaproteobacteria; order Burkholderiales; family Burkholderiaceae_C; genus Rhodoferax. Next base: position 762 of record JBAXNI010000153.1, on the reverse strand, counting down.
TCTCAAGCCTGGTGATCTTGCTCACCATGTGGCCTATGCGCGTGCCGCCGTGGTTCTTCTGGAAGTAGCTGGCTACCCGCTTCTTCAGATTGATTGCTTTGCCGACGTACAGCACAGCGCCATCGCTGTCGAAATAGCGATAGACGCCAGGCAGCGGCGGCAAGCCCGCCACATCGCTCAGCAATTGGGCGTTGTGAACTGGCGTGGAATCTGGCAAATCGGACATAGGTCCGTATTGTGGACAATCTCTGGTGTGAAAACAGCAAACCATTGGGACATCTTTTGCCGGGTCATCGATAACTACGGCGATGTTGGGGTTTGCTGGCGCCTCGCAGCCGACCTCGCCTCGCGCGGCGAACAGGTGCGCCTGTGGCTGGACGACGCGAGCGCGCTGACCTGGATGGCGCCCGATGGCTGCCCGGGAGTGACTGTGATGGACTGGAACAGCGCACCACAGGCCACCGGTTTACCCATCGGCGATGTGCTGATCGAAGCCTTTGGCTGCGAGCTGGATGCCCGATTCCTTGCCGCATACGCACAAAGATCGCTTGCCACCGGGTATCAGGGAGCCTGGATCAACCTGGAGTACCTGAGTGCCGAAATGTATGTTGAACGCTGCCACGGCCTGGCTTCGCCCGTGCTGGCCGGACCGGGTGTCGGGCTGCGCAAGCATTTTTTCTATCCCGGCTTCACGCCGGCGACCGGCGGCCTGCTGCGCGAGCCTGCTCTGGCTGCGCGACAGGCATCCTTTGATCGTGAAGC
>JBAXNI010000152.1:0-5727 GCA_037133835.1 Comamonadaceae bacterium | reverse complement strand
AGATTGAATCGCTTGATACGCCAGGACACTTGACAGAAAAGTCGGTATTCTTGGTTCCTCGTTAAGGAGTTGAAACTATGTTCTCGCAGCGATTGATGTGGGTTGCCTGGCCGGCCTTCCTGATGGCTGGTGTTCTTGAAGTGCTGGTCTTTGGCATGGTCGACCCGCAGGATCTGCAGTGGTTCGGTCATCCTCTTGAGCTGTCGCGCCAGGGTGTTTACAGTGTGGCTTTTTTTGTCTTTTGGGCCATCACGCTTTTGTCCAGCGGATTGACTACCCTGCTGGCCATGTCGCCGTTCGAAGTCAACCGTTGCCCCTTGCCTGCGGACGAACGCCCGGACGGATGCCCGAAGCAGGGGTGTCGCTAGTTTTTTTGCCAGCCAGGACCTTTTCGCTCAATGAGTACCTTTGATCACACCGGTTTGATTCAAAACATCAATCAGAACCTGGCTCCGTTCAGGAAATCCCAGTCGGAGGCGATGTCGGGCTTCGGACAATTGGCGCGCGCCTCGATGGCTGATGGAACCCTTAACGCCAAAACCAAGGAACTGATTGCCCTGGCTATTGGCGTCACGCAGCATTGCTCAGGCTGCATCGGCTTTCATGTCAAAGCCTTGCGCAAGCTGCAGTGCACGCGCCCCGAGCTTGAAGAGATGCTCAGCGTTTGCGTCTATATGGGTGGTGGGCCGGCATTGATGTACGTGGCCGAAGTACTCAAGGCCTGGGACGCGATGGCTCCCGATTGAGTACATCAGTGGCCCTGCGCGTCAAGCAGCATGGCACGTCGGGTATGTGGAACCGGACTGCCTGACAAACTCAACGCCAGTCGTGTCACCAGCGAGTGGGTTGGCAAAGGTGGCACGTGAACCGGTGTGAGCAATATCCACAGCACAACCAGCACCGTCAGACTTGCGCCGATCCGCGACCTCGGCAAACCGGCATTGGCTATGGCACAAGCACTGGCTGCACCACCCAGCAGCAGTCCGGCCACGACTTCAGAGACCGAGTGAGCACCAACCTCCAGGCGCGACACGCCGACCAGCAGGGCCATTGCAAAACCCACTGCGACGGCAGCTTTTTGCACCCATGGCGGCAGGCGTGATGTCAGGGTACCCAACAGCAGGGGATAAACGCCGGCGGCAAACATGGTATGACCCGATATGCCGGTGAAGTCCAGCCACGTGCTGCCAATTCCCCAGCCAATGAAGGCAATCTTGCTTGCCGTTGTCAGCAGTGTCGCCAGGCTCAGCAAGCCCAGCCAGATGGTGGCCAGCGAGCGTGTCTCGGCGCGGTGCGCCAATACCAGCATCGCCAGCAAGGCAGCCGGCAGCAGAATCTGCACTTCTCCCAATCGCGTGAGCAGGTGCCAATGGGATTGCAGGTGGGATGAGGCGATGGGCATGGCAGGGGCGATCATATTCCTACAATGCATCCATGAACTTCCGCGACATGCTGTGCGCCGCCGAGCGCGAAAACACTTCCCTGCTGTGCGTTGGGCTCGATCCCGATCCGTCCCGGTTTCCCGCCGGTCTGCGTGGCGACGCACGCCGGATTTATGATTTTTGTGCCGCCATCGTCGATGCAACGGCCGATCTGGTGATTGCCTTCAAGCCGCAGATTGCCTACTTTGCGGCACATCGCGCCGAAGAGCAACTCGAACGATTGATGACCCATATGCGCCGCGCGGCGCCCCGGGTTCCTGTCATTCTGGATGCCAAACGCGGCGACATTGGCAGCACCGCTGAGCAGTACGCCATCGAGGCTTTTGAGCGTTACGGTGCTGACGCCGTGACGCTGTCACCGTTTATGGGTTTTGATTCGGTGCAACCGTATCTCAAATACCATGGCAAGGGCGCTTTCCTGCTCTGTCGCACCTCGAATCCGGGTGGCGACGATCTGCAGAATCAGCGTCTCTCCAGCGTCGAGGGTGCGCCACTGCTTTATGAGCACGTGGCACGGCTGGCCCAGGGGCCATGGAATCTGAACGGCCAGCTTGGGCTGGTGGTCGGTGCCACCTACCCGGCCGAAATAGAACGGGTCCGGCTGGTCGCGCCAACCCTGCCGCTGTTGATCCCGGGCGTCGGTGCCCAGGGCGGTGACGCGGTCGCGACAGTGCGGGCTGGCTGGCGCGAGCGCGACGGTGAAACAATGGCACCGATTGTCGTCAACTCGTCGCGCGCCATACTCTATGCTTCAACTGGCGCAGACTACATGCAAGCGGCGCGCCGCGAGGCACAGAAGACCCGTGATCAATTACAGGCAGCAAAACAGGAGACACCATGACAACGCCGAAGCTGATTCTCGATTACGTTTACGACCACGAGGCCAACTATGCCGACAAGGTCTTCCTGACCCAGCCTGTTGGCAAGGGCCTTGTGAAGGACTGCACATGGGCGCAGACACTGGACCAGTCCCGGCGCATGGCAGCCCATCTGCGCAGTCTCGGCTTCGAGTCGGGTTCGCGGATCGCCCTGCTGTCAAAAAACTGCGCGCACTTTTTCATGACCGAACTCGCGATCTGGATGGCGGGTTACACCACGGTCGCGATCTTTCCGACCGAGACCGCCGAGACCGTGCGCTACGTGCTGGAGCACAGCGAAGCCAAACTGCTGTTCGTTGGCAAGCTTGACACCTGGCCACAACAGATCAGTGGCGTGCCGCAGGGTGTTTCCTGCATTGCCTTGCCGCTGTCACCGCAGACCGACTTCGAAACCTGGGACGCGATTGTTGCGCGCACGCAGCCGCTGGGCGGACGGCCGCAGCGCGATACCAAAGACATGGCGATGCTGATCTACACGTCGGGCTCCACCGGGCGACCCAAGGGTGCGATGATCAGTTTCGGCGCCATCACCCGCGCCGGCGAGGGCTTCTCCAGTTACACCCGCGAGCGTTTGGGGAGTGACACCGAGATCCGCCTCCTGTCTTACCTGCCGCTGGCGCACAGCTATGAGCGTTCCTGCGTCGAGGCATCCTGCCTTATCGCCGGCGAGGCGCATGTCTATTTCGCCGAGACGCTGGACACCTTCTTGCAGGACTTGCAACGCGCACGGCCTACGATTTTCATCTCGGTGCCCAGGCTCTGGCTCAAGTTCCAGCAGGGCGTCTTTGCCAAGATGCCGCCCAAGAAGCTCGACCGCCTGCTGAGCATCCCGGTACTCGGCCGTATCGTCGGAAAGAAGGTGCTCAAGGGGTTGGGGCTGGATCAGGTGCGCAACGCGGCCAGCGGCTCGGCACCGATCCCGGCCGATCTGATTGCCTGGTACCGGCGCCTGGGTCTGAAACTGTACGAAGGCTACGGCATGACGGAGGACAATTCCTTCTCGCACGGTTCCAACGAAAAGTTCAACGAGCCGGGCTATGTCGGGGTCGCGATGCCGGGTGTGCAGGTGCGCATCAGCCCCGAAGGCGAGGTCCTGATCAAGTCACCCGGACAGTTCGATGGCTATTACAAGCAGCCTGAACTCACAGCAGAATCGTTCACCGAGGATGGCTTTTTTCACACCGGTGATCTGGGTGAACTGCGCGCTGACGGTCTTCTCAAGATCACCGGTCGTGCCAAGGAACTGTTCAAGACCGGCAAGGGCAAATATGTAGCGCCAGCGCCTATCGAGAATCTGCTCAACGCGCATCCGCTGGTCGAGCTTTCACTGGTGTCGGGGGTGGGTCAGGTGTCCGCTTACGGTATGGTGGTGCTGGCTGAATCCATCCGGCCAAAGCTGGGCGACCCGCAGGTGCGTGCCGACGTGCAGAGCCAGCTGAGCCAACTGCTCAAGGACGTGAACCGGCAACTCTCTGAATACGAACACCTGCGCATGCTGGTGGTGGTGTCGGAACCGTGGTCGATCGAAGCTGGAACACTCACCCCCACCATGAAGGTCCGGCGCAGTCGCATCGAGGCCGCGGTTGCTCCCCAAATCGAGGTCTGGTACGCCAGCACTGGCTCGGTCCACTGGGCCTGAGAGAAAGACAATACTCATGTCAAACCCATCAGTGACACGACACGGCGGCGACCGCGTTGCCCAAGCCCTGCAGGCGCACGGCGTGCCGTGCATCTTCACGCTTTGTGGCGGTCATATTTCGCCGATCCTGAGCGCATCCAAGGCGCGCGGCATCCGCATCGTCGATGTGCGCGACGAAGCAACCGCTGTTTTTGCCGCGGACGCCAGCGCGCGCCTGCTGGGATTGCCAGGCGTAGCTGCAGTCACGGCGGGCCCTGGCATCAGCAACACCATCACGGCCTTGAAGAATGCGCAACTGGCGCAGTCGCCCGTGATCCTGATTGGTGGTGCTGCACCAACAGCCTTGCAGGGGCGCGGTGCGCTGCAGGACATCGACCAACGTCCCCTGGTCGAGCCCCACGTCAAACTGTTCAGGAAGATCGTTTGCGTGAGTGACCTGGGTCCAGCGGTGGATGAGGCGTTCGCCGTGGCGCAAGCCGGTGTGCCCGGACCCGTGTTCATCGAATGTCCGGTTGACCTTCTGTACGACGAAGTCTCGATCCGTCAGTGGTATGCCGACGCGGCAGGCAAGGGCACCTCGGTGCCAGACCGCTTGCTGCGCTTTTATCTGAACCGTCATGTGAAGAAGATGTTTGCCGGCAGCCAGGAGCATGCGGTGCCCCAGGTACGTGCCGTTCCGGCGCCGCGCGCGTCAGACGCCAGTCTGCAGGCAGCGCTGACTGCACTGGCCAAAGCCGAGCGGCCCCTGATGGTGATCGGCAGCCAGACGCTGGTGCTGTCCCAGGAGGCGCAGCGTGTGGCCGAGGCGGTGACCAGGCTTGGCATTCCGGTCTATCTTTCCGGCATGGCGCGCGGCCTGCTCGGACGTGATCATCCGCTGCAAATGCGCCATCAGCGTCGCAATGCCCTGCGTGAGTCCGATTGCGTTTTGCTTGCCGGCGTGCCCTGCGACTTTCGCCTTGACTACGGCAAGCATGTGCGCCGCAATGCGACGCTCATTGCTGCGAATCGCAGCGCGAAGGACGCACGCCTGAACCGCAAGCCCGATATTGCCGCCATTGGCGATGCGGGCTTGTTCCTGCAGGCACTGGCGCAGGCGCAGCCGCAGCCGGCTGCTGCTAACGCGTCCCGCCTGGATGGCTGGGTCGCGCAACTGCGCAAGCGTGATGCCGAGCGCGAGGTCGAGATCGATGTCCAGGCGCAAGCGCCAGGCGAATTCGTGAACCCGATTGCGCTCTTTCGCATGCTCGAAAAGGAAGCCGGTGAAAACGCCGTGCTGGTTGCCGACGGCGGCGATTTTGTGGCGACGGCGTCCTACGTCATGCACCCGCGCGCACCGCTGACCTGGCTCGATCCCGGCGCCTTCGGAACGCTCGGTGTGGGCTCCGGCTTTGCGCTGGGCGCTGCGCTGGCAAAGCCCGGCAGCGAAGTCTGGATCATCTTTGGTGATGGTGCCTGCGGTTACGGTCTGGTCGAATTCGACAGCTTTGTGCGCCACGGCATTCCGGTTATCGCACTGGTCGGCAACGACGCCGGCTGGACCCAGATCGCGCGCGAGCAGGTCAAGATGCTCAAGGACGACGTGGCCACCGTGCTGGCGCGCACCAACTATCACGAAGTCGCAGCCGGCTTTGGCGCCGAGGGCATCCTCATCAAGACCATGGCCGAAGTGCCGGCCGGCCTGGCGCGTGCGCGCGAACTCGCCAGGAGCGGCAAGGCGGTGCTGGTCAATGTCTGGCTCGACAAGACCGAGTTTCGGGAGGGTTCG
>JBAXNI010000151.1:0-5727 GCA_037133835.1 Comamonadaceae bacterium | reverse complement strand
TGGGCGGCCACACGAACTTCATCGTGAACAGCACCAGCAATGCGAAGACGATAGCTTGAGCTACCAGAGTTCCATTAATGTTCACTGTGTTTCTCCCTCAACAAGTTGTTGCAGGCAGTGCTTACTTGACCAGACGGGCGATTTGAGCAAGGAACGGGTTGGCCGTGGCAAACCACAGGGCGATACCGGTACCGATAATGAAGGCGGCGTCAATCAGACCGGCCAGCACGAACATCTTGGTCTGCAGCTCACCCATGAGTTCGGGTTGACGCGCAGCGGCCTCGAGGTACTTGCTGCCCATGATGCCGATACCGATACAGGCACCCAACGCGCCCAGACCAATGATCAGACCAGCAGCCAGAGCAGCAAAACTAATAACTTCCATGATTGACTCCTAAATTAACGAAAAACAAACCAAAACGAAACCAAAATTAATGCGCGTCATGCGCCTGCCCGATGTAAACCAAGGTCAACATCATGAACACGAAGGCCTGCAACAGGATGATGATGATGTGGAACACGGCCCACGCCCACCCGGCTATCACGTGCAGTAACAAAAGCATCAAATCGCCAGGCGCTGCCGAGAAGGCCCAGGACCCACCCAGCAGGGCAATCAGCATGAAGACCAGCTCACCTGCATACATATTGCCAAAGAGCCGCATGCCATGCGACACGGTCTTGGCGGTAAAGGAGATCAGCTGTTCGGCAATGTTGACCACTGCCAGAATGACGGCGAACACAGGGTTCTTGCTGGTGCCAAAGGGTGCGGACACCAACTCATGGGCCCAGCCGCCGATGCCTTTGATCTTGATGTTGTAGAACAGACAAATGAACAACACAGATACGGACAAGCCCATGGTGATGGAAAGGTCGGCGGTTGGCACCACACGCAGGTAAGCGTGTTCCGGATCATGCCCGGCGGCACCGTAGATCCAGCCCCAGACCATGGGCAGCAGGTCCAGCGGCAACAAGTCCATCGCGTTGAGCAGGAAGATCCAGACAAACACGGTAAGCGCCAGGGGGGCGACCAGCTTGCGGCTGGTGGCGTTGTGGACGATGGATTTGGCCTGGCCGTCGACCATCTCCATCAGGATTTCAACAGCCGCCTGAAACCGCCCCGGCGCGCCGGAGGTTGCACGGCGAGCCGCCTTCCAGAGAAAGAAACAGCCGACCACACCCAACAGGATGGAGAAAAACAGGGAGTCAATGTTGAATACAGAGAAATCAACAATATCAACCTGCTTTTTGTTTTGCCAATGCGTCAGGTGGTGAACAATGTAGTCACTGGCTGACGGTGCGTGTTCTTCTGCGGACATTGTTTTCTCTTCAAACGATTTTAGATTTCGGGCGCATCAACAGCGCCACCCAATACACCTTCAAGGTCACGATCAGGCCAATCAGCATTGCCAACCAGTCCAGACCTGGAACCAACTGCGGGGCCGCAAACAGCATGCCGACACTGACGGCAATCTTGATCGCTTCCCAGACAAAAAACCCAAAGCCGGCGGTCGCTGCGTTGATCGACGAAAACTGACTCATCAGACCGCGTGCAAACAACGTGGCGGGAATGATCACCGCCAAGCCACCATACCCGGCGGACCAAGCCGCCTCTCTTCTTCCCGTGAAGCCCCAGGCAGCCAAGGCCACCATTAGCGCCACCACTACCTGCAAACCGACAATCCGCCAGGGCGAAACCGAAGGTTGCCGCTCCCGCAGCGCCTGTGCTTCCGCGGCATTGAGCCGCTTGTACGCCAGCTCTTCAGACTCATCCGAGTCGAATCCGGAAACCGGCGTGATTATCGACATCTCAAATTACGCGCAGGTTACACGCGGCAAACGCAGCAAAGCCTCGCATTATACGGAGAAGCGCGTCGGTTTTTGACCGATTCTGTTGACACAGATCAACTAGGGTTGGACGGAATTCGCGTGCAGGCGTCCCGGCATAATTCGGACATGCACACCCTACCTCCCCTGCCTTGCTACCTCAATGGCGAATTCAGTACGCTGCCTGATGCCAAGATCAGCGTCATGGACCGTGGCTTCATCTTTGGCGACGGTGTCTACGAAGTGGTACCCGTCTATGGCGGAGAACCGTTCCGCCTGAAGCATCACATGGCGCGGCTTGATCGCAGCCTGGCCGAGTTGCGCATCGCCAATCCGATGACGCCCACGCAGTGGGCCGACACGATTCAGAAACTGATTCTTGCCTATGCCGAGTCCACTGGTGCCAAGGCAGAAAGTACCGACCAGCTGATCTACATCCAGATCACGCGCGGCGTGGCCATGCGCGACCATGTGATGCCAAGCGACATCACGCCCACGGTCTTCATCATGACCAATGTGATGAAGCCGCCAAGCCAGGCACAGCGTGAGCAGGGCGTCGCCTGTGTCACAGCGAACGATTTCCGATGGGAAAAAGCCCATATCAAGAGCACCAGCCTGCTGGGCGCGGTCTTTGCGCGCCAGATCAGCTTCGATGCCGGTGCTGCCGAAACCATCATGTTTCGCGGCGACTTCCTGAGCGAAGCGGCGGCCTGCAATGTCTGGGTAATCAAGGACGGCAAGGTACTGGGCACACCGAAAGACAACCTGGTGCTCGAAGGCATCCGCTACGGTCTGATCGAGGAGATCTGTCGCAGCATGGGCGTGCCGTTTGAGCTGCGCCGCATCAGCCGCCGGGAGGTTCTGGGTGCTGATGAAGTTTTGCTTTCTTCGGCAACCAAAGAGGTGCTTCCCGTGACCCAAATCGACGGCAAGCGGGTTGGCAGCGGTCAACCCGGCCCGGTGTACGCCAGGCTCCATGAGGGCTACCAGGAGGCCAAGAGGCAGGCTCGGCAGGGCAGCAACTCGTGACAACGCCACCCGAATCGCTGATTGACTACCCTTCACAATTCCCGATCAAGGTCCTGGGCATCAAGTCCGACGGGCTGGTGCATGCCATCAGCATGATTGCCAGACAGTTTGATCCCGGCTTCGACGCGACGACCATCGAGTTACGCGAGAGCAAAGGGGGCAAGTACCTGGGTGTCACGATCACAGTGACTGCGACCAGTCGTGAGCAGCTCGACGAGCTCTATCGCACGCTATCCACGCATCCTATGGTCAAGGTAGTGCTCTGAGCCCGGCGACGATGACAGCGGAAAATAATTGGAGTCTGACCCCAATTATTTTGGGTAGGGTCGACTACTTGCCAACTTATGAAGCGATGCAGAGTTTCACGGCTGCGCGCACACCCGAGACCAGTGACCAGCTCTGGCTTTGTGAGCATCCGCCGGTATACACCCAGGGGCTGGCGGGAAAGGCAGAGCACATTTACAACCCGGGACAGATTCCCGTGGTCCAGACCAACCGCGGCGGTCAGGTTACCTACCACGGCCCCGGTCAGGTGGTGGCCTATCCCATGATGGACCTCAAGCGTGCCGGCTATTTCATCAAGGAGTTCGTTTACCGGATCGAGGAAGCCGTCATCCGGACTCTGCTGCATTTTGGTGTTACGGGGCATCGCGTGGCCGGAGCGCCGGGAATTTATATTCGGCTGGACGATCCGGGTTCTCACGCCCTGCTTCCGCAACGCCCTGTGAAAAGGGATGTCATCCGGGACGAGGAAGTTGTCATCCCGGGCTTGACCCGGGATCCATGGATTGCGGATCAGGTCCGCAATGACAAGCCGACGGGTGCTGCGATCAATGCCCCCCATTTCGAAGGACTCGGCAAAATCGCCGCCCTGGGCATCAAGGTCAGCCGCAATTGCACTTACCACGGCCTGGCACTCAACGTGGCGATGAACCTGGAACCCTACTCACGCATCAACCCCTGCGGTTACGCCGGGCTGAAGACTGTGGATCTTTCTACAATCGGTGTTCAGGTCGGCTGGACAGAAGTGGCTGACATCCTGGGTCAAAGGCTTGCAAGCCAGTTGGAACCCTGAATATCCCCGAGCGACCATGAGCCAACACCAAGACGATTCCGTAGCGCCGTCAGCCAGTTACGACCCGACCATCAAGCAAAAGGCTGGCGCCAAGCTTTCGCGCATTCCGGTCAAGGTGCAGGCTGGCGAAGTGCTGAGAAAGCCGGACTGGATTCGGGTCCGCGCCGGCTCACCCACAACCCGTTTTTACGAAATCAAGGACGTGCTGCGATCCAACAAGTTGGTCACGGTCTGCGAGGAGGCGTCCTGCCCCAATATCGGCGAGTGTTTCGGCAAGGGCACTGCCACCTTCATGATCATGGGCGACAAGTGCACGCGGCGCTGCCCGTTTTGTGATGTCGGCCACGGTCGACCGGATCCGTTGGATGCAAACGAACCGGACAATCTGGCACGAACCATCGCGCAATTGAAGCTCAAGTACGTGGTGATCACCAGCGTCGACCGGGACGACTTGCGCGATGGTGGCAGCCAGCACTTTGTCGATTGCATACGCAAAACACGCGAACTCTCAGCCACAACGCAGATCGAGATCCTGGTGCCGGACTTCCGTGGCCGCGACGACCGTGCTCTGGAGATTCTGAAAGCCGCACCGCCTGACGTGATGAACCACAACCTGGAAACGATACCTCGCCTGTACAAGGAGGCACGACCGGGAAGCGACTACCCGTTCTCCCTGAACCTGCTGAAAAAGTTCAAAGCCCTGTTTCCGGATGTGCCAACCAAGAGCGGCCTGATGGTGGGTCTGGGTGAAACCGACGACGAAATCCTGGCAGTGATGCGAGACATGCGCGCGCACGGCATTGAAATGCTGACAATCGGGCAGTATCTGGCACCCTCCAGCAGCCACCTGACCGTCAAGCGATACGTGCATCCCGACATCTTCAAGATGTTCGAAACGGAGGCCTACGCCATGGGCTTCAAACATGCGGCCGTCGGCGCCATGGTGCGCTCCAGCTACCACGCCGACCAGCAGGCCGGGCACGCAATGGGCCGATGAAGGCCAACCTCTACGCGCTGGCCGCCATCGGCCTGTGGGCCTCGCTTGCTGCACTGGGAGTGGCGCTGAAGCACGTACCGCCCTTCTTGCTGACCGGTATCGCCCTGTGCGGCGGCAGCGTCCTGGCCTGGCCCTACTTCCTGAAGAATCCACAGCTCTGGAGAGTGCGCCCCAGCACACTGGCTCTGGGCGTTTTCACGCTTTTCGGCTATCACTTCTTCCTTTTCATGGGGCTGCGTCTGGCCTCAGCGGTTGAGGTGAACCTGGTCAACTATCTCTGGCCACTGTTGATTGTGGTGATGTCACCCTTGTATCTGTCCGGCGTCAAGTTGCGCGTGGTTCATCTGATTGCGGCCATGCTGGGCTTCGGCGGCGCGGCGCTTGCCATTCTGGGCGGTGGTGACATGGATGGCGCTCGCCCTGCCAGGATGACCTGGGAGCCGGCGACAGGCTACCTTCTTGCACTGGCCTCGGCGTTCATCTGGGCCAATTTTTCATTGCAGACAAAGCGTGGCGAACTCAATGGGCGGGGTTTCCCCACGGCCGCGATCGGCCTGTTCGGGCTGCTCTCTGGGCTGGGCTCTCTGCTTTGCCATGTGGCGCTTGAGCCCTCGGTCAGTCTGAGCTCACAGGACTGGCTGCTTTTGCTGGTTTTGGGATTGGGGCCGTTAGGTGCCGCCTTCTTTCTCTGGGACAAGGCACTGAAGACCGGTGATGTGCGCCAGATCGGCTTACTGAGCTACCTGACGCCACTCGCCTCAACAACGCTTCTGTTGCTCGTCACCGGTCGCGCGTTGTCCTG
>JBAXNI010000150.1:0-6016 GCA_037133835.1 Comamonadaceae bacterium | reverse complement strand
CCGAAGTGCAGTCGGCCAGCCACAAGCGCACCGGCTACCTGCCCATCACCACGGCGGCTTACCAGTTGACTGAAAAGTCCGGTTTCTACAAAGAGAAACCGGGTACCGACATCGCGGTGACGCAGATGATCCGCAAGGTAACCGACAAGAGCCGCGGCATCCGCCTTGGCAACTACGTGCAGGTGCGTCAGGTGGAAGACGAAGAACTGGAGCAGGTCTGGAGCGGCAAGAAGTCACCCACGGAAGCGCTGCAGGCGATCGTGAAGCGCGGCAATGAGTACCTGGAGCGCTTCGAGAAGGCCAATAAGTAAGTGGAAAAACGCGTCCAATTCCGGTCGCCCTGGCTGCCCTGGCTCTTGCTGGCGCCTCAGGTGACCGTGATTGGCGTTTTCTTTTTCTGGCCGGCAGCCCAGGCACTGCTGCAGTCGTTTCAGTCACAGGACGCATTTGGTATCTCGACCCAGTGGGTCGGCATGGAAAACTTCAATCGCCTGTGGAATGATGCCAGCTACCTGGCATCGTTCAAAACCACCGCAACCTTCTCCTTGCTGGTCGCCGTTCTGGGCATCGGCCTGTCCCTGACCCTGGCGATTTTTGCCGACCACGTCATCAGGGGAGCGATGTTCTACAAGACCATGCTGATCGTTCCGTATGCAGTGGCGCCGGCGGTGGCCGGTGTGCTGTGGATCTTCATGTTCTCGCCCTCCCTGGGCGTGGTGTCCTATGGTTTGGGGAAATTGGGCATCAACTGGAACCACCTGCTCGTCGAGGGTCACGCCATGACGCTGATCGTGATGGCTGCCGTCTGGAAGCAGATTTCCTACAACTTCCTGTTCTTTCTGGCTGGTCTGCAGTCGATTCCAAAGTCACTGATTGAAGCCGCGGCCATCGATGGCGCCAAGCCCTGGCGGCGCTTCTGGACCATCCAGTTCCCGCTGTTGTCTCCGACCAGTTTCTTCCTGCTGGTCATCAACATGGTGTACGCCTTCTTCGACACCTTTGCCATTGTGGACGCCACGACGCACGGCGGGCCCGGGCAGGCCACTTCGATTCTGGTTTACAAGGTTTACTACGACGGCTTCAAGGCCATGGATATGGGCGGCTCCGCGGCACAGTCGGTGGTACTGATGACCATCGTGATTGCCCTGACCGTGGTGCAGTTCCGCTTTGTCGAGAAAAAGGTAAATTACTGACATGGTTGAGCGCAACCCGGTTCTGAACTTTCTTGCGCATGCCGTGATGATTCTGGGCGTGCTGGTGGTCGCCTTTCCGCTCTATCTGGCTTTTGTCGCCTCAACGCACACGGCGCAGGAAATCGTGCAGGCGCCGATGCCCCTGCTGCCGGGCAGCAACCTTTGGGAGACCTACAGCAAGGCGCTGCTGGGTGGCGGCTACGGCGCTGGATCAAGAGCACCGGTGGTGCACATGATGTGGGTCAGCCTGGTCACAGCGCTGGTCATCACCTTTGGCAAGATCACGATCTCGCTGCTGTCGGCCTTTGCCATTGTCTACTTCCGCTTCCCGTTCAAGAACTTCTTCTTCTGGGCCATTTTTGTGACATTGATGCTGCCGGTCGAAGTTCGCATTGGCCCGACTTACCAGGTTGTCTCCGACCTTGGCATGCTCAACACCTACGCCGGTTTGACCATACCGCTGATCGCCTCGGCAACGGCGACGTTTCTGTTTCGCCAATTTTTCATGTCGGTGCCTGACGAACTGGCCGAAGCTGCCCGCATGGACGGCGCCAGTCCGATGCGTTTTTTCATCGATATCCTGCTGCCGCTATCAAAGACGTCGATAGCGGCGCTGTTTGTGATTCAGTTCATTTACGGCTGGAATCAGTACCTTTGGCCCCTGCTGGCCACAACGTCCGAGGGCATGTACCCGGTCGTGGTGGGCATCAAGATGATGGTGGCAGGAGGTGACTCACAGAACGAGTGGAATGTTGTGATGGCAACCGCGCTGCTGGCCATGCTGCCGCCGGCAACGGTGGTCATGCTGATGCAGAAGTGGTTTGTCAAAGGGCTGGTGGATACGGAAAAATAATGGCTTCAATCACATTAAAAAACGTTGTCAAGCGCTACGGCAAGGGCAAGGGTGCCAATCAGGTTATCAACACCGTCAATGCCGAAATTCGTGACGGCGAATTCGTTGTCATCGTCGGTCCATCGGGTTGTGGCAAATCGACTCTGCTGCGCATGGTCGCCGGTTTGGAGGAGATAACAGAGGGCGAAATTTCCATCGGTGGCCGAGTTGTCAACGACCTCGAACCTTCGGAGCGCGACATCGCCATGGTGTTCCAGAACTACGCGCTATACCCGCACATGAGCGTGTTCGAGAACATGGCCTACGGACTCAAGATAGCCAAAGTTCCTGTTGACGAGATCAAGGCCCGCGTCGACAAGGCCGCCAAGATTCTCGAAATCGGCCCCTTTCTGCAGCGCAAGCCACGCGAACTCTCGGGCGGGCAACGCCAGCGCGTGGCGATGGGCCGCGCCATCGTACGCCATCCTCAGGTCTTTCTGTTCGACGAGCCTCTGTCGAATCTGGACGCCAAGCTGCGCGCGCAGACCCGCATCGAGATTCAGAAGTTGCACCGCGAGTTGGGGATTACCTCGCTTTTTGTGACGCACGATCAGGTTGAGGCGATGACGCTGGCCGAGCGCATGATCGTCATCAATCTGGGTGCCATGGAGCAATTCGGCACGCCCGAAGAGGTCTACTCTCGCCCTGCCACCACCTTTGTTGCCAGTTTCATCGGCTCACCCCCGATGAACCTGCTGAAGAACGCACCGGACGCCCTTCCCGGCACGATCACTGGTGTGCGCCCTGAACACCTGGAGATCACACAGACCGGTTGGGCGCTGCGCGTCGAGACGGTCGAAATGCTGGGTGCCGAACGTCTGGTGTATGGTCGCTGGACGCACGGCAGCGGCGATGAAATGGTGATTGTCCGCATCGAGGAGGGACACCCTGTACCGGCCGTTGGCGGCACCATCTGCGTCACGCCGCGCGCCAACAAGATTCACTACTTTGATGCCACTACTGGCAAACGCAAAGAGCTCCATTGATGCTCACGGTATCCAGCGAAAACTGGCCTTACCCGCGCTGGATTGCGCACCGCGGCGCCGGCAAGCTGGCACCAGAGAACACACTGGCTGCGTTCCGAATCGGTGCCAGTCACGGCTACCGCATGTTCGAATGCGACGTCAAGCTCAGCGCTGACGGTGTTCCCTTCCTGCTGCACGACGCCACACTGGAGCGCACCAGCAACGGTCCAACGCAGATCGCAGAAGGCGTCAGCAACATCGCTGGTGACCACCCTTGGGCCGCCTTGTCGCAACTCGATGCTGGTAGCTGGCATTCAGCCGCCTTCGCTGGCGAGCCCCTGCCGAGTTTCGAGAACATCGCGCGCTATTGCCTGCAGAACAACTTCTTTCTCGATATTGAAATCAAGCCGACGCCCGGGCTAGAACACCTGACTGGTGAAGCCGTGGCGCAGCACACTGCCCGGCTCTGGCGGGGCGCCGATGTGCCACCGCTGCTGACCTCCTTCCGGCCTGAATCCTTGCTGGCAGCGCGCGATGCAGAGCCTCTGTTGCCGCGCGCCCTGCTGCTCGATACCCTGTGGAAAGGTTGGCTCGAAGCTGCGCTGTCGCTCGGCTGCGTTGCTCTCGTCTGCAAACACCGCCTGTGGGATGCCGGCACCGTAGCCCAGGCCAAGGCCGCCGGCCTGCGCTGCCTGAGCTACACCGTGAATGAAGAACCGACTGTGAACCGCCTGACGGAGCTGGGCACCGACGGCATCATTACCGACCGGGTGGATCTGTTTTCGCCAACGGCTTAAGCACGCCAGCCACGCAGCATCAACCACTGACCGGTCGCGCTGACCACAGTCATCACGCCATAAGTTGCCATCTTGCCATCACGACCAAAGAACCACAGGCCAACACCCAGTACCAGCAGGCTTAGCGCAAAGTTGACCGCCATCTGCAGCCCAAGCGATGGCCTTTTGACTTTCCTTCTGACCGCCCAGCGGCTCGCCAGCGGTAGCAACAAGGCCAGCCAAAGCGCAGGTGCCAGGAAATTCAGAACATGATTCAGGAGAGCGAAGAGCGTCATCGGTGGCTGATTTTATAATCGGGCCATGGCAGTCTGGGCTCTAGGCATTAATCACACGACCGCGCCGCTCGATCTGCGCGGCCGTTTTGCCTTCGCCATCGATCAAGTGGCACCCACGTTGCAAGGACTGCGCAACGCGCTTTCGCGACAACCCGAGGCTGCCCTGATCTCCACCTGCAACCGGACGGAAATTTACTGCGCCGGCGACAAACCCGAACTGGAGCACACGCTGGACTGGCTGGCGCACAGTGGCGGTGTCGCTCCTTCCCTGCTGCGCGCCCACTCCTACACGATGGAAGACGGACTGGCAGCGCGCCACGCTTTCCGCGTGGCCAGCGGGCTCGATTCCATGGTGCTGGGCGAGCCGCAGATCCTGGGGCAAATCAAGGACGCGGTGCGTGCCGCCGAGTCGGCGGGTGCCCTGGGCACCACGCTGAGCCAGATGTTCCAGCGCTCCTTTGCCGTCGCCAAGGAAGTACGCACCTCGACCGAGATTGGTGCGCATTCGATCAGCATGGCTGCTGCGGGTGTGCGTCTGGCGGGACAGTTGTTTGAAGACCTGGGCCAGGTCAAGGTGCTGTTTGTTGGTGCCGGCGAGATGATCGAACTCTGCGCCACCCACTTTGCCGCGAAGAATCCCAAGAGCATGGCGATTGCCAACCGCACCCTGGAGCGCGGTGAGAAGCTGGCCAGCCGCTTCGGTGCCGAGGTGATGCATCTGGCCGAGTTGCCGGACCGACTGCACGAGTTTGACGCTGTCATCAGTTGCACCGCCAGCACCCTGCCAATCATCGGCCTGGGCGCGGTCGAGCGGGCCCTGAGGCGACGCAAGCACCGCCCCATGTTCATGATCGACCTGGCGGTCCCGCGCGACATCGAGATCGAGGTCAAGGCGCTGGAAGACATTTACCTCTACACGGTGGACGATCTGGCCAGCGTGGTGCAGACGGCGCAGGCGAACCGGCAGGCGGCAGTGGCACAGGCCGAGGCGATAGTGGACGCCGGAGTGCAGAGCTTCATGCACTGGGTCGATCAGCGCAGCTCGGTGCCCCTGATCCAGCAGCTCCATGCTCAGGCCGATGAGTGGCGAGCCGCTGAACTCAGCCGTGCCCGCAAGCTGCTGGCCAAGGGCGAGGACGTGGAGGCTGTCATGGAAGCTCTCTCCAAAGGCCTGACGCAAAAAATGTTGCATGGCGCCATGGCCGAATTGCGCGCCGGCGACACGCAGGCCCGCGAACGCGCCAGCTCGGCGATCCAGCACTTCTTTTTGCGCAAAGAGCGTTAGCTGCGCCCATACAAAATCTGCTAACACGGCTTAGTCGTTGCGGGCTGCTGGTTTGTCATTGCGGACCTCTGGTTTGTCATTGCGGGCCCGACCCGCAATCCATGGATCCCGGATCGAGTCCGGGATGACGATCACAAACACTTCACCTCTCGTCAACCCACCACACAGCATCTATCCCATCGTCCATGAAACCTTTTCTCCGTCAACAACTTGCGCGCTACGCCGACCGGCTTGGGGAGCTCGAATTCCTGCTCTCGCGCGAGGACATCATGAAGGACATGAAGCAGTTCCTGCTGCTCTCGCGCGAACACACCGAGGTTGCTTCGGTGGCCACGCGCTGGACGCGTTACCAACAGCGCGAAGCCGATCTGGCTGCAGCGCAGGACTTGCTGGCAAGTTCCAGCGATGATGCCGACATGGCCAGCATGGCACAGGAAGAAATCGATGGCGCGAGCGCCGAGATCAGCCAGCTCGAGGGCGAGTTGCAACGCATGCTGCTGCCCAAAGACCCTGACGACGCACGTAACGCTTTTATCGAAATCCGTGCCGGCACGGGCGGCGACGAATCGGCCCTGTTTGCCGGCGACCTGCTGCGCATGTACAGCCGCT
>JBAXNI010000149.1:0-6114 GCA_037133835.1 Comamonadaceae bacterium | reverse complement strand
CAAAGAACAGCTCGTAGAAGTCCCCCATGCGGTACAGCAGCAGCGTATCGGGGTACTCGGCCTTGATCGCCAGGTATTGGCTGATACCCGGTGAATGCAGCTTTTCTGGTTCGGTCATTACCGGAAGTCTAGCAAGATCAAAACGCCAGATTAAGAATTGCAAAAAAATGGCAATGTTTGTTAATGTTTGATAAATTTCCAAGATCTAGGGCTATCATGCACCTCAACCTTATTGGACCCAACGACGCTTAGTATTCCCCTGGAGACGCAATAAATGACCCGTGAGCGAGCCCAGCCGCCCCAGCCTGCGACCCCCGCAGGTGGCGCAGACCGTCTGGAGCACCAACTGCAGTCGCAAGACGAGCAGATACCGTCCATGATCGGGTACTGGGACCGTGCCCTGCTCAACCGCTTTGGCAACCAGGCCTATGCCCAGTGGTTCGGCGTCGATCCGGCAACAATGCCGGGAATGCACATCCGTGACGTGATCGGCGAGGAGCGATACCGCGCCAATCTGCCATATATCGAAGCCGCGCTGCGCGGAGAAGAGCAACAGTTCGAGCGCATCATTCCCGTGTCCGGCAGCCAGACGCCTCGCATCGCGCTGGCGCAGTACGTTCCGGACATCTTCAACGGTGAGGTACAGGGCTTTTACGCCCTGGTTTCAGACATCACAGCCAAGAAGAGGACGGAGGCCAGCCTGCGCGAAAAGCAGGACCAGTTGCACGGACTCTACGAACTCTCGTCGCGGGGTATTGCCATGGCCGACCTGAGCGGCCGCTTCATTGATTTCAACGAGGCTTTTCGCAGGATGTGCGGCTACAGCGCGGAGGAATTGAAGGCGCTTGATTACTGGAAGCTGACTCCGGAGAAGTACCTGGCGTCGGAACCGGCGCAAATGGAGACCTTGATCAGCACCGGGCGCTATGGTCCTTACGAGAAGGAATACATCCGCAAGGACGGCAGTCTGGTTGCCGTCTCGCTGACGGGTGTGCTGATTACCGGAAGCGATGACCAACGCTACATCTGGTCCATTGTGGAGGACATTACCGAGCGCAAGCAGACGCTGGAGAGGCTCCAGCTTTTCGAGCAGTGCATTGCCCGTGCGAACGATGTCATCGTGATTACCGAGGCAGAGCCCATCGATCTGCCAGGCAACCGTATCGTTTTTGTCAATGACGCCTATGAACGCACCACAGGCTACAGCCGCGAAGAGGCGCTGGGTAACACGCCGCGCATGCTGCAAGGCCCCAAAACCGATCGGGCAGCCCTGGACCGGATTCGACAGGCGCTGAGCCACTGGCAACCGGTTCGCGAGGAGGTGTTGAATTACACCAAGAGCGGCCAGGAATTCTGGAGCGATCTGGAAATTGTTCCGATTGCCAATGCCGCCGGCTGGTTTACGCACTGGATTTCGATCCAGCGCGACATTACCCAGCGCAAACAGGCTGAAGTCGAACTGCGCGAGAGCGAAAGTGCGTTGAATGAAGCGCAGTCGCTCGCTCGAATCGGCTCCTATGTCACCGACCTCGCGAGCGGCATCTGGCAGGCTTCGCCGACGCTGCTGGAGATTTTTGGCATCGATTCCTCTTTCGTTACCGACATTGAAAACTGGGGCAAGTTGATGGCACCCGGTTATGAGCAGAAGATGCTCGACTACTACCAGAGCGTGGTTGAGGGTGATGGCAGGTTCGACATGGACTACGAGATCATCCGGCCCAGTGATGGCGGGCGATGCTGGGTCCACGCTTTGGGCCGGTTTGTCTACGATGCCAATGGACGGCCGACCTTTCTCAAAGGTACG
Organism: Comamonadaceae bacterium; assembly: GCA_037133835.1. Taxonomy (GTDB): domain Bacteria; phylum Pseudomonadota; class Gammaproteobacteria; order Burkholderiales; family Burkholderiaceae_C; genus Rhodoferax. The sequence goes on along the minus strand of JBAXNI010000149.1, from coordinate 4,310 downwards.
ATTCAGGACATCACGGAACGCAAGCGGGTACAGGAAATTCTGGACAAGAACCGGCAAAGGCTTGAACTGGCCCTGGACGCCGGCCAGATGGGTGCCTGGGATCTGAATCTCGTCGACGACAGTTCATGGCGCTCCTCGCGTCATGACCAGATCTTTGGCTACGCGACGCCAACACGACACTGGAATCGGAAGATATTCTTCGACCATATTGCGCCTGAAGATCGCAAGCTGGTCCTGCAAAACTTCGAAGTCGCCCTGCGCACGCGGCAACTGAAATTTGAATGCCAGATCATCTGGCCGGACCAGAGTCGCCACTGGATCTTCGCGCAAGGGCAGGTCTTGTGCGATGAGCAGGGTCGGCCGACTCACATATTGGGCACTGTGCTGGACATCACACAGCGCAAACTGGCAGAGCAGCGTATCGAGAACCTCGCCTACTTTGATACCTTGACGGCGTTGCCGAATCGACGGCTGCTGCAGGACAGATTGCAGCACGCATTGCTCAGCAGCGTTCGGCAAAAGCACCTCGGCGCCCTGCTGATGGTTGACCTGGACAACTTCAAGATGCTGAACGATTCACTCGGACATCAGCATGGTGACTTGTTGCTGCAGCAGGTTGCCATACGTTTGAAGGAATGTGTGCGCGATAGCGATACGGTGGCGCGGTTTGGCAGCGATGAATTCGTCGTGGTGTTGGAAGAACTGGGCGAGAACGCGCTGCAGGCAGCGACCCAGGCTGCGGTGGTGGCGGAAAAGATCCTGCGCAGACTCGGGGAGTTGTACGAAATTGACGACTGGACGCACAACAGCACAGTGAGCATTGGCATCTCCCTGTTTGGTGAAAAGTCAGAGAGTGTGGAAGGCCCCATGATGCGGGCCGATCTGGCTGTGCACAAGGCGAAGGACGCTGGTCGCAACACCCTGTGCTTTTTTGACAACCAGATGCAGACCGACATGGTGAGTGCCGTGGCTCTGGAGGAGGATTTGCGGCATGCAATTCAGAACGAGCAATTCTGCGTTTACTACCAGGCCCAGGTTGCCGGCGCGAGGCAGATTGTTGGCGTTGAAGCACTGCTGCGCTGGCAGCACCCGGTGCGCGGCTGGATATCGCCTGCCGAGTTTATCCCCAGAGCGGAGAAGACCGGACTGATTCTTCCTTTGGGACTGTGGGTGCTGGAGACCGCCTGCAAACAGTTGGCGCTATGGGCATTGCGGGCCGAAACTGCGCAAATCACGATCGCAGTCAACGTCAGCGCTCGTCAGTTCAGGGATGGCGACTTTGTGGATCGGGTGCTCGCAACGCTCAAGCGTACCGGTGCCAGAGCGCATTTGCTCAAACTGGAACTGACAGAGAGCGTGCTGGTAGCCAATGTTGAAGATGTGGCAAGCAAGATGAATACCCTCAAGGCCGTTGGCATCCGCTTCTCGCTGGACGACTTTGGTACCGGGTATTCGTCGCTGTCGGTGCTCAAGCGGCTGCCGCTGGACCAGCTCAAGATCGACCAGAGTTTTGTGCGCAACATTCTTGCAGATCCGAACGACGCGGCCATTGCCCGGATGGTGATTGCGCTGGGCAGCAGTCTGGAACTTGCGGTGATTGCCGAGGGCGTGGAGACCGAAGCGCAACGCGACTGCCTGGCCGCCATGGGCTGCCCAACTTACCAGGGCTACCTGTTCGCCCGGCCGCTGCCGGTGCTGGAATTTGAGGCGCTGGTCATGTCTACAGCCGGTACGAACCTGACTGCCTAGTTGCAGTCAAGTTGCTCAACACCTGGCCATTTCATGAATCAAAAAAATCGATACAGCTGCTGGCTGGGGCTTTGGCTTTGCGGCCTGGTTTTCGCAAGCCAGGCATTTGCTGGTGAGAAGGTGCTTGACGTTGCGCAGGTGGAGCGTAGCGTGGTCTCGCTGACCGAGTCTTTGCGGTTCTGGAAGACAGCACTGCCGCCTTGACGCTGACGGAGGTCACCAAGCCGGAGTTTGCCGAGCGTTTCAAGACAGGGCAGGCGCCGACCGAGGCCCTGGGTTTTTCCTACACGAAGTCAGCCATATGGCTGCGTCTGCATTTGAAAAACAGCAGCGATCAGCCGCTGGAACGTGTGCTGGAAATTTCCTATGCGCTGCTGGCCAGTGTTGATTTCTACCGTCCCGGCGATAAGGGTTACGAGTTGATTGAAGCGGGCTATTTGCGACCCGTTTCCCCGCATGTACACACCAGTCGCTTTATAGCGCTGCCCTTGCTCGTGCCGGCCGGTGCCGATCAGTTACTGTATCTGCGCGTCCAGACCCCCAACTCGCTGAACATTCCGGCAAGGCTATGGTCGGCCGAGGCATTTCACTCCCATCAACCCATCGACTATGCCTTGCAGGCGCTGTACTTTGGTATTGTGCTGGCGATTGCCTTCTACAACCTGATGCTGTTTATCGCACTGCGTGACCTCAACTACCTGATCTACGTGCTATTTGCCACTTGCCTGTCAATGGCGCTGGCAAACTTTACTGGCATGGGAGGCGAGTTCATCTGGGGCTTTGCACCAACCTGGACCAAGATCGGTGTCAACGTGCCGGCGGCACTGGCGTCGGCCGCCATATTGCTCTTCACGCGGCGCCTTCTCAACACGGCGCAAGTGGTGCCGCGCATCGACCTGTGGATCAAGTTGCTCATGGCGGCCAGCGCAGCATTTTTCTTTCTCCTGATGCTGTGGTTCTGGGAATTCAACCGTTTCTTTGTTGTCACGAACCTGCTTACTTCCTTGTTGATTCTGGGGACGGGCATGGTCTGCGCGATCAAACGTCAGCGCAGCGCCTACTATTTTGTTGCAGCCTTTTCTGTGCTGTTCCTGGCCAACGTGCTGTCTCATCTGCGCAATCTGGGCTTGGTGCCGACCAATGTTTTCACCAGCGATGGACTGCAGGTTGGTTCGGTCATTGAAATGATGCTCCTTTCTCTAGCGTTGGCGGATCGCTTCAACATCATGCGGCGCGAAAAGATTGCTGCACAGGCGCAGGCGCTGCAGGTGCAGGGCGAACTGGTCCAGTCACTCAAGGATTCCGGGAAATTGCTTGAAGGCCGAGTCGCCGAGCGGACTGCGGAATTGCAGGAGGCCAACCGCAAACTTGAAGCCATCAGCATCACAGATGCCCTCACCGGCATTGCGAATCGCCGCCACTTTGACGCCGTGTTGGCCGACGAATGGACGCGGGCCGCGCGCGCCGGTCATGCGCTGGCGCTGGGTTTGATGGATGTCGATTGGTTCAAGAAATTCAACGACCACTATGGGCATCCGGCTGGTGATGAGTGTCTGCGCCAGGTTGCCAGGGTTCTCTCAGATGCCATAGGCCGCACCGGTGACCTGGTAGCGCGCTACGGCGGCGAAGAGTTTGTCTTCATTACACCGGCGACCACGATTGAAAACGCAGTGCTGATGGCGCAGCGGGTCTGTGCAGCACTGCAGGCGCTGTCTCTGGTGCACGAGTTGTCCGAATTTGGCTGTGTGACGGTCAGTATCGGTGTTGCCAGTATGTTGCCAGTTCCAGGTCGCAGCTCCTACGATCTGGTCATGGCGGCAGACAAGGCGCTTTATGCCGCCAAACAGCAGGGACGCAATCGGGTTGTTGCAGCGCCGTGAAACGTCGGTTGCGCGGGCAGCATGGCTTTTGGCTACACTGAATCATCGCAACCCTGCAAGGACGAAAAGTCATGAAGCTTGAGACCGGCAACGACGAGCGCAAGATGTGTTTCTTCATTGCACTTCTGGGCTCTGCGCTCGTGTCATTGAGCGCCTGCACAAATATGGTCACAAGGACTCCGCCGGCTGGCGCTTCAACGGCATTAAGCCAGCAGGCGATAGCGCAGATTATTGCCAGTCCGGATCGAAACCCCGCTGATCGAAGCAATGACCTGCGACGCAAGCCGGCGCAGATGCTCGACTTCATCGGCCTGAGGCCCGGCATGACGGCTCTGGATTTGAGTACCGGTGGCGGCTACACGGCCGAGTTGCTGGCTAGGGCAGTGGGACCTGAGGGTGCCGTCTACGGGCAAAGCCAACCGGCGCGCGCACCGGACGCGGCGCCGCGTCCTGCCGTGGCGCCGCGTCCTGCCGTGGCGCCAGAAGGCAATTCAGCTCCCCAGTTGAAGGCTGTAGAACTGACGCCGAGCGCCGCGCCGGCAGTTCGTCGCACGTCGGCGCAGGCGCTGGCGGAGCGGGCGACGAAGGCTTCGCTGTCCAACCTGCACTCCGTGGTGCGGACATTTGAAGACCCGGTGCCGCCGGAACTTGCAGGCCGGCTTGACCTGGTTACGCTGATGT
>JBAXNI010000148.1:0-6189 GCA_037133835.1 Comamonadaceae bacterium | reverse complement strand
TAAACCCGCGCACGTCAGAAAACAGCACAGTCAATTCCCGGTTTTCCCCCTCCAGTGAATAGGCACCGGGATCCTTGGCCATTTCGTCTACCAGTTCCGGTGGAACATACTGACCAAACAAGCCGCCCAACAAACGCTTGCTACGGGTTTCAACGAAGAAGCCGTAGGCCATATTGAAGACAAAGAGCGCTGCTATGAGCATCAGTATCGATGCCAGTGGCAAGACCTGATTGTTGCTTTCTTCCCACCAAAAATAGTCCATGCCCCCCACACTCGCTAACACCACCAAGAATAGTCCAATCGCTCTCCACGGACTGAGTCCCGGCAACGCAATCGCCAGCAACAGACCCACCAGCATCAACTCCTCGAATTCAATCTTTTCGGCCACCGGCGGACGCTCCCTGATCGTGCCATCAAGAATACCGGCGATCAGGTTGGCGTGCATCTCCACACCCGGGTACACCTGTTGCATCGGGGTTGCCCTCAAATCGTTCAGGCCCGGGGCCGAGGACCCGACCAATACGATGGCATCATGCAGCACTTTCGGATCCACTCTACCGTGCAGTACATCCGTTGCAGATAGATATCTAAAGCTGCCTTTAAGACCGTGAAATGGAATCAGCGCCGCGAGATGACTGTCCAAGGGCACCCATTTCCTCCCCAATTTGAGGCTATCGAGCGTGTAGTCACTTTCCTCGCTGGAGGAATACTTCAATTCGATCGTGGGCTGGCGCAATGATAATTTAGCCACTGCCATCGCCAGCGACTCATACAACTGACCCTTATACATATGCAGCAAGGGCGCCCGCCTGTAGATCCCGTCCTCGTCCACCAACGGGTGCGAGAAAAACCCTCCGATGGGTGCGCTTGACTGCAGGTCAGGTAGATTGGCCACAAAACCCGTTGCGACGATGGCGTCCACCCCTCCCGGGCGAAACTCGCTCGCTTTCAGACTGGGCTGTGGCAACGCCCCCAGCCCCTCATTACCCTGGGCATCGACTCGAAAATAGTAGCCCAACGCAACGCGCCGGTCCTGTAAACTGTTGGCAAACAGTTGGTCGTACTCCAGTTGCGGTCTGATCCGTTTCAGCGTCGACTTGAACCCGACATCCGCGCGCAAATCCTCGTCGGCCAGAGCTTGCAATTGCCGAAGACCTGAACTCTCGTCCGGTTCGGCAAATACCACATCAAAACCAAGTACGTCAATCTCGTAGACGTCGAACAACTGATCGACCATCTGTGCCAGCTTGTTGCGTGACCACGGCCAATTGCCCACTTCGTGCAAGCTTTTCTCATCCAGATCAACGATCACGATGCGCGGATCGATACCGCCAGGCATGGTCCATTGCAAACGCAAGTCGTATGCGTAATTCTCCATGCGCTGCACAAAACCGAATTTCCACCCGATCCCTTGCGAGTTCAACAACATCACCAGCGTCATCAACAGGCTCACGCCGACCGGAATCGCATGTCGCTGGATATGACGTATGAATTTCATCAGGACCCGCTGACTCAAAAGCTGGCGCTCAAGCTGAGGTGGAATTTTTGATCGCCGGTCTGCGGCAAACTCGATCCGTTACTCACCGGCAGCACACTCCCGACCAGCAGACGACCCCAATCCAGCGTCAACCCGTAATTGCCAGACGTATAGCGCAAGCCCAGGCCCACGCTCATCAGGCGGTCGCTTTCGGGCTTGTTGGGATTGGCATCCGCATTGTTGTTGCGCAGCCAGCCGACGTCCAGAAAGCCCAGTGTCCGCAGTCCCGGCGCGAGTTCAGGCGTGGTCAGTTCCAGGCTCGCAAAGAGGCCGCTGTCACCGGCAATGGCGCGTTCCCCGGTACCACGCACCGACGAGCTGCCGCCCAATCCAAACTGCTCACCCGAAATCAGGGCGTCCGCGCTGAACTGGAACTGAGCCCTGGCATTCCACATCCACCCCGACCGCAGAAACGACTGATAGTTGGCACCGCCACGCAAGGCACGCCAATTGGCGTTGGTGATGCGCACATCCTCACTTTGATAGGCAGCCAGGTTGTTGCCCGCATTGCCCGGCACATTGATCGCCAGATCGGTGTTGTAGCCCCACACCGCTGAATCACTCTCGACGCGGGCCGTGTAGCCCAATGTAAGCGGTCGACTGCCGCGTTCCATTTGGCCAGGCACCAGTTCACCATTTACCAGCGTGGCGTTGAACAGCTTCTGATCGATTTCTGCTGACAGATGGGTACGTCGACCGCCATCAGGCTCGAAGAAATGGGTGTACAGCAAGCCCAGGGTCTGCCCGGCACCGGTGCTATTGAAACTGCCAAAGTTGCCCACCACATCGGAGCTGGTGTAGGACAGGCCGAGCACGCCACCCAGGCGATAAAGGGGTATACGGTAATTCAGTCCAATCTGCCTGACGTCCTTGATCCGTTCGATGGACGTCGTATAGGCAAGGGAAGCCTGATGGTCCAGATCAAACAGGTTGGCGTGTGCAGCAACCAGAGACAGGCGATCCTGTCCGGTTGACTCCGAACCCGCGTTGGTCAGGGTCGTCGAGAACTGCAAAGGCTTCGATTCAGTCACGATCAACCTGGCGTCGATCCTGTCCGCTTCTTCAGATTCCTTGAGCGAAACCTGCAATTGTTTCCCCTGGTTTTCGTTGGCGATCGCAGTCTGCGTGGCGAGTACCCGAAAGTTCGGTGCCTGCCCCTCGCGCAACTCTGGCACACTGGAGCGAATATTGGCCTCGCTGTATTGCGATTGCCCCTCGACCGTGATCTTGCCCATCACAAATTTCACCACCTGCAAGGTAACCTTATCTCCCACCTCTTGCGGCGGCAGTGATACGCGCAACAAGGCAAAGCCTTTGGCCTTGAGTTCGGCCTCGAGTGCCGCGGTGGCTTTCTGCAGCGTGCTCAGATCGGCTTCCGGCCCGATATAGGGCGCCAGTACACGCGTCACTTCTTCCTTTGACAGCGGGCTGTCCCCCAGCAACTCAAAACCCCTGATGGGAAAGCGCGTCGTCGCGCCCGTGGCTTCAGGCATCAGGTTTTGCGCCAGAACCTGCCCATGCCCCATCAGCAGGGCCAGGAGCAAAAACACACTGGCAACACCCTGGCGGTGCAATCCTTGCGCTCGTGTCCGACACATACTTGACATAGGCAATTTCACTCTCAGCGGCATAGATTACTCGACTGCTTCTTGATTTCAGCCACGAGCCCCAGCAGTGTGGGGTTGGGGCTGTTCGGCATGGGTATCGGGTCCGCCTGGATGAAGAGCGGCAAGTCAAGAGGGCGACCGCTGCGACCATCGTTGGCGGCAACACCGGTCTCGCCCCGTCCAAGTTGCAGCGTCTCATTCGCGGAAGCCACTTCGACGTGTCCATCGCGCACATAGACGAACAATCCCTCGTCGCTGGCTGATACGCCACCGCTGGAGAACAACTGCTTCACGTTGACAGGCACCGTATCGGGTCTTTGCAGCCGCTCCAGCGTTGGCGCGGTCAGTGGCCGGATTGCGGTACGGCTCACAAACAGCCCTTGCCCAGCCTGCAGCGTCTGCAGAGCGGTCTGCCCCTTGGGCGTCACCACAATGGTTCCGAGCCAGGTAAAGAAGCTGCAACTCCCCTCCGATGCACAGTCAAGGTCCAGCCCGGTGCCGCGAATCCCTATCGTCGCCGTGTCGGTTGTAAAACCGACGTTGCGGTTGTTGCCCTTGCCGATCAGGCCCGTCAGTGCGCGCGCTGTGCCGCGGACGAGAGATACAAAGAAACGGCCCTCGTTGGGGTTCTTGTCGTCAAATACAAAGGCGTCAACCTTGAAGCGCGTGTTGGCACCCAGCGTAATACGGCTCTCATCCCGAAACACCAGAACGCCCTTGGTGACCGCTCCGGTCTGCACCGTGTCCCCCGGGTACACACTGGCGCCCTCCACCATCTTGCGCTTGGTTCCCGTACTGTCGATGGCGCTGATGTCGCCCAGTGCAGATATCAGTTTGGCGCTTGCCTGAATGGCGTTGGGCCGGGCAGCATCGGACACTTTCGCAGACTCGGCCTTGCAATCCTGCGCACACAGGCGCGCATCAAAGTCCGTGCCGTGAATGCCCACGGTGGCATTGGCGGTCTCAATCCTGGCGGCGTCGGGGGCGTCCTTGGATATGAGCCCGGTTATCGCCCGAAAGCCGCCGCGCAGCAACTGCATCACCATGGCGTTGTCTTCGGCATCCTCCTTGAACTGGTACTTCTGCATGATCATTTCCGAGTTGGGCCGCAAGGTCATGCGGGTTCCATCCACCAGTTTGATGATGGCTGCAGAGTCCTGAGCGGTGGTCAGCCGGTCGCCTTCAAGCAGCGCAGTCCCTTTGCTCAGGGTACGTGGAAGTTGTCCCGGTGTCTGCGCGAACCCTACTCCTCGCGAGAACTCGACCTGCCCAACCGGCTCGGCCTGCACCATGACGGAAGCACCCAGCAAGAATAGCGCTGCAATCGCCCTCCAGGCGCGCCATGTCAATCCGGATGACATTAGCGCGCGCATATTTCGCCCTCGACTGCCAGGCCCTTCTTTTCCTTTGCTTTGCCGGATTCGCTCGGGTTGAGTGGATCAGCGACCACGACCTTGGTCACCTGCTCTGGCTCAACAACAGTCTTTTCAAACTGGGCCAGGAAGGTCACCACAAAATCGGTGGGAGCCCCACCACCACTGGTTTTCGAACCGACTGGCGCCGCAACTGCCGCGCCGCTGCTGGTGTAGCTCACCGGGTTGCCAACGCTGGTGGCAGATGGCCCCAGCGTCACGGTGCCACCCGCACTGACGGCGATACCCGCTGCCGCCGTCACGCTGCTGTTCTGCACGAAGTTGCTGGCAGCGTTCATGCTGACGGCACCGGCGCTGGAGACCAGCGGCCCGTTGAGCGTCATGTTGCCGGAACTGGTCAGATTGGTAGCCACGAGTGCGATATCGCCGGTCGCTGTGACGCCATCGGTGCCTATGGTCAGCGGGCTGTTGGCAGTCATGGAGACCTTGCCGCCATTGGCGACAACCTTGCCTGATGTGCTGATGCCGCCGGTGTCCACAACGGTGATGTTCCCCGAAGCCGTGGAGATGCCTTGCACATCCATCACGCCAAAGTTGGTTAAACCAATATCGCCGACGCCGGAGCTGCTGGCCCTGAACGCTGCAATGCGATTGCCAGCGTTGTTCAGCAGCGTGCTGCCCGATGACTGTGTTGCCAACAGGCCCGATGTAACAAGCGCCCCGCTTTGGCCGATACTGCCACTAGTTGCATTCAGACTGATTGCTGGCGCTGTGATGGCGCCGACATTCAAGTTCCCGCTGCTCTGGGTGACGACGACCGGGCCGGTCGTCGATATCTGACCGGCGGTCTGGCTAAAGCTTCCATTGACGTTGAAAGCCCCTCCCAAATTCAGTGTGCCACCGCTCTGGCTGTACTGCGGCGTCGTCAAGCCGCCGGCAATCGACAAATTGCCACTGGCCACGGACAAAGTGCCTGCGCCACCGAAAGATTGCAGTGTGGTGCTTCCAGGCAAGTCATATGTCACTGAAACATTCGACGGAATCGAGACCGCCAGCACGTTGGAACCATCTGGCAAGGCATCCCAATTGCCGGCGGAACCCCATGAGCCGCCACTGGAGGCGGTCCATGTTGCAAGCGGTCGCACCGTTATGTTGCCCGTCGCCGGCGCAATCGTACCGGCAAGTGTGTAGTTGCCTGAATCCGCACCGCTCAAAACCAGGTTGGTCAGGTTGACTGTCTTGCCAGTGCCTGCGTTGCGGTCAGCAAAAACGGCATTCAGCGTCCCAAGCGTGACCTGGTCACCACTGATCAAACCGGCGAAGTTCGCACCGGCTGTGGCTGTGGTTGCAAGTGTGGTGCCATCGTAAACCTTGTCCTTGATGGTGATGCCGCTCACGCCGCTGATCGTGGCCTTGCTGATGTCTGCGCTTGTTGACGCGGCGCTTGCGCCCAGCGTGTAGTTGCCTGCATCTGCTCCGCCCAGGCTCAGGCCGCTGATGCTCACGGTCTTGCCAACACCTACGTTCTTGTCTGCAAAGACTCCGGTGCCGCCAGCTACCGTGACGCTGTCGCCACTGACGATTCCTGCCAAGCTCGCAGCGCTGGTGTTCAGTGTGGCGCTGGTCTTGCCGTCATAGACTTTGTTGGCCGCTGTGATGCCGCTCACAGCCC
>JBAXNI010000147.1:0-6322 GCA_037133835.1 Comamonadaceae bacterium | reverse complement strand
TGGCCACCCATGGCTTGCGCTCGCTCCTGCATGCTGATCAGACCCATCGCGTCGGAGCGCGTATTGCTGCGCATGAACCCTTGTCCATCGTCCTCCATGCGAAACACATACCTGTTGGTGCCGCGCCGTCCGCTCATCGTGACATGTTTGGCCGCCGCATGCTTGACTACATTGGTCAGCGTCTCCTGAGCGATGCGGAACAGTCCCAAGCGCCGACTCGCGTCGAGCACTTGCTCATCACCCACGTCGATCTCGACGCTCAGCTGCAAGACTCCAAGCATCTGGTCGCTCAGATATTTGAGGGCTGCCGCCAGCCCAAGATCATCGAGAAGTCGCGGTCGAAGTTCCGCGGTAATCTTGCGCGTCGCTGCTATACCCATTGCCAGCGCCTCGGTGATGGCAAGCCCCAGTTCCTTCGGCAAGACACCCTGTGGCAGCGATTGAACAAGCAATTTGACGGCGGTAAAGGCTTGGCCGACCTGGTCGTGAACTTCGCGCGATATGCTTTTGCGTTCATTTTCGATGGCGTCGAGCTGCCTCTTCGCAAACTGCCTGAGCTCGGTCACATCGTTCATGATGACTTGCACAGCTGGCCTGCCGTCGAACATCACCGCAACGCTTTGCACCTCGACAACCGCGGTGCTTCCATCGAGCTTGATCAGTTTGTATTCGGACATCGTCAAACTGTCAGCTTGAGAAACACTCAACCTGGCGCCGCGCCGGGAAGCACTTCTGAACGCTGGATGGATCAGGCGGAACATGTCAGTCCCCAACAGTTCAGATGCAGAACTTGCGCCAAGCGTCCTGATCGCCGCCGTGTTGACATAGACAATCTGTTTGCCGTCGTGAACCAGTAGCGACGCGGGTGCTCCGTCAGTCAGCGTGCGGTAACGCCGTTCGCTTTCGATCAATTCCCTTTGGGCGTCTTTGAGTTCCGTGATGTCCTGGACGGTTCCAATCAGGCTCTGGGCCATGCCTTGCCTGTCGTAGGTGACCTTGCCCAATCCATGCATCCAGCGCTCGGCACCGTCGCTGGGCCGGATGATTTTGTACACGGAATCAAAAGGCGTGCGGTCTCGAATGGAGTCGTGCAACGCGTCTGCCATGCCTTGCATCGAGTCTGGATGCATGAACTTCACCCAACCTTCGTCGGTGTGAGGATAGTCCTTGGTGATGCCGAAAATGTCGTCCAGAACCGGGGTGGCTTCAAACGTGCCATCATTGATGGAATTGCTGTAGCTGCCAATGCGGGCGGCTTCTTGAGATTCGCGCAGCAGCTGCTCGCTCTTTTGCACTGCCGCCTCAGCCGCTTTCACAGCCGAGATGTCCGACACGAGGATATAGAAGCCCTGCACCTGCCCGGCGCTGAAGTCGGGTATGTATTGCACCAGGGCATTCCACGACAGGGCGCCTTCGACTGAATAGGCTGGCACTTCAAAACGCTGTTCCTCGCCTGCAAGCGCCGCCTCAATGTAGGGCAGATTGATGCGGTAGCGTTCCGCTCCGATGACATCACGCAGATGCATGCCGGGCAAGGCATCCGGGGCGATATCAAACCACTGTGCGTAGGCAAGGTTACCAAAGCGGTTGCGCAAATTGCGGTCCCAGTGGCCGATCATCGTCGCCATCTTGCCGTCAGTGGATCGCCGCTTTCCCTCGCGATGAAGCGGTGCATCAGGTGGCAATCCGGGCATGGTTTGATTCTTCTTGACAGTGGTCGTGGTGCTGCCCGCTGGCCGCATGCACGCTCTCATCTGCGCGGCAAACCAATCGGGCCGAACCAGTGTCGTGCTGGCTCAAGGTCGCGTCAAGCTTGATAAAAAACTGAAACCTGGTATCACTTTTTTCGGCGAACCGGAGAATGGAACATCCAGGTAGCCGCCTGTGGTGACGGTCAAGCGCCGTGTTGCCCTGTGGCAGAGTAAAATACAGGCGTTGCTGCGATTTGCTTACCTTCGCAGCATCTGTAGTCTGACTCGTTCTGCGGCACTTTACACGTCGCCCCTAGCGCCCTTTTGGCCCATAGCACCGGCCCTCACGGTGGTCAAACTCCCCCAGCGGCGAGCTTCCTTCCCACATCGCGTTCGATTTTGAGCGTGTGCGTCATTTTTCCGAAAGGCCCCAACCATGGGCAAGAAACTTTATGTCGGCAACCTCACCTATTCGGTGAGCGACGATTCCCTGCAACAATACTTTTCCGAATTTGGCACCATCGTGTCTGCCAAGATCATCATGGACCGCGACAGCGGCCGCTCCAAGGGCTTCGGCTTTGTGGAAATGTCAACCGACGCCGAGGCCCAGGCGGCTATCGGCGGCATGAACGGCAAAGTCATCGATGGCCGTGGCATGACGGTCAATGAAGCGCGTCCGATGGAGCCACGCACTGGCGGCGGCGGTGGCGGCTACAGCGGTGGACGCAACAGCTACTGATTCAACAATCTCGCGATAACGGCCTCGCAGCGTTCACCAACTGCGAGGCCAAGGGCCTGCGCCAGCGCATTGACGTGACTGACGATGCCGTCGTGCAATGTGCTGCTCGCCTCACCGATGCGTGCACTGTCATGTGCCACGGTGCAGGCGGCCATTCCGTGCGCCTGCAGGAACGGCAGTGCCGCCAGGCCCGCATCATCCTTGCCGACACCGGCATCATTGAATACGCTTAAACGTGGCCGTGCCACCAGTGCATAGCGCGCCGAACTGATGCCACCGTGCGAGCCACTGACTGCCAGGCAGCCAGCGTCCTGCGGGCCGAGCTGTGTGATGGAATCGACGACTTGCAGGCCGGCCATGGGCTACTTCTGCCTTGCCAAAGCCGCCTGCGTGATGGCAGACAGCGTGCCCCGGGTTGTGATGACCTCAGGCTCCAGCATCACTTCGATCAGCGTGCCCTGCGGGCGTGCCAGTGCCGCCAGCAGTTCGGCTTCGAACTCATCGGTGCGCGTAATGCGTACACCAGCGTAGCCGTAGGCACGCGCCAGCGCTGCAAAGTCCGGGTTGCTGAGCTGCGAACCGCTGACACGCTCTGGAAACTCGCGCTCCTGGTGCATCCGGATGGTGCCGAACATGCCGTTGTTGAGCAGCACAATGATCGTCTTGGCGCCGTACTGAACGGCAGTCGCGAGTTCCTGTCCGTTCATCAAGAAGTCACCGTCGCCTGCGATGGTGAACACCACACGCCCGGTACAAATGGCCGCGCCAATGCCTGCCGGGACGCCATAACCCATGGCGCCATTGGTTGGTGCCAGTTGCGTCTTGCTGCCCCGTGCCAACCCGTAGTGCTTGTAGAAGCGATGCACCCAGCTTGCAAAATTTCCCGCGCCATTGGTCAGCACGGCATCCAGTGGCAGGTGCCTTTGCAGCGTCGCCACGATGGTGGGCATGTCGATGTCGCCGGGCAGACTCTGCGGTGTCAGATTGGCCAGATAGTCGGCGTGGCAATCCTGCGCCCAGGCTTCCCAGGGCAGCGTTGCGGGCGCCGCCAGCACTTCGAGTGAACGCGCTGCCGCGTTCATGCTGGCGTTGATGGCCAGATCGGCCTGGTAGACGCGGTTCAGCTCTTCGGCACTGGAGTGAATGTGCACCAGCTTCTGCTTCGGTCGCGGTGCTTCCAGCAGGGTGTAGCCACCCGTGGTCATCTCCCCGAGTCGCGGGCCAATGGCCAGAATCAGGTCGCTGTTCTTGATGCGCGCAGCAAGCTTCGGGTTGATGCCGATACCCACGTCACCGGCATACAGCGGATGGTGGTTGTCAAAGGTGTCCTGAAAACGAAACGCATTGCCCACCGGCAGCTTCCAGCTCTCGGCAAAGCGCTGCAGCGCCTGCGCCGCCTGCACCGTCCAGCCGCCACCACCGGCAATCACAAAGGGTCGCTCTGCCTTCAACAGCATCTCGCGCATCGTGCGCAACGCCCCGGGGTCGCTCCATGCCTGCACCGCTTCCACCCGGGGCAGCGCCTGCGGAAGCGCTCCGGTGACGGCGTCTGGCAGCACAGCGTGCACCAGCATGTCTTCCGGCAGCACCAGCACCACCGGCCCGGGCCGGCCGTTCATCGCCGTGGCAAAAGCGCGCGCCACATACTCGGGAATGCGCCGCGCGTCGTCGATGCGCTCGACGCGTTTCGCAAAGCCCTTGGTGCTGGGTCCAAAGAAGCTCTGGAAGTCCACTTCCTGAAAAGCTTCACGGTCGCGCATGTCGCTGGCGACATCGCCAACAAAGAGCACCATCGGTGTCGAATCCTGAAACGCCGTGTGCACGCCAATCGAAGCGTTGGTGGCACCGGGTCCGCGCGTCACAAAGCAGACACCGGGACGCCCGGTCAAACGGCCCTGCGCCTCGGCCATGAAGGCGGCCCCGCCCTCCTGCCGGTTGATGATGAAGCGGATCTGGTCGCGGTAGCGGTGAAAGCCGTCGAGCACAGCCAGGTAGCTTTCACCGGGCACGCCAAAGGCGTGCGTCACGCCTTGCTCGATCAGGCACTGAACCAGCAGGTGGCCGGCGATTTGGGGGGCAGAAGAAGTACTCATAGTCAGCATTGTGCCGAAATAGCATAATGACCCGAAATAATGAGAGGAGCAGACAAAATGGCAGAGATCAGCGGCGGCGAAGTCATTGCGCGCATGTTGCAGCAGGAAGGTGTCGAGAAGGTCTTCGGCATCATCGACGGCACCTACTTCGGTTTCTACGAAGCCCTGCACCGCATCGGTATCGAGATCGTCACACCAAGGCACGAAACCTCGGCTGCGCACATGGCAGGCGCCTACGCGCGGCTGACCGGAAAGCTCGGAGTCTGCATGGCCAGCAACGGCCCCGGTGTGGCCAACCTCATACCCGGGCTCATCGTCGAGCAGGCGGACGGCAACCGCGTGCTGGCCATTACCAGCGCACGTCGGCCCACCATCATGTACCCGGATCGCGGTGGTAGTTACCAATGTTTTGATCAGAGCGGCGTCATTGGCAAGATTGGCAAGTGGAGTTCCGCCGTGTCGTCCTTCGCCCGCGTACCTGAGCTGATGCGCAAGGCATTGCGCAAGAGTTACGAGGGACGGCCCGGCGTGGTGCACCTGGACGTGCCCGAGAACATCATGAACACCAAGGTGAAGGCCGATGTCGGCTATTGGTCGCCCGGGCAATACCGCAGCACCGATGCGCCGACTCCATCGGCCGAGCAGGTTGCCAAAGCGGCTCAATTACTGATCAGTGCCAGCGCACCCATGATTCACGCCGGCAGCGGCGTCATCCATGCGCTGGCTTTTGACGCACTGCGCCGTGTCGCAGAGCTGCTGCATGCACCGGTGACGACCAGTTGGGCGGCGCGTGGCGTGCTGACGGAGACCTCGCCACTGGCCATCACCATGCCGCACGTCACGCTCAATCACCGGGTACGCAATGAGGCCGACACGGTGCTGATTCTGGGCTCACGCCTGGGCGAGACCGACTGGTGGGGCAAGCCACCTTACTGGCGTAAACCGTCCGAGCAAAAGACAATCCAGGTCGATCTGGATACCGACATGATTGGCCTGAACAAGCCGGTCGACCTTGCCATCGTGGCGGACCTGAAGCGCTTTCTGGAGTTGCTGGGCGACGAGCTGGAGCGCCGCAAGGCCGACCTTCGGCTCGACACGAACCGCGAGCGCGTTGCCAGCTACGCCAAAGTGATGAAAGAGGACCGTGCGGGCTGGGACAAGGCCCTCGCTGACATGGCCATTCCCATGCACCCGGCGCACATCGGCGCCGTCTGCAGCGAACTGTTTCCAGCTGACTCGGTGCTGGTGGCGGACGGCGGCAACGCCACCATCTGGGCCATGTTCTACCACCGCGTGACGGTGCCCAACACGGTGCTTTCCACCTTCAAGTTCGGCATGCTGGGCGCCGGTATGGCGCAAGCCGTGGGCGCGGCGATCGCACGTCCCGGCAAGCCGGTCTGCTGCATCATTGGCGACGGCGCCATGGGCTTTCACTCGCAGGAGGTCGAAACGGCGGTGCGCAACAAGGCGCAGGTGATCTACATCGTGCTGTGCGACAAGCAGTGGGGCATGGTGAAGATGAACCAGCAGTTCATGCTGCGTCCCTTCAAGACCATGATCTTCAAACATCTGGATCCGGATGAAACCATCAAGGCCGATCTGGGCGAGATCGAGTTCGACAAGCTCGGGCAGGCCATGGGCGCCTACGGAGAGCGCGTCTTCGATCCGAAGCAGTTCAAGCCCGCGCTGGAGCGCGCACTTGCCACGGGTCGCTGCGCCGTGATCCACGTCGATGTGGACCCGGTCAAGCACATGTGGGCACCAGGCCTGATCCACTTCAAGAAAATGCACGAAGAGCC
>JBAXNI010000146.1:0-6353 GCA_037133835.1 Comamonadaceae bacterium | reverse complement strand
TGCCTACGTTAACGTGAGGCTTGGTTCGTGCGAATTTTTCTTTTCCCATTTTCAGTTCCTTAAAAGAGCAATGCCCGTGGTTTGGTTTAATGTCTGCATTTCGTCACGGTATCCCTTGCCACGGGCAGTTCGGGGTGCGAAATCGCAGACAGTTTCTTACTTGGCCCTCGCCGCCATGATGGCTTCGGAGACATTGCGCGGTGCTTCGGTGTAATGCTTGAATTCCATCGTGTACGTGGCACGACCTTGTGACATGGAACGCAGCGTCGTCGAGTAACCGAACATTTCGGACAACGGGACTTCGGCCTTGATGGCTTTGCCGCCACCGACCATATCTTCCATCCCCTGCACCATGCCGCGACGAGATGACAAGTCACCCATCACGTTGCCAGCGTAGTCTTCGGGAGTCTCAACTTCAACCGCCATCATCGGCTCCAGAATCACCGGACCGGCTTTGCGGCAACCTTCCTTGAAACCAAAGATGGCCGCCATCTTGAAGGCGTTTT
Source organism: Comamonadaceae bacterium (assembly GCA_037133835.1). Classification (GTDB taxonomy): domain Bacteria; phylum Pseudomonadota; class Gammaproteobacteria; order Burkholderiales; family Burkholderiaceae_C; genus Rhodoferax. The sequence goes on along the minus strand of JBAXNI010000146.1, from coordinate 5,847 downwards.
CATTCGAGTCCACATCGTGGTAGGAGCCGAAATGCAGGGTGACCTTGACATCAACCACAGGATAGCCCGCCAATACGCCAGAGGTCACTGCTTCATGAATGCCTTTTTCGACTGCAGGGATGTACTCGCGCGGAACCACGCCGCCTTTGATGGCGTCAACAAATTCGACACCCTTGCCAGCTGCATTGGGTTCAATCTTCAGCACCACGTGACCGTATTGACCTTTACCGCCTGACTGACGCACAAACTTGCCTTCGCTGTCTTCAACCGTCTTGCGAATGGTTTCCCGGTACGCCACTTGAGGCTTGCCGACGTTGGCCTCAACGCCAAACTCACGCCGCATACGATCAACGATAATTTCAAGATGCAGTTCGCCCATGCCGGCGATCAGGGTCTGCCCTGACTCTTCGTCGGTCTTGACCCGGAAGGACGGATCCTCCTGTGCCAGTCGTTGCAGGGCGATGCCCATTTTTTCCTGGTCAGCCTTGGTCTTGGGTTCCACAGCCTGCGTGATCACCGGCTCCGGAAATACCATGCGCTCAAGCATGATGATGGCGTTTGGATCGCACAAGGTTTCACCCGTAGTGACGTCCTTCAAGCCGATGCAAGCGGCAATATCACCGGCAACAATTTCGCTGACCTCTTCGCGCTTGTTGGCGTGCATCTGCACGATACGGCCGATTCGCTCTTTTTTACCGCGAATCGGGTTGTACACGGTGTCGCCCTTGGTCAGCACGCCAGAGTAGACGCGGACAAAGGTCAGTTGCCCGACAAACGGATCGGTCATCAGTTTGAAAGCAAGCGCAGAGAACTTCTCGCCATCGTCGGCGCGACGGGTCACCGGAACCTCGTCGTCGTCCGTGCCTTTGACTGGAGGGATGTCAACCGGCGCCGGCATGAACTCGATAACGGCGTCGAGCATGCGCTGCACGCCTTTGTTCTTGAAGGCGGTTCCGCACAGCATGGGCTGAATTTCGCTGGCAATGGTCCGCGTACGAATCCCCAACTTGATTTCTGCTTCCGTCAAGTCACCCTCTTCGAGGTACTTGTTCATCAGTTCTTCGTTGGCCTCGGCAGCCGACTCGACCATCTTCTCACGCCACTCTTTGGCCAGCTCCAGCAATTCAGCCGGAATTTCGCGGTACTCAAATTTCATCCCTTGGGAGGCTTCGTCCCAGATAATGGCTTTCATCTTGATCAGGTCAACTACGCCGATGAAGTTCTCTTCCGCACCAATCGGAATCACGATTGGCACCGGATTGGCCTTCAGGCGCAACTTCATTTGGTCGACGACTTTGAAAAAGTTGGCTCCCGTGCGGTCCATCTTGTTCACAAAAGCCAGACGTGGAACCTTGTACTTGTTGGCTTGACGCCACACGGTCTCGGACTGTGGCTGCACGCCACCAACCGCGCAGTACACCATGCAGGCACCGTCGAGCACGCGCATTGAGCGTTCCACTTCAATCGTGAAGTCAACGTGGCCGGGAGTATCAATGATGTTGATCCGATGCTCGGCAAAATTGTTTTCCATGCCTTTCCAGAAACACGTGGTAGCTGCAGACGTGATCGTGATGCCGCGTTCCTGCTCCTGCTCCATCCAGTCCATGGTGGCAGCACCGTCATGCACTTCACCAATTTTGTGGTTCACGCCGGTATAGAAAAGAATTCGCTCGGTAGCTGTAGTCTTACCAGCGTCAATATGAGCTGATATACCAATGTTGCGGTAGCGCTCAATGGGTGTATGGCGAGCCATGATGGATCCTTGGTTGCTCTCTAAATAAATCAAACTTGGCAGCGCCGTAAAGACTCGTGATCTTCCCGGCGCAGCGAGCGACTGTCAGACTGGGCGAAACCCTGGTCAGTGCCTCAGACACGACAAAGGGTTGCAACGACGAATGAGAGTCGCGCAATAACCGCCGCTTAAAAGCGGAAGTGGGAGAAGGCCTTATTGGCCTCCGCCATGCGGTGAACTTCGTCACGCTTCTTCATGGCGCCGCCCCGGCCTTCGGTGGCTTCCATCAATTCGTTGGCCAAGCGCAAGGCCATTGATTTTTCGCCGCGTTTGCGTGCGGCTTCCTTGATCCAGCGCATGGACAGAGCCAGGCGACGGACCGGGCGCACTTCAACGGGCACCTGGTAGTTGGCGCCGCCAACGCGGCGGGACTTCACTTCAACCATGGGCTTGACATTGTTGATGGCCATGGTGAAAGCCTCGACCGGATCTTTACCAGGGTTCTTTTTCTCGATCTGCTCCAGAGCACCGTAAATGATGCGCTCAGCGATCGCTTTCTTGCCACCCTCCATGATCACGTTCATGAATTTGGACAGCTCGACATTGCCGAATTTCGGATCCGGCAGAATTTCACGTTTAGGGACTTCGCGACGACGTGGCATTTTTTCACCTCTTTGCTTCAGTTGGCATCTTCATCAGACACCGCGAAAACCATGCTGGTTTTCACTTACTCGACCCAAAATCGGGTCACTACGTTGAATCACCGCGCCACGCGGGAAACAACACCTTTTCTACTGCTAAACCTTTGACTTACTTGGCCTTAGGCTTCTTGGCTCCATACTTGGAGCGCGACTGCTTGCGGTCTTTCACACCTTGCAAATCGAGCGAACCACGCACGATGTGGTAACGCACACCCGGCAGATCCTTGACGCGGCCACCGCGGACCAGCACAACGCTGTGTTCCTGCAGGTTATGGCCTTCACCGCCAATGTACGAAATGACTTCAAACCCATTGGTCAAACGCACTTTGGCGACTTTACGCAGAGCTGAATTTGGTTTCTTTGGCGTGGTGGTGTAGACCCGTGTGCAGACACCGCGACGCTGCGGAGAATTTTGCATCGCCGGGCTTTTGGACTTGATCGTTTCGACCTCGCGCCCCTGACGAACTAACTGATTAATGGTTGGCATTGAAAAACGTCCCTAAACGTTTGGTAACTAAAACTTGAATGATTCGAAAGCGTGAACCCCTTCGGAAATTCCGAAAAGCTTTCTACTATATCAGGTCAACGTCAATGCGGCAATTGAAATTTGTGATTTCAGCACCGAAGTTTGCGCATACTCACTTAATCCAGAGCCGCAGTGCATCCCAGGTACGACCAAGCACTCCGGCCTGCTCGACGTCCTCGAGCGCAAGCAAAGGCACATCAACCAAGGTCCGCTCGCCGCTACTTACCTTCAGCGTGGCGATCGCCTGGCCTTTTGTGAACGGAGCCACCAGAGGATCAGAGCGCGCCACTTGAGTCTTGAGCGTGCCTGCCGTTCCGCTGGGCACGGCCACCACGATCGCCTGCGGTCGACCCAATTTGACATTCGCCTCCTTGCCTTTCCAGACTGCTGGCGCCGCCACCACTTGATTGGCATCGTAGAGCTTGACCGCTTCAAATGCGGTGTAGCCCCAGTTCAACAGCTTCTGGGATTCATTGGCACGCGAGTTTTCACTGGCCGCACCAAGAACAATGGAAAGCAGACGGCGGCTGCCAGTTGCCCCAGGCGAGCCAGCAACCGCGCCTGCCGTACCCAAACTTGCAAAGTCGCGCTTGGCGGTTGCAATCAGGCAATAGCCAGCGGCGTCTGTATGCCCGGTTTTCAGGCCATCGACGGTCGGATCACGAAACAGCAACAGGTTGCGATTGCTGTCGTTGGCCGCCGGCGTCCCAGGATAGCGATATTTCTTGATTGCGTAATAAACAACATATTCAGGAAACTCCCGCATCAAACTGATGGCAAGAATACTCAGATCCCGAGCGGTCGTGGTGTGCCCGGCCTCGGTCAGCCCCTCCGGATTGCGGTAACTTGTGGCCTTCATACCAAGCGCTTTGGCCTGCGCGTTCATGAGTTGCACAAACCTTTCAACCGAACCACCAACTCCTTCGGCCAAGGCCATCGTCGCATCGTTGCCACTTTGCACGATCATGCCCTTCAAGAGGTCTTCGACCGGTACCATCATCTTGGGATCAATGAACATGCGAGACCCTGGCATTTTCCAGGCACGCTCGCTCACCGGCAGGGTCTGCGTCAGGCTGACCTTCTTGCTGCGCAGGGCGTCAAAGACCAGATAGGCCGTCATCAGTTTGGTCAATGACGCAGGCTCCACCGCAGTGTCAATATCTTTGCCTGCCAACACTTGATCGGCAGTGACGTCGACCAGCAGGTAGGAACGGGCTGCAATCTCGGGTGCTTGCGGTACCTGCGCCGAAACCGCAAAACACATGACCGCAACGATGGCCAGCAAGAACCCTTTCATGAACTGGCCCGCCCGCGCCCGAGGGCGCCGGACACGAGCAGACGCTCCACCAACTTGCCATTCTTCAGGTGCGACTCGACGATCTCATCAATGTCATGGTTATCCACATAGGTGTACCAGACTGCCTCTGGGTAGACCACGGCCACTGGCCCTGCATCGCATCGGTCAAGGCACCCGGCCTTGTTGACCCGCACCTTTCCAGGGCCATCCATTCCAGCCGCCTTGACCTGGCTCTTGCATCGGTCAAAACCCTGCTGTGCAGCGTGACGGGCACAGCAATCTTCCTCAGGCTTCCTGTCATTGAGACAAAAGAAGATGTGCCGCTCGTAGTACGAAGTCAGCGGCGAAACATTGGCATTGACGTCTGCGCTGGCACCAGTTCTTGTTTCATTCATGCCTGCCATTCTAGTTTTTTGCTTCGCCACTACCCAACCGTGTCAGCCCATACGTCAATACGGCATAGGGCCACAACCAGCCAAGCCACTGTGCCAGACCATGGAAACGAATGAAGCGCCCCTGCTCCCATGTCGACAAGGTCTGCGTAAAATAAGCGCTCGCGGGAGTCTGGTTCAGCAAGCTGAGATGTAACCCCAGGGCCAAGAGCATCAAGGCAATGCTTGCCCTTCGTGGCACCCAAAGCAGGACCGTCGCGAGGAACAATGCCATTGCAAGGCCAGCCTTGACCGGGACACTCAACCAGGCCCAGGCGTGATCCGGCCCGTAACTCAGTGCCGCCGACAGGGCAGTCACGGCGACTCCCAGCGCAAACGCCAGCAGCATGAACAAAGTCCGCCTCATGGTAGATCGAATAATGCAATAGCCCAACAGGCACGGAATCAAAACGCCCAGCGCGACGCATAGCAATTCCGTGCCGGGCATGAATGGCTGTAACTCAACCTCGCGCACCGGCAGCCAATCCAGGAAGGGTGTGTCCAGCAGGGCAGCAGCCAAAGCTGCCTCCAGGCGCTCCTGTACCTGTCCCAAACCAAACGGGACGGCAGCGGGAAATAACAAGGCCAGCGGCCACAAAGCCAGCAGTACCATCCCCCCTCTGGCCTCTGTCACGAACCATCGCTCCCGAAATCTGCTCCAGCGATCTATGCCACCCACTTTCTCGAGACCCCATGCCAACAAGGCTCCAAGCCACGCACCGACCAGATTGAGGGTCAGGTCAACATTGGAAGGCACGCGGACAGGCAAATAGCTTTGCAGCGACTCCATCGAAAAGGACAAAAGCCCTGCAAACAAGGTTGCTGATAGCACGGGTAGACGGACTCTTCCGGTTCGCAATGCGCTGAGTGTCAGGAGAAAGCCGAGCGGCGCATAACCAACCACATTGATCGCGACATCGAAACCGGTCCAATACTTGGGTAGCGCACCGCTTAGAAAGGCCCACGGCACGATGCCTTGGTAGCGCCAGTCAGAGAACGGATACAGGCTGGCGTAACAAATCAGCCCGATATAGATCACCGCAAGTGGCCACGCCGATGTCTTCTTCATCTCGGCAGTTTAGGTCAAAAAAAACCCCAGCACGTGGGCTGGGGTGGTAAGCCTATTTGCTGTCACACATCAAGGCCCCGCTCAGGGAGGA
>JBAXNI010000145.1:0-6366 GCA_037133835.1 Comamonadaceae bacterium | reverse complement strand
GGCATCCTGCCGCAAGGGAACGGCCCGTGGCGCGTCGAATGTTGTGCTGGTCATGACCCTATGGTACGGCAGTCCTGAGTTCGATTCATTGGACAATACACGCGTGAGAATCGACCGACCCTCCAACGCTGTCATCGCGGCACTGGCTGCTGCCGCGCTATTTGGCGCCAGCACACCGCTGGCCAAACAATTTGTCGACGACCTGTCGGCCCTGCTGCTGGCGGGCCTGCTTTATCTGGGCAGTGGTGTGGGCTTGCTGCTGCTGCGCCTGCTGCGGGACAAAGGGTGGCAGGATCCGGGGCTGACACATCAGCAGTGGCCCTGGTTGCTTGCTGCCATTGCCTGTGGTGGCGTGCTTGCACCGACACTGCTGATGCTGGGTCTGGCACGCATGAGTGCAGCCTCTGCCTCCTTGCTGCTCAATCTGGAGGGCGTGCTGACCGCACTTCTTGCCTGGATGGTTTTCAAGGAAGCGACCGACCGGCGCGTTGTCGTCGGCATGCTGCTGATTGCACTGGGCGCCGCTCTGCTGGCCTGGCCTGGCGCCACCGAACTGACTCTTGGTACGGCTGGTGCCGCGCTGGTGGTGTTGGCCTGCCTGTGCTGGGCCATCGACAATAACCTGACGCGTCAGGTTGCCAAGGCCGACGCCCTGTTCATTGCCGGCCTGAAGGGCCTGAGCGCCGGCGTCATCAACATGGGTCTGGCGTTGACCAACACACAATCCATGCCGGCTTGGGGCGTGACCAGTTCAGTGCTGCTGATCGGCTTTCTCGGCTATGGTCTGAGCCTCGCGCTGTTTGTGGTGGCACTGCGGCACCTCGGCTCGGCGCGCACCGGAGCCTATTTCAGCGCCGCGCCCTTCATCGGCGCCGCCATCGCGCTAGGCCTGTTCCATGAAGCCACTTCCAGCGGATTCTGGGCTGCCGGCATCCTGATGGCCGCGGGGCTGTACCTGCATCTGACCGAGCGCCATGAGCACCCGCACTGGCACGGCGAAATGCAGCACAGCCATGCGCACTTTCCGGACGTCGAGCACCGCCACGAGCACCGGTGACCGGAAGAAGGGCTACTTCAAGCCCAACGGATCGGTCATCGTGCCGTCGCCAATCAGTTGCCCCATCTTGAAGATGCCACTGACACGCAAGGCCGGTGCGCCATCGGCCGTCACCATGCCCTGGCCGAACAGCAGATTGCGTGTGGTGCGCAGCACGCTGGCCTCGCCCTGCACCCAGGAGCCCAGCGGCGCCGCGCCCATGTAGTCGATCTGCAGACTGATGGTCGGCAGAAAGCGCCGTTCCATGTCCTGCTGGTACATGGCGGCACAGGGAATCAGCATGTCGGCAAAAGTGGCCAGCATGCCGCCGTGGCACATCTGCAAGGGATTGGTGTGGCGCTGCTCGACGCGAAAGCCCAGCAGCAGGCGATCGCCGGTCCATCTGGCATAGAGCGGCCCATTGTGGGAAACAAACTGGCCACCGACCCGCACGGCGCGAAAACCTTCGGGAACAGGGTCGGCCACGTTGCTGGCAATGTCGTCGAACTGGGTAGAGGGATGTGTCATGCTGCCGATTGTCGCGCTTGTCCCGCCGGCCGACGCAAGAACCAGGCAAATGCCAGCGCCTGCAGCAGCAGCAGCACGCTGAAGGTGATCCGAAACGATTGCGCCCGCGCAATGCCGCCACCGGTCAGGCCGTCCACCATCGCCCCAATGCCCCATTGCAGGACGAAAGCACCAACAAACACCATCAGGTTCAGCGCCGTGTTGACGCGCCCCGACAACTCCACCGGAAACGCCGCGCTGAGTTGCGAATAGGCGATATTGCTCAGACTGAACGAAAGACCGAGCAAAGGCCAAAGCCATGCCGGGCGTGCCAGGTCCGCAATGATGGCCGCCTCCACCAACAGACCCATGCCGATACCCATTGTCAGTAGCGCCATGGGCGCGATGCCGTGGCGTGACAGCCATCGGGAGCAGGTCGCAACGAAGATGAAGCCGCTCAGCATCGCCAGCCCCAGCAGAAACAACACGCCGGCCGCGTCGGCGCGGGCCGCGCCGTTGACCTCCATCAGCCAGGGCACGGCCCACAAACCCTGAATCGCCATGAAGCCGCCACTGCTCAGGCAACCCTGCGGTGCAAAGCGCCAGAAGACGCGCTTGCCAAAGATGCCAAGCAGCGTGCGAATCTGCCGGACCAGCGGCTCGCTGTGGGTCAGCGCAGGCTGGTCCGGGGCCGTCATGAGAAAGCCTGCACTGGCCACCAGCAGCGCGGCAAACAGGTAAAACATGCCGCGCCAACCCAGCAGCGGCAATGCCGCTTCCACCGGCACACTGGCACAGAGCGCACCCAGGCCACCGGCCACCATGATGGTCGCGGTCAGCGAGGGTAGACGCTCCACCGGGAACCATTGGCTGAAAGCCTTGAAACTGGCCATCAGACAGGACGAGACACCCAGCCCAATCAGCGCTCGCCCCATCACCAGCGTCGACAGTGTCTGGCCGGAACCAAACAAGGCGCAACCGGCTGCGGCCACCAGCAACAATGCCGCTTCCACCCGGCGCGGACCAAAGCGGTCCAGCAACAAGCCCAGCGGCAACTGAAACAGGCCGAAAGCCAGAAAATAGGCTGAAGTCAGCAAGCCCATGTCGGCGCTCGTGATACCCAGGTCACGAATCAACTCCGGCGCAATCACGGCGTTGACGCTGCGCAGACCGTAAGACAGAAAATAGCCGGCAGCGTAGGCCGGCACAAGGCGGCGCCAGAGATGGGCGTATTCATTCATAGGCAGCATTGTCATGGAAGCAGGCTCGCAGGACTTGCGCCGGATGCGACAATCATTCCAGACAGAGATTACCGGCATGGCAGAAACACAAACCCTCGCAATCACGACCAGCGACCAGCATCGCTTCAACGCCACGCTTTATCCAACGGACGACCCGACCGCACCGGTGCTGCTGTTTCAGGCAGCTCTGGGGACGCCATCGCGTGTTTACGGTCGACTGGGCCGCGAGATGGTCAAGCATGGCGTACAACTGTGCGCACCGGACTGGCGCGGCATTGGCAGCAGTTCGGTGCAGGCCGGGCGCGCCAGCGATTTTGGCTACCGCCATCTGATTGAACTCGATTTGCCGGCGTTGATCGAAGCGGTACGCCAGCGCCTGCCGCAGGCACCGATCTGGCTCGGTGGCCACAGTCTGGGCGGGCAACTCTCCCTGCTCAGGGCGGCAGCCCATCCGGAAGGCATTGCCGGTGTGGCACTGATCGCCAGCGGCAGCGTGCATCTGCCCTGCTTCAGCGGCAAGCTGCGTCTGGCGATTCGCTCCCTGGTCGGCCTGTCACGCGTGCTGTGTCCGCTGCTGGGCTACTTTCCGGGGTCCAGAGTGCGCTTTGGCGGGCGCGAGGCGGCCACCCTGATGCATGACTGGAGCCACCTGGCCATGACCGGCAACTACCGCATCAAGGGCACGAAGATCGATTACGAAAAGGCCTTGCGCTCCCTGCAACGCCCGGTGCTGGCGCTGACCTTCTCTGGTGACCACTGGTCACCTGAACGGTCTGCCAAAGCCCTGCTGGCCAAGCTGCCAAACAAGACGGCGCTGCACTGGCACTGGAGCCCGACCGAGACCGAGGGCCAGCTGATTGACCACTATTCGTGGATCAAGCAGCCGCACCTGGTGGCGCCAGCGCTGGCACGGCAGATCCGGCAACAGCGCTAACGCGCCGCTGCCTGCCGACTACTGCCTGACGGCCTGCGCCAGCGCTGCCCAGACTTTGAGCGTCATGGCATGCGTGAAGCCGGCTCCGGCCACTGGATGCGATGCCAGTTTGATGACCACCATCTCGGCTGCCGGGTTCACATGAATCATCTGGCCATGGATGCCGGAGGCCTCATAGGCGCCATCCGCGTTGTGCAGCATCCACCACTGGTTGCGGTAGCTGTAACCCGGCCTGAAAGGCATGCCGCCAGCCTTGAATTTTTCCGGGTCGCCGCCTTTGACAAAGGTGTCATCAAGCACGGCCTTGTCAAAAATGCGCTGGCCGTTGAACTCGCCGCCACGCCTGAGCATCTCGCCAAAGCGCGCCAGATCGCGCGCCGTCGCATTCAGGCCCGCGCCTTGCAAAGGTGTGCCAACTGAATCCACCATCACGTAGGCATCCTCTTCCATGCCGAGTTTTTGCCAGATGTTGTCGCTCATCAACTCGGCCCAGTGCTTGTTGGCAGCACGCGTGACGATCCAGCCCAGCACTTCGGAATGCACAGTGCGGTAAACAAAACCGGCGCCATGCTCACCCTCCTTCTGCAGCGTCTTCAGGAAGTCATAAATGTTGGTCTTGCCCTGATAGCCTGGCGGGCGCGGCAGCATGCCACTGGCCCAGCTGTAGCCAAAGATCTCCGTGGTCGGGTCAGTGTAAACCTCGCGAAAACGCACGGCGCCGGTCATGTCCATGACGTCGCGCACTTTCATGTCACCCCAGGCACTGCCAGCGAGTTCTGGCACGTACTTGGTGACCAGCGCAGCCGGGTCAATCTTGCCCTCATGCGCCAGTTGCGCCGCCATCAGCCCGGTGAAAGACTTGGTCACCGACATCAACAGATGCGGCGTAGAGGGTTTCATCGGACTTTCGTAGCGCTCGTACACGATGCGCCCCTTGTGCAGCACCACGATGGCGTCGCTGTAACTCGATTTGAACCAGTCGTCGATGGTGGTCTTGTTGCCCTTGTCGTCGTCGAAGCTGAAGCTGCCTATCGGTTTGAGTGCCAGCGGCAGGGTGGAGACCGGCGCGCTGCCGTGACGGATGTTGTGCGTCGGATGCAATTCGCGCACGTGCTGCAAAGCCCAGCGCATCTGCGGGTATTTGTAGGAGTTGCTTAAGTCAACACGCTGCGCATCGGTTGGCGGAAAGGTGCTCATCAGTCCGAGTTTGTCCAGCGCCACCGATTCGGGTGCGGGCAGCGCCTGCGCCAGCGCACCCTGCGCGAAGCAGGCGGCGGCGGTAACGGCAACAATGTGACGTAGAAGTTGCATGGTGTTCCTTGGTGAATCGGGGACCGACCCCGCGAGCAGGCCATTGTTCCTGACTTCAGCCTGGCTGCACATTAGGGAAAAACCTTCGCCGTGTCGCCTTGGCGACGGTGGAGAAAAACAGTGCTCAAAGCAGACCGATCGGCAATGGTTTAGAGTGCGCTTCATGAACACACTCCACCTGTCGCGCCGGGTTGAAGCGCTGATTGCCGGGCAGGCGACATCCGACGGTGCCGGCGTCAAGCTGACCCGCGTACTGACGCAGGACCTGCAACGCCGGCTTGATCCCTTCCTCATGCTCGACGCCTTTGGCAGCGACGACCCGAACGATTACATCGCCGGCTTCCCGGATCATCCGCATCGCGGTTTCGAGACCGTGACCTACATGATTGCCGGGCGCATGCTGCACCGCGACAGCGCCGGCCATGAAGGCCTGCTGGAGAGCGGCGGCGTGCAGTGGATGACTGCCGGACGCGGCGTCATTCATTCGGAGATTCCGCAGCAGGCTGACGGTGTGATGGAAGGTTTTCAGCTCTGGCTGAATCTGCCGGGGCGCGACAAGATGAGTACGCCCTGGTACAGAGATTTCAAGGCAACTGACCTGCCGCGCTTTGTCACGACGCAGGGTGTGACGGTGATCGTGATTGCCGGTGAAAGCCAGGGTGTCAGCGGCGCCGTGACGCGCACTGCCAGCGCGCCGCTTTACCTGGACATCCACCTGAGCGCGGGCTCGAGCTTCGAGCAGACCCTGCCACCACAGCACAACGCCTTCGTCTACGTCTACCGCGGCGAAGTTCGCATTGCCGGGGACAGCGTGCCAACGCAGCGCATGGCCGTGCTGGCCAATGGTGGACCGTCCGACAGCGTGCTGATCGAAGCCAGCAAGGACGCCAGAGTCCTGCTGCTCGCAGGCCAGCCGCTGAAGGAGCCGATTGCCCAGTACGGTCCCTTTGTCATGAACACGCAGCAGGAAATTCACCAGGCGATCCGGGATTTTCGAGACGGGACGCTTGGCGAGTAAGCCGCATCGCCAGGTCATCGCTGAGTTCACCAGACCTGTCGTCCAGGACCAGGAGTTGTCATCCCGGCCCCGGATCAGGTCCGGGGTTCCAACATCCGGGATCCAGTGTCACGCCACCACTGGATTGCGGGTCAGGCCCGCAATGACAAACCCCGCTCGAAGGAACTGGCTGATGGGGCGCTCAGCGCACGAGTTATTGGGGTCAGACACTAATCACTCTAGTACCTTGTCATCCCGGACTTGATCCGGGATCCAGTGCTGCGCGAACACTGGATTGCGGGTCGTGGCCCGCAATGACAAACCAATGCCGCGCAATGAC
>JBAXNI010000144.1:0-6468 GCA_037133835.1 Comamonadaceae bacterium | reverse complement strand
CTGCCGACCCATCACGGCGCCCCCGTTTGTGAGGACGTAGGTGTAAAGCAGGCTCACGAGCAACGCCGCTAGCGACACGATGAAGACGAGCAATGCCTGCTTCCTGCGGAGCAGCAAGAGCATCGATGCCAAGAAAGCCCCAATGACTCCGACCGCCCACACGACCATCATCCAACTCGGCAATTGTTGATAGTGGGCAATCTGATCCGGCGTCATCCCCGCACTGGCCAGGTACTTGGCGCCCTGCAACGCGGTCATCACGAAGTCGAACACCCCGACGGAGTTGAACAGCACCGCGATCACGCCAACCAGCCAGATATGCCACGGTGTCTTCACTGGTGCTAAAGCGAGTCAGTGGGGTCGGTCAGCTGCTCCAGCCTGACGTCCACGGCCGCAACGCTGGTGAATTGTGCTATTTTTTCAAAGCTGACGCAGAAACTTGAAAGTCCCGTTCAACTGCCGAATTCCTTGAATTTCAGCATGAAAGTGCAGCGACCATCCGGATCCGACGTACTGACCTGCGCCAGGTCGGAGACGATATGCTTCAGCGAATCCGTTTGAACCTTTGACAGACCATACTTGAACGTCGGCTTGTTCTTGTTGCCAGGATTGCACTGCCCGCTAAACGCGATGGACCGGCCAAAATCGTGGCCAGAAGAGATTTCGACATGCGCCCATTTCTTTCCTTCAAACGACAAGTCGTATCCGCAAATATAGTTCCAATGGGCAAAGCTCTTTTGTCCGCAACGCAGGTGGAGGTAGCCACTTTGAACTTTTACGTTGTAGTCACCCCAATCTTCGCCGGCGTTCTGTACCTGAACTTGTTTTCCCTTGTAATACTGAGGCACCATCAAGTCCGGAAAGCATTGATCGCCCTTGCAGTTCGTAAATATTTGAGCATTCGCTTCGTGCGAACCTGGCAGCAATGACAACACTGTGACCAATACAGACATACTCAACATGCGGATCATCATGATTCCCTCGTCAGTTAGGTGGTACTTATCAATGAAGTGCAAATACGGTTTCACGGATGGGCTACTTAGCCACATGGCACGCAATATATCGACGGTGATCAGTCATCCATGAGAGTAAAAACCCTAATAGCTATGCCTGCAGTTTGATGCCGTCTACGGATACAACCACTTTGGTGCTATTGGTGTTTCGCCACTACGTGGCATATCCCATTGACATTTGATGACCAACTACTGCCAACCGCGCCGAATTGCGCTTGACCCGACCATACAAAAGATGCCCCATTGAAGACTTGCGTCATCGTTACGGTGGCACTGCTGCTTTGTTGACCGCCACGGGTCTGGCTCCAATGCTCCGCTAGTGCTTGTGACCTTGCAAGATTACAGCCAGTTCATGGATTCACTGAAATGGCTCGTCATCCCACCACGGGAAGAACTCCGGCATGTCGGTCGATACCCGATCCGGATAGACCGGGGTGCGCTTTTCAAGAAAGGCACTGACGCCTTCTTTGGCATCGGCTGACCGGCCACGCGCCTGCAAGGCCCGGCTGTCGATTTGATGTGCTTGCATCGGATCGCCAGCGGCCGACATACGCCACAGCATCTGGCGCGTCAGCGCAATGGAAACCGGCGCCGTGTTGTCCGCAATTTCACGAGCCAAGGCTCGGGCCGCTGGCAGCAGGTCCTCGGGCGCGTGGACCGAGCGTACCAATCCGTGTTTGAGCGCCTCCGCTGCATCAAAGACACGACCGGTGTAGCACCACTCAAGGGCCGTCTGCATGCCTACAAGCCGGGAGAGAAACCAGGAAGATGCGGCCTCGGGAACAATGCCCCGGCGTGCAAAAACAAAACCGAAGCGTGCCTTGCTCGATGCCATCCGGATATCCATGGGCAAGAGCATGGTCACCCCGATTCCGACCGCGGCTCCGTTGATCGCCACGATCACCGGTTTCAGGCTGCGAAACGTTCTCAGCGTCTGCAAGCCTCCACCATCCCGGTACACATCACCGACCCGGGTCGACTCGCGCTGCGGATTGGACTGCGCGGCATAGTCAAAGGTTTCCCCACCGCGCGACAAATCCGCTCCTGCGCAAAACGCCTTGCCAGCTCCCGTGACAATCACAACCCGGACCGCGTCGTCTGCATCCGTTTCGTCAAAGACGGAGATGAGTTCATCGCGCATGCGCGGGGTGTACGCATTCATCTTTTCGGGTCGGTTCAACGTGACGGTGGCGATGCCCTCTTCAACCGCGTAGAGCACCGTTTGCAAATCGTTCAATGCCATCTCAATTCCTTTCAGTCTTGGGGTACCAACCAACAAAAGCCGGGTAGTGACGCTGGACCACCGATCCATTGACATCCCAGGCCAGACACTGCCCCACGAAGTGCGGCGGGGAGCCGTCGATCGCATCGGGAAGCGGTCCTTCCGGCAGCGTCTGAAAGGCAACCGTGGCCATGTTGAACAAAAGCTCCCGCAGGTGCGTGCAACCCTGCGCCCCACCAAGGTGGGTCTGGATGGCACGTCGCCAGCCGGGTCCCATGGTGCATCCAATCATCTTCTGCATGGGGGCTTGAGCCATCGGGCACTCCGGGTGCGGCACGTCATCCATCGCCACCGCAATCCCGCGCACCACAAATCGGTCATCAATCGTTATGCGTATCGACAGGTTGTGAATCGGTTCTCCGGGCTCCCAGGTCCCTTCCCCAGGTATGCTCATCGCATAGGTCTTCGTGTCGCGCATCTCGGCTTCGATGTCCCACAGGCGGTCGGTTCGCTGAAAGCCACGGTAAATGATGTCGCGGCTATGCAAATGGGTTCTTGGTTGGGATGGTGGCAGTGGCAAATCAGGACCTCCGGTCAGTGGCAGTTATGGCGGCAAAAGGCCGCAAGAATTCTTCGCTGTGCCGGGCCGGTGCCTCCAGCCAGTCGTGATAGCGTGCCGTCGGCAGAATCACCACCATCCGCTTTTCGTCCGTCGGCTTGTGGAACATGCGCATCAGGGGATGCTCATCGGCATTCACTGTGAGCATGGTGTAGCTGTAAACGATCTCGCGATCGGGCGACTTCCAGACTGACCACAGACCGGCAATGCCAAGTGGCTCCCCGTCAGCACGAACAATCCGGGTGGGCACCGATTTGCCGCTGCGCCAGTCGGGTTCGAACAGGGAGTCGGCAGGGATGATGCAGTGCTGGGCGCGCGTCCAGGCATCCCTGAAGCTCGGTTTCTCCGATACTGTCTCGCTCCTTGCGTTGAAGGTATGCCGAACAATCCTCGTGTCCTTTGACCAGTGAGGAACGAGGCCGAACAGGCCCGTCAGCGCCTCGCAGTGCGGTACTGCATCGTCACCTGCGTCAGCATGCGGATGACGCCTTATGAAGGCTCCGGGGTACCCTGGCCACAGATCCCACTTACCGGGCTCGACGGGTGGCTCTACGCCAAAGTAGCGGCGGAACTTGTCCTGCTCTTTGAGGGCCTGGTAGTGACTGCACATCCGCCGATGTTAGCGTTGCTCATGACCCATGCCGCCCTGTCGCGGAGCCTCCCGGTGCACCCAGCATATGATTGCAGGTATGACTGTGCCAAAAACATACTGGTTTCCAGCGAAGACCTACGGTTGGGGCTGGGGTGTCCCCTGCACCTGGCAGGGCTGGCTGGTTCTCGGGGCATTTACGGCTCTGCTTTTCGGAGCCAGTGTCCTGTTTCCGCCCGATGAGGCACCGTTGGCTTTTGCTGGCAGCGTCTCCGCATTGTGCGCAGGGCTCGTCGGTATTTGCTACGCCAAGGGTGAACCTCCTCATTGGCGCTGGGGCTTGAAGTAGCGCTCCAGCGAAATTCCTTACAACGTGGGCATCACGTGCTCAAAGCGCCCACCCGTCCAGCCAGAATAGCTATGCATGACAAAAGGGCATCCCATGACCTCGCCGACTGATGACGCTGCCGTAGCGACCTTCAAACGGCCGGCTGCAATGCGTTTCATCATGATCGCGGTGCTGATCGACATGATGTCGATCGGTCTGATGATTCCGGTGCTGCCGCATCTGGTCGGGCTGTTTACCCAATCGAAAGCCGACCAGGCGTTCTGGTTCGGTGCAGTTTCGTTTTCTTTCGGTATCGCCAACTTTTTTGGCTCACCGATCCTCGGCGCCCTGTCCGACCGCTTTGGCCGCCGACCGGTATTGCTGATCGGTTTTTCGGGGCTCGCCTTCAACTTCTTCATGACCGCTGCCGCCACCAGTCTGTGGATGCTGGTCTGGGTGCGGCTCATTGGCGGTGCCATGCAGGCCAATATTGCCGTGGCCAATGCCTACGTCGCGGATATCACACCGCCCGAGGACCGGGCCAGGCGCTTTGGCCTGCTGGGTGCCATGATGGGCGTTGGTTTCATTCTGGGGCCGGCTCTGGGTGGAGTCTTGGGCAATATGGATCTGCGGCTGCCCTTTATTGCTTCCGGGTCGATGGCGGTCATCAACTGGATTTATGGCTATTTTGTGCTGCCGGAGAGCCTGCCGCGGCAACGCCGCACACCGTTTGACTGGCGCAAGGCCAACCCGGTGTCCGCTTTGCGCGGACTGTTCGACCTGCGTGGCGTCGGCCCCCTGGTCGCGGTCATCGGACTGAGCAATCTGGCGCAGTTCATGCTGCATTCGACCTGGGTTCTTTTTACGACGTTCAAGTTCGGCTGGGGGCCGCATGAAACCGGCTTGTCACTCATGGCCGTTGGCGGCGCCAATGTGCTGATGCAGGGCGTCTTGCTCAAACATGTGTTGAAACGCATTTCTCCGCAAAGGCTGGCCGTGATCGGGCTGGCCACCTCGGCCCTGGCTTTCTGCGCTTTTGGCTTGGTGCCACAGAGTTGGATGATCTTTGTCATCATCGCGCTGAACATGCCATCGGCGGCCACCAGTTCCACATTGCAAAGCATCGTGTCGGGCGCGGCCCCTGCCAGCATCCAGGGCCGAACACTCGGGGCCGTCTCTTCGCTCAACAGCATGGTGGCGGTACTGGCACCCTTGGCCGGGGCGGGCTTGCTGGCACTGGTATCGGATGCACCGGCGGGCGACCTGCGCCTTGGACTTCCCCTGTTTGTGGGAAGTCTGATTCAAATCACGGCCCTGGCGCTGGCAATCTGGCATTTTTCTCGCCGCCGGCGACACGCATAAACGACGATGAAACCACCATCCAGATTGCAATCACTCGTTGACGAGGGTCTGATCGATACGGTCGTTCGCCAACTCATGAGTGGCAAGGAGGCCATGGTCTACGTGGTGCGGTGCGGCGACGAAACACGTTGCGCCAAGATCTACAAGGAAGCCACGCAACGCAGCTTTCGACAGGCAGTGGATTACACCGAAAACCGCAAAGTCAAGAATACACGGCAAGCCCGTGCCATGGCGAAGGGCACGAAATTTGGACGCCAGGCGCAGGAGGCTGCATGGCAAAGTGCCGAGGTCGACGCGCTCTACCGTTTGGCCGCTGCCGGCGTGCGGGTGCCGCAGCCCTTCAACTTCCATGATGGCGTGCTGCTGATGGAACTGGTGGTGGATGCGCAGGGCGACGCGGCCCCGCGTCTGAATGATCTTGTCTTTACGTCGGACCAGGCAAGAGCCCACCATGCCACGCTGATGGCGGAGGTGGTCCGCATGCTGTGCGCAGGTTTGATCCACGGTGATTTGTCCGAGTTCAACATCCTGATGGCTGGGGATGGCCCGGTGATCATCGACTTGCCGCAAGCTGTGGACGCGGCGGGCAACAACCACGCACAACGGATGTTGTTGCGCGATGTAGCCAACCTGCGTGACTTCTTTGGCAAGTTTGCCCCGGAATTGCTGAGTACGGACTATGGTCCTGAAATCTGGAGCCTCTACGAGAAGGGTATGCTTTCCACGGACCTTGTTCTCAGTGGTCACTTTGATCGAAAGACCGTCGCGGTGGATTTAGGCAGCGTCCTGCGCGAGATCGACGACGCCCGGTCCCAAGAGGTGCTGCGCCGTCAGCGCATGCTCGCGCCGCCCTCACCGTAAGGCGATCTCAAGAAACGCTTAGGTACACATGGCCTCTGTGGTGAAAAGCACAGCACAGAAATACTGTATATACTTACAGTATGAAGACAGAAATTCAATTCCGATGGCGCATCAAGTGGTCGGGGCATTGGGCAACAACCGGCCACCACTGCACAGAGGAACAAATCCGCAAGGAGCACCCCGAAGCAGTGCGCATCGAAGATTCGCGCCGAGAGCTCCGTGTTGCTGAGACTTTCGATGAACGCAAGAATGTCATGTTCCCTGTGGCCTCATTCCTCAGGCAATCGGCAGGGGAAAGCAAGTGAGCGCTCTAGCGAAAGCAGGGGCTTCGATGCCTCACGCTGCCGCGCAATGGTGGCGCATCATGAAACCCGGAATTGCCAAGTGCGCCTTGCTTGTCTGGCGCTGGCTATGAGGCCATATTTGGGGTGGCTGATGGGGCTCGAACCCACGACAACAGGAATCACAATCCTG
>JBAXNI010000143.1:0-6469 GCA_037133835.1 Comamonadaceae bacterium | reverse complement strand
GAGACCAGCTTTCAGGGCGCGGCCGAGGCCTTCCGCGCCTCGCTCACCAGCACCTTGCTGCTGATTCTGGCGGCGGTGGTCACCATGTACATCGTGCTGGGCGTGCTCTACGAGAGCTACATCCACCCATTGACCATTCTTTCAACGCTGCCATCAGCGGGCTTGGGCGCCTTGCTCGCCTTGCTGCTGGCACGCCAGGATCTGGGCGTCGTCGGCATCATCGGTATCGTGCTGTTGATCGGCATTGTCAAGAAGAACGCCATCATGATGATCGACTTCGCGCTCTACGCCGAGCGCGAGGAAGGCAAGGCGCCGCGCCTGGCCATCCATCAGGCGTGCCTGCTGCGCTTCCGGCCTATTCTGATGACCACCATGGCGGCCCTGCTGGGAGCCCTGCCGCTGATGCTGGGCACCGGTGCGGGTCACGAGTTGCGCCATCCACTGGGCGTGACCATGGTGGGCGGGCTGATCGTGAGTCAGCTGCTGACCCTGTTCACGACGCCCGTGATCTACCTCGGTTTTGCCAATCAGGCACAGCGCCTGCAAGCCTGGCGTGTGCGACGTGCGGCGGCTCGCTCGGTGGATAAAGGTCCGATATGAACATATCGGCGCCGTTTATCGCCCGTCCCGTCGCCACCACGCTGATCACGCTCGGCGTGGCACTGTCCGGTGTGCTGGGCTTTCAATTGCTGCCGATCGCACCGCTGCCGCAAGTCGACATTCCGACCATTTCGGTCAGCGCGGGTTTGCCCGGCGCCAGCCCCGACACCATGGCTGCGACCATCGCCACACCGCTGGAACGTGCTTTGGGCAGCATTGCTGGCGTGACCGAAATCACGTCGCGCTCGTCGCTCGGATCGACCAACATCACCATGCAGTTCGACCTGAACCGCGACATCGACGGCGCCGCGCGCGACGTGCAGGCAGCCATCAACGCGGCACGCACGCTGCTGCCCACCGGCATGCCAAGCAACCCGAACTACCGCAAGGTCAACCCGGCGGCAGCGCCCATCATGATTCTGTCGCTGACCTCGACCACGCTGACGCGCGGCCAGATGTACGACGCCGCCTCCACCGTACTGGCGCAGCGCTTGTCTCAGGTCGAGGGCGTTGGCCAGGTGACGATTGGCGGCGGCGCGCTGCCTGCCGTGCGAGTCGAGTTGAACCCCGACAAACTGGCCAGCATGGGCATTGCCCTGGACAGTGTGCGCCAGGCCATTACCGCCACCACCGCGAACCGGCCCAAGGGCGCGCTCGAGGAGGATGGGCGCTACTGGCAGATCGGCGCCAACGACCAGGCACGCAACGCAGCCGAATACGCACCCGTCATCCTTGGTTACCGCCAGGGCGCTGCAATACGACTGCGCGATGTGGCCGACGTTGTCGATTCGGTGCAGGACGTGCGCAATTACGGCATCGCCAACGGCAAGCCGGCCATCGGCCTGTTCCTGCTCAAGGAGCCTGGAGCCAACATCATCGAGACCGTGCAACGGGTGCGCGAGATCCTGCCGCGCCTGCGGGCCTCCATCCCGCAGGCCATCGATCTGGAGATCATGAGCGACCGCACGCCCACCATACGGGCTTCGCTGCTGGCGGTGGAGAGCGCGCTGGGCGTCGCCATCGGACTGGTGATTCTGGTGGTTCTGCTGTTCCTGCGCAACTGGCGCGCCGCGCTGCTGCCAGCCATTGCCGTGCCGGTCTCGCTGGCCGGCACGCTGGGCGTCATGTACCTGTGTGGCTACAGCCTGGACAATCTGTCAGCCATGGCACTGACCGTGGCCACCGGCTTTGTCGTGGACGACGCCATCGTGGTGCTGGAAAACATCACGCGCTACATCGAGCAGGGTTTGTCGCCGCGCGACGCGGCGCTGCGGGGCGCCCGCGAGATCGGTTTTACCGTTCTGTCGATCAGCCTGTCACTGGTGGCGGTATTCATTCCTCTGCTGGCCATGGGCGGTGTGGTGGGCCGCTTGTTCCGGGAATTCTCGGTGGTGCTGGCCGTCGCCATCCTGGTGTCCATGGCGGTATCGCTCACGACCACACCCATGATGGCCGCGGTGCTGCTGCGCCAGCGCCCGGTCGAGCGAGAACCAGGTCGCCTGGCGCGCCTGGCCAGCCGGATCGTACGTGCCATGACGCACGGCTACCGGCGCTCGCTGGTCTGGACGCTGCGCCATCAGCCACTGGCCCTGCTGTCACTGCTGGGCGTGATCGTGCTCAATGTGTACCTCTACACCATCATTCCCAAGAGCTTTTTTCCGCAGCAGGACACCGGCGTGATCGTCGGCGGCGTGCAGGCGGATCAGGGCAGTTCTTTTCAGATGATGCAGCAGCGCGTGGACAAGTTCATGCAGATCGTGGCCACCGATCCGGCGGTCACCAACATCAGTGGCTCGACCGGCGGCGGGCAACGCAACTCAGCCAATTTCTACATCACGCTCAAGCCGCTGGCCGAGCGCAAGGTGTCGGCCGATGCGGTGGTGGCACGCCTGCGTGCCAAGCTCTCGCATGAGGCCGGTGCCAATCTGTTTCTGGTACCGGTACAGGACATCCGCATCGGTGGCCGCCAATCCAACGCGCAGTACCAGTACACGCTCCAGGCCGACGACCTGGAAGCTCTGCGCAGCTGGGAGCCGCGCGTGCGCAACGCACTGTCGCAGTTGCCCGAACTGGCCGACATCAGCACCGACCAGCAGGACACTGGACTGCAAACCTCGCTGATCGTGGACCGCGAAGCCGCCTCCCGCCTGGGTGTGAGCATGAGCACCATCGACACCACGCTCAACGATGCCTTCGGGCAGCGTCAGGTAAGCGTCATCTACAACCCCTTGAACCAGTACCGCGTCGTGATGGAACTGGCGCCCGAATACCTGCAGGGACCGCAGAGTCTCAAAGGACTTTATGTCAGCGGCACGGCCGGCGCACAGGTTCCACTGGCTTCCTTCGCCCGGGTGGAAACCACCAACACGCCACTGGCGGTGAACCATCAGAGCGGCGCGCCCGCTTCGACCATCAGTTTCAACCTGCCGCCAGGTGTGTCGCTGTCGCAGGCCACCGCAGCGATCGACAACGCGATGGCTGAACTTGGTGTGCCGGTGTCGGTGCGCGGCAGTTTTGCCGGCACAGCCAACGCGTTCCAGAAGGCGCTGGCGTCGCAGCCCTTGCTGATCGCTGCGGCCATCATCACCATCTACCTGGTGCTGGGCATTCTGTACGAAAGCCTGATCCACCCCGTGACCATCCTTTCGACCCTGCCCTCGGCGGGCGTCGGTGCGCTACTGGCGCTGATGCTGTTCAACAGCGACTTTTCGATCATCGCGCTGATCGGCGTGATCCTGCTGATCGGCATCGTGAAGAAGAACGCCATCATGATGATTGACTTTGCCATTGCACGTCAGCGCATCGGGCATACCACAGCGGGTGCCGCCATCCTGCGCGCCGCCTGCCTGCGCCTGCGGCCCATCCTGATGACCACCTTCGCCGCCATCTTCGGCGCGGTGCCGCTGGCGCTGGGCAGTGGCGACGGTGCCGAGATGCGCCAGCCACTCGGCATTGCCATCGTTGGTGGACTGATTTTGAGCCAGCTGCTGACGCTCTACACAACGCCGGTTGTGTTCGTTCTGATGGACCGCTTGCGCGGCTTTCGCCCGCTGCGGCGCAAGACCAGCCAGGCGCTTTTCACCCCATCCTCTGCATCGTAGGATTTCCATGATCATTCCTCTGCACCGTCCTTTGCTGCCGCTTGCACTGTGCTTCCTGCTGGGGGCCTGTGCCATCACGCGGGTCGAGCCGCCAGCGCCGGTGCTTGGCCCGGCCCAGTTCAAGGAGTCCGGCCTGTGGCAAAAGGCCACCACGGCCGGGCCAGTCGCCGTGCCCGACGAATGGTGGACGCTGTTCAAGGACCCGGTGCTTGACGAACTTGAGCGGCGGCTCGTCGTCGGCAACGAGAACCTGAAGTCCCTCGCGGCGGCGGTGCGCAGTTCCCGCGCGGTAGTGCAGGCAAGTCGCAGTGCCCTGTTTCCCACCCTGTCCACCGGACTGTCGGCTACGCGCAGTGGCAATTCCCTGACGGCGCCATCGGGCGCGGCGCAGAACCCGGGCACGACCGTCGCCTTGACAGCCAATAGCAGCTGGGACCTGGACCTGTGGGATCGGCTCGGGCAAATCAGCGGGGCCGCCGAGGCCACACTGCAAGCCAGCGTCAACGATCTGGCGGCGGCACGCTTGTCGGTGCAAGCGGCTCTGGCGCAAAGCTATTTCTCGCTGCGTACAGCCGAGGCCCAGCAGGGCCTGCTCAGTCGCAGCACACAGGCCTACCAACGGGCACTGGAGCTGACCCAGGCGCGTTATGACGGCGGTATCGCCATGCGTACCGATGTGCTGCAGGCCCAGACACAGCTCAGGAGCGCGCAGGCCCAGCTCGCGGACCTGACCGCCCAGCGCGCGCAGCTTGAGCACGCCATCGCCGTGTTGCTCGGCTTGCAACCCTCGTCGCTCAGCATCGAGGTCACCGGCAAAGTGGCTGCCGTTCCAACTGTTCCGACGACGCTGCCTTCAGCCCTGCTGCAGCGCCGACCCGATATTGCAGCGGCGCGCAGCCGCCTGCTGGCCGCCTATGGCCAAATCGGCGTGGCCGACGCGGCCTTCTTTCCGGCGCTCACCTTGAGCAGCAACGCCCAGTTCACCCAGTCGAGTCTGGCGAGCCTGGTGAATGAACCCAACTTTCTGTGGTCTGTCGGATCGGCTCTGGCGCAATCGGTGCTCGATGGCGGTCAGCGCAAACTGGCCAGTGCACAGGCCAGATCCAGCGCTGACCAGGCCACATCGAGCTACCGTCAGGCGGTGCTGACCGCCTTGCAGGAAGTAGAGGACAACCTGGTGCTGGCCGACCAGCTCCAGCGCGAGGCGCAACTGCAGCAGGAAGCGTCGCAATTTGCCCATCGAAATCTCGAAATCACGCTCGACCAGTACCGCAGCGGCACCGTCAACTACCTCAGCGTCGTCGTCGCGCAGAACGCAGCCCTGAACAGCGAAAGCACACTGCTGAGCGTGCGCAACCGCCAGCTGGCGGCCGTCAACCTGTTGCTGAAGAATATTGCGGGGCGCTGGGAGAGCGTCGGCGGCAAGCAGGCCATCACGGCCGAATGAGGAATAGGGGAGCAGCGACGAGGCCCGATGTCAGGCATGGGCTGGTTTATCCCAATAGGCAGGCCAGAGCGCGTGGCTAGAATGGAATGCTTTCCAATCCTATTTGGACCCTCCCTTTTTTACAGGAATCCAGCATGCCCAGTTTCAGGGCCATCACGATCGCACGAAGGGCATTTTGTCTGGCGGCATACTTGCTGGCTGGCAGCCTGGCGTGCGCCCAGAGTCAGACCCTGACGGTAACGGCCTACCCGGCGGTGGATGAGATCATCAAAAGCGCCATTCCCACCTGGAACAAGCTGCATCCGGATGTGCAGATTCGCCTCATCAGCCGCGAGATGGAGAACCACCACACGGCCATGACCACGGCCTTGTCCACACGCTCCAACCTGCCCGACGTGATGGCGCTCGAATTCAGCCGCCTGGGCCGATTTGCCAGCGTCGGCGGGCTTGAAGACCTGGCTCAGCCGCCGTACCTCATAGCGCAATACCAGTCCCGCTACGTCCCTTTTGCCTACAAGCAGGGCACGACCAAGGGCGGCGCCGTGGTGGCGGCACCCACCGACATCGGCCCAGGTACCATGCTGTACCGCGCCGACGTGCTGCAAAAGGCTGGCGTGACCGAGGCCGAACTGACCCAGTCGTGGGAGAGCTTTGTGGCCACCGGACTCAAGATCAAGGCGCGCACCGGTGCCTACCTGGTGTCGAATGCGGGCGACGTGAAAGACATTTTGATCCGCTCGGGCGTCAAACCCGGCGACGGGCTGTACTTCGACGCCCAGGGCAATGTGCTGGTTGACTCGCCGCGCTTTGTGCGCGCTTTTGAGTTGGCGCGCACCATCCGGCAGAACAAGCTCGACGGCAAGATCCCCGCCTGGTCCAACGACTGGACACAGGGATTCAAGAATGGCGGCATCGCCACGCAGATGTCGGGCGCCTGGCTGGCCGGCCACATGGCGGCCTGGATCGCACCCACCACCAAAGGACTTTGGCGCGTCACGCAGTTGCCCGAAAAGACCTGGGCGGCTTGGGGCGGCACCTTCTATGTCATCCCGAAAAACGCGCAGAACAAGGCACAGGCCTGGGAGTTCATCAAGCTCATGACCCTGAATCGTGACTTGCAACTCAACGCCTTCAAGGTGAAAGACGCTTTCCCCGCGCTGCTGGATGCCCACACCGACGCCTTCTACGACGAGCCTCTGGAATTTTTGGGTGGCCAAAAGGCGCGCCAGTGGTGGCGCGAGGCCGCCATGAACATCCAGCCCATTGGCGTCAACAAGCTCGACAACATCGCCGACGAAGTGGTCAACACCGAACTGGACAA
>JBAXNI010000142.1:0-6610 GCA_037133835.1 Comamonadaceae bacterium | reverse complement strand
CCAGCGTTCTCCCAGGTCCTGCCCAAGGACACCTCACTGGCAACCCGTTTTTCCCGCAACATCGCACTGAATTTGCCGCTGGTTTCAGCTGCCATGGATACCGTTACCGAGGCGCGCCTGGCCATCGCCATTGCGCAGGAGGGTGGTATCGGCATCGTTCACAAAAACATGTCGGCGCGTGAACAAGCGGCTCAGGTAGCCAAGGTGAAACGCTATGAGTCAGGTGTCTTGCGTGATCCGGTTGTGATCACGCCACAGCACACCGTGCGCCAGGTCATGAGTTTGTCGGAGCAGCTGGGGGTGTCTGGTTTTCCAGTCTGCGACGCCGGCAAGGTTGTTGGCCTGGTGACGGGACGGGACCTGCGTTTTGAGACGCGTTTGGACCTGCCGGTCAGCCATATCATGACGGTGCGTGACAAACTCGTGACGGTACCTGATGGCACTACCCTGGAAGAAGCCAAGGTGCTGTTGAACCAGTACAAAATCGAGCGCTTGCTGGTGGTCAACGATGCGTTTGAGCTCAAGGGACTTATCACGGTCAAGGACATCACCAAGCAGACCAGTTTTCCCAATGCCGCGCGTGATGCGCAGGGCCAGTTGCGCGTCGGGGCAGCGGTAGGCGTCGGGGAGGGTACCGAGGAGCGGGTGGAGGCACTGGTTCGGGCTGGTGTCGATGCCATCGTGGTCGATACCGCTCACGGTCACAGCCAGGGCGTGATTGAGCGTGTACGCTGGGTCAAGCAGAACTACCCACAGATCGATGTCATCGGCGGCAATATAGCAACCGGTGCTGCGGCGCTGGCGCTGGTCGAAGCAGGTGCTGATGCGGTCAAGGTCGGTATCGGACCTGGCTCCATCTGCACGACACGCATCGTGGCGGGCGTCGGCGTACCGCAGATCATGGCGATAGACAGCGTTGCCACGGCGCTGCGAGGCAGCGGCATTCCACTGATCGCTGACGGTGGCATTCGCTACAGCGGTGATATTTCGAAAGCATTGGCGGCCGGCGCGTCGTCTGTGATGATGGGCAGCATGTTCGCCGGTACCGAGGAAGCACCTGGCGAAGTGATCCTGTTTCAGGGGCGCAGCTACAAGAGTTACCGGGGCATGGGCAGCATTGGCGCCATGCAGCAGGGCAGTGCGGACCGCTATTTTCAGGAAGCGAGCAGCGGTAACCCGAACGCGGACAAGCTGGTCCCTGAAGGCATCGAGGGGCGTGTGCCCTACAAGGGCTCCATGGTGGCCATCATCTACCAGATGGCCGGTGGTGTTCGTGCCAGCATGGGCTATTGCGGTTGTGCCACGATCGATGACTTGCAGAGCCGATCGGAATTTGTGGAAATCACCACGGCCGGCATTCGCGAGAGCCATGTGCACGATGTCCAGATAACCAAAGAAGCGCCGAACTACCGTGCCGAGTGATCGCCAGACAGACCCGAAATGCATCAAAAAATTCTTATCCTCGACTTTGGCTCCCAGGTCACGCAACTGATTGCCAGACGTATTCGGGAAGCGCATGTTTTTTGTGAAGTTCACCCCTGCGATGTCAGCGATGACTGGGTCCGAGCCTATGCCAGAGACGGCAAGCTCAAAGGTGTGATTCTCTCGGGCAGTCACGCCAGCGTGTACGAGGAAAGCACTGACAAAGCGCCAGCCAGTGTTTTTGAACTTGGTGTTCCGGTACTCGGCATTTGCTACGGCATGCAAACCATGGCGCATCAACTCGGCGGCATGGTCCAGAGTGGTCACCAACGCGAATTCGGTCATGCTGACGTTCGCGCGCATGGTCATACGCAATTGCTCGAAGGCATCCAGGACTACGCGACGTCCATGGGCCACGGCATGCTGCAGGTCTGGATGAGCCACGGCGACAAAGTGGTCGAACTGCCGCACGGCTTCAAACTGATGGCCTCGACTGACAGTTGTCCGATTGCCGGCATGGCCGATGAAGAGCGACGTTTCTACGGCGTTCAATTTCACCCGGAGGTGACGCATACCAAGCGGGGAGCGGCGATCATAGAGCGCTTTGTGCTGGACATTTGCGCGGCGCGCCCGGACTGGATCATGGGGGATTACATCAGCGAAGCGGTCGAGAAAATTCGCTCGCAGGTTGGCAAGGAAGAGGTGATACTTGGCTTGTCCGGTGGCGTGGATTCATCGGTCGCCGCAGCGCTTATTCATCGCGCCATCGGTAACCAGTTGACCTGCGTCTTCGTCGATCACGGCCTGCTGCGCCTCAACGAAGGCGACATGGTGATGGACATGTTTGTCGGCAAGCTGCATGCCAAGGTACTGCGCGTAGACGCCGCTGACCAGTTTCTGGGACATCTTGCCGGAGTCAGCGAACCGGAAGCCAAGCGCAAGATCATCGGCCGGGAGTTTGTCGAGGTCTTCAAAAGCGAAGCGAGCAAACTCAAGAACGACGAGTCTCGCCACGTGGCTTGGCTGGCGCAGGGAACGATCTATCCCGACGTGATTGAGTCGGGTGGTGCCAAGACCAAGAAGGCCGTTGTCATCAAGAGCCACCACAACGTTGGAGGCTTGCCTGAGCAATTGGGTCTCAAACTGCTTGAGCCATTGCGAGAACTGTTCAAGGATGAAGTGCGCGAACTTGGGGTAGCCCTTGGCTTGCCGCATGCCATGGTCTACCGCCATCCTTTTCCGGGGCCAGGTCTGGGCGTGCGGATCCTGGGCGAAGTCAGGAAGGAATATGCCGACTTGCTGCGCCGGGCCGACGCCATCTTCATTGAAGAGTTGCGCAATTTCGTCGACGAAGAAAGCGGCAGGAACTGGTATGAACTCACCAGTCAGGCCTTCGCTGTGTTCTTGCCAGTCAAGAGTGTGGGTGTGATGGGCGATGGCCGCACCTACGACTACGTTGTTGCGTTGCGCGCAGTGCAGACCAGTGATTTCATGACGGCTGACTGGGCTGAACTGCCCTACGCCTTACTCAAGAAGGCGTCGAGCCGCATCATCAACGAGGTGCGTGGCATCAACCGAGTCACGTATGACGTGTCGAGCAAGCCACCCGCCACGATCGAGTGGGAATAGGGACACTTGAAGTGTTTTACGAACCAAAGGAGATAACATGATCGGCTACACCTGCGTGGGCACCAACGATTTGGTCCGTGCAACAGCGTTTTACGACAATTTGTTGAGCTTGCTCGGGGCGAAGCGCTTTTTTGAAAGCGATCGCGGCATCGGTTGGGGTTGCGCGCCCGAGCAACCCATGTTCAGCGTCATGAAACCCTTTGACGGCCAACCTGCGTCGGCGGGCAATGGAGTCATGGTTTCTCTGGTTGCAAAGAGCGCAGCTCAGGTGGACGCTCTGTATGCCAAAGCGCTTTCCCTTGGTGGACGCGATGAAGGGGCACCTGGTCTGCGCGGAGGAAACTTTTATGCTGCCTACTTTCGCGACCTTGACGGCAACAAGCTTGCTGCCTTCTGCATCTTGCCAGCCGCTTCATGATTCAGAGAGATTCGATCAATGTACCTACCCCCGCAATTCAAAACGGCCGACCGCATCCATGCGATCAAGCTGATGCGCGATCATGCGCTGGCAAGTCTGATCAGCGTGGACGACACAGGTCTGCCTTTCGTCAGTCATGTTCCGCTGCATCTGGAACACAATGATGAGAAGATGGTGCTGCTCGGGCACTGTGCCAAGGCCAATCCACATTGGCGCTATCTGCAGGCACGTCCGCAAGCCGTGGTCACGTTTATGGGACCTCACGCTTATCTGAGCCCTGCGGTGTACCCCGACTTTCTGCGTGTGCCAACCTGGAACTACCTGGCGGTGCACTGCAGCGTGCAGGCCACGCTGATTGAAGACCCGGACCAGAAAGACAAACTGCTTAAGAAGCTGATCGCAGACCACGAACCCGCGTATGCGCAGCAATGGCGTTCGCTGGATGCCGAATTTGCGCACAAGATGCTCGCTGGCATCGTCGGTTTTGAGCTTCTCGTGACCGACCTGCAATGCAAACTGAAGATCAATCAGCATCGACCTGAATCGCATCTGGCCATGAAAGCCGGGTACGCTTCGGGCAACGAGAACGAGCGTGCGCTTGCTGCGTGGATGGAGCGATTGGGCATGATCCCTGAACACTGATGGATGACGCGGCCTTCATGACGCTGGCGCTGGCGCAGGCCCGTGTCGCCATGACTGCGGGTGAAGTGCCTGTTGGCGCCGTGGTGGTACGCAATGGTCAGGTGATTGCCAGCGGCGGCAATGCCTCGATAGCGCGTCATGATCCGACTGCCCACGCTGAGATACAGGCACTGCGTGCGGCGGCACAGTTACTTGGTAACTACCGCCTGATCGGTTGCGAGTTGTTTGTGACGCTGGAGCCTTGCGCCATGTGCGTCGGTGCCATCCTGCAGGCGCGTCTGAAGCGAGTAGTGTTTGGGGCCAGCGACCCCAAGACGGGTGCGGCAGGTTCGGTGATTGATCTGTTTGTCAACCCGCGTCTTAACCATCAGACCCTGTTGCAGGGCGGACTACTTGAATCAGAATGTAGCGGTCTGTTACAAATGTTTTTTCAGGAACGTCGTCAGTTGGTGCGCGACGGCAATAATCCTTAGTCTGCCCAGTACACGCATGAAGAAACGAATCTACATTTATTCACCCTCAGGCGCCGTGCGTGACAAGGCGGCCTTTCGCCGCGGCGTGGCGCGACTTCGCACACTTGGCTATGAGATCGAAATTGACACAGCCGCGCTGGCGAGCTATTTGCGTTTTGCCGGTGACGACGAGACGCGCCTGGCCGCCATCCATCGTGCGGCGGCCAGCGGCGCTGATGTCGCCCTGATTTCACGCGGCGGTTATGGCCTGACGCGCATCCTCGGTGGCATCCATTACAAGAAGGTGGCTCGCGCTATCGAGAACGGCATGCTGTTTGTCGGCATCAGTGACTTCACTGCATTTCAAAGTGCGGTGTTGGCACGTACGGGGGCAGTCACATGGGCCGGACCCGCATTGTGTGAAGGTTTTGGCGTGGGCGGCAAGCCCGACTTGACAGACGGCCACGGGCATGGCGAAGTCAAGTTGCCGGACGACATCATGGAAGCCTGTTTTGGCGATCTCACCAATGGGCAAGGGGAGGGCGCCGGCTGGCGCCAGGGCCGGGACTGCGATCCGGAACTGGCGCAGCGGCACTTCAGGACGGCAACCCTGTGGGGTGGCAACCTGTCGGTCCTGACATCGCTGCTCGGGACACCGTACTTTCCGGACGTAAAAGGGGGCATCCTGTTCCTGGAGGATGTGGCCGAGCACCCCTACCGGATCGAACGTATGTTGACGCAACTGCTTTATGCTGGCGTCCTGGCACGCCAGAAGGCCATCTTGCTGGGGCAGTTCACCGAATTCACCGTGGTCGCGCATGACCGAGGTTACAAACTGGCAACGGTGCTGGCCTGGTTGCGTCTACACGTCAAGGTCCCGGTGGTCACGAATTTGCCCTATGGTCATGTTGCTACCAAAGTGGCACTACCGGTCGGTGCTCAAGTCGAATTGTTGCTTGAGGGCCGTGAGGCGCTTCTCTATT
This sequence comes from Comamonadaceae bacterium, assembly GCA_037133835.1. Lineage (GTDB taxonomy): Bacteria > Pseudomonadota > Gammaproteobacteria > Burkholderiales > Burkholderiaceae_C > Rhodoferax. The sequence continues at coordinate 1,064 of JBAXNI010000142.1, read as the reverse complement.
GGGGTGCTGCGTCTTAAGCCTGTTATGCCCTAAACTGTGCACCGGTCAAAAAATAGAATTGTTTTGGAATGAGTGTTCACGCAACCGTTGTATTCACCGACCTGTTCGGCAGCACAAGTGTCTATGAGGCCTTGGGCAACGCGCAGGCGACCCAGGCAGTGACACAGGTAACCAACTGGATTGCCAATACCGTCGGAGCACATGGCGGAAGAGTTGTCAAGTTGTTGGGTGATGGTGTTCTCGCGATATTTCGCAACAATCGTTCAGCCATCAGTGCAGTGGTCGAGATTCAGCGCAAACACCAGGAGCGAATGGCCAAGGTCCCGCTCGCACATCGGCTACCAATTCGCATTGGCGTAGCCTGTGGCGACGTCGAAATTGTCGCGCAGGACTATTACGGGGATGCTGTCAACGTGGCGGCGCGTTTGAGTGATCTCTCCGGGGCCAACCAGATCTGGGCTAACGCCGCCGCACTCGAGGGAATCAACGAAGCCGAGGGGGTCCGCTTTCGGGTTCTGGGTCCCATCAGCATCCGCGGCCGCTCCGAACCGTGCACTGTTCATCAGGTGGACTGGGAAGACGACGCTGCCTCATCCCTGTTGACGAGGCAGTCCGACATGGTCCCCTTGTTTGATCCGGCCGAGGTGGACACCCTGGGCGGCCAGATTGAACTTGTCTGGATGGACGTCACGAGGTCTTTTAAATCCTTTGACTTGCCGATTCATATTGGCAGACTGCGCCAGGCGGAATTTGTGGTCGATGATCCGCGGGTTTCCCGGACCCATGCGCGAATTGACTGGCGCAATGGCAGCATGATGCTGGTCGATCTGAGTTCCTATGGATGCTGGCTGCGCTTTGCAGGTGATGGGTCTGACTTGCTGTTACGCCGCGAGGAGTGCGTCCTGCACGGACAGGGTGAGATTTCGCTGGGATCTTCATTTGCTGACCCGAGTGCGCCAACGCTCAGGTTTTCAGTGTCGCAGCCGCCGATATAAATTCATCAGGTTCAGCTGGGCTTTATATTAACATAATATACATCGTATGAAGTACAGTCACAGGTCAAA
>JBAXNI010000141.1:0-6634 GCA_037133835.1 Comamonadaceae bacterium | reverse complement strand
CGGAGGGTTTTACCCCTCGCACGCTTTCCAGGCGTGTGACTTAAACCACTCATCCACCGCTCCAGCGCGGTGAATTTTAACTGAGGCATGAGCTCAATTCGCTCGCAACCTTGCACGAGGCAAGAAAAAAGCCACCCGAAGGTGGCCATTTTCTGTAAGCGAAACGCAGCGATTACAGTGCGGTCTTCTTGCCAGCCTTGTAAACGGACAGGGTCATCGACGGGTTCTTCAACTCGCCATTGGGCTCGAACGCGATGGTGCCGGTAACGCCCTTGTAGTTGGTTTCAATCAGCTTGGCGGTGTACACCTTCGGATCAGTCGAATTGGCGCGCTTCATGGCGTCAACCAGGACGAAAGTCGCGTCATAGGTGTAAGGGCTGTAAACCTGGAACTGACCCGGGAACTTCTTGTCGTACTTGGCCTTCCATGCAGTACCACCAGGCATTTTCTCCAGCGAAGCACCACCTTCAGCGCAGATCACGTTCTCCAGCGTCTTGGCGCCACCAGCCAGTTTGGCAACTTCTGCAGTGCAGATGCCGTCACCACCGTAGTACTTGGTGGTGGTCAGGCCGAGTTGTTCCATCTGACGCAGCATCGGGCCGGCTTGGGGATCCATGCCGCCGAAGAAGATCGCATCAGGTTTCTTGGCCTTGATCGAAGTGAGGATCGACATGAAGTCGGTTGCCTTGTCGTTGGTGAACTGCTCGTCAACCACGGTCATGCCATTGGCCAGAGCGGTCTTTTTGAACACTTCTGCCACGCCCTGGCCGTAAGCGGTACGGTCGTCGATGATCGCAACCGACTTGAGCTTGAGGGTTGAGTAAGCGTGTGCTGCCAGACCGGCGCCCAGCGCGTTGTCATTGGCAATGATGCGATACGTGGTCTTGTAGCCTGGCTTGGTCAGGTTGGGATTTGTCGCAGCGCCAGTGATATGGGGGATGCCACAGTCGTTATAGACTTTGGAAGCAGGAATCGTCGTGCCTGAATTGAGGTGCCCCACCACGCCAGCGACCTTGCTGTCGCACAGTTTTTGCGCTACTGCAGTGCCTTGCTTGGGATCGGCTGCGTCGTCTTCAGACTGCAGTTCGAACTTGATCTTCTTGCCACCGATAACGATGTTCTGTGTATTGAGTTCCTCGACGGCCATCATGGCGCCGTTGTTATTGTCCTTGCCGTAGTGGGCTTGACCACCCGACATCGGCGCCACGTGACCAATCTTGACCACTTGCACGTCCTGAGCCATCGCCACGCCAGCGGCAACTGCCAATGCGGCGGCAGCAGTAATTTTCAACTTCATTTGCATAGACAACTCCAAAATTAAAAAAATGTGAATTAATGATTAATTCCACGCCCTACACGATAACCCAATTCCGGGTCACTTCAACTAGGGAAGACACCAATTCTGCCGGCAAAGCGAAGATTATTTGGTGTCCGGTTCGCCCTTTGCCTCGCGCATCGCCGCACGCAAGCTCTCGAATTGCTCTGCCACCAAAGTTCGCACGAGTTCGCGGACCTGCTGTTCAATCAACGGATCAAGCGCTTGCGCAGGCGCGCGTTCGATTGGCGGCGACGGCACGATTTCCGTCAAGGTCGGCAAGAACCGGGGAGGAATGTGGGGCGAAGAACTCATCATGCAGGCGTTTTCAATGTCAGATCGTGGCGGGTGATGGTGTACGCCAGGTCGGTGTAGTGCTTCCAGCGTGCGCGCGCCAGTTGACGCTCCTGGGTCTCCTGCCCAACGATTTCGATCACGCGGTCAAAACGATCAAAGCCCTCGGGGACCGAAACCCCGAGATTAAGCAGGACCTGCTGATGCGGCACAGCGGCAATGGATGTCGACAGGATGACAGGCGAGGCTGCAACCACTTGGGTGTCGCTGTCTGCCATGCAATGCGGTACAAAGTCGGTCGCAGAAAACGTCCAGAGCAATACATCAAGCTCCTGCAGTGTTTCCGTCGGGCCGGTTACCACCACCTTGGCGCCGCCGCCAACCGCCTTGCGCAGCAGACGGCAGGCGTAGCCCAGGCTGTCCGGCGCATTGAAATGAAAGGCGACTTCGGTCACTGGCAATGATCCGGGATCTACTTTATCGACGTCAACAGGTATTGCAGCAGCAGGGCCACCGGGCGCCCGGTCGCGCCCTTGGCCGCCCCACTCTTCCATGCGGTTCCAGCAATATCCAGGTGTGCCCACGGAAATTTACCGGCAAAACGTTGCAGGAACTTGGCCGCTGTGATGGCACCACCGGCGCGTCCGGCGACATTGGCCACATCGGCAAAATTGCTTTTCAGTCCTTCCGCGTAGTCTTCGTCCAGTGGCATACGCCAGCACAGGTCTGAACTCGCCTCACCAGCCGCAACCAGTGCCGCGGCCAATTCGTCGTCGCTGGCAAATAAACCGCTGCGCACACCGCCCAGCGCAATCATGCAGGCGCCGGTCAAGGTGGCAATATCCACCACGGCGCGCGGCTTGAAGCGCTCGGCATACGTCAGGGCGTCACAGAGCACGAGTCGCCCCTCGGCATCAGTGTTGAGAATCTCGATCGTCTGACCGCTCATGCTGGTGACCACGTCACCCGGCTTGACGGCCCGACCATCCGGCAGGTTCTCACAGGCGGGAATCAGGCCGACCACATTGATCGCCGGCTTCAGTTGGGCCAGTGCCCGAAAGACACCCAGCACGCTGGCAGCGCCCGACATGTCAAACTTCATCTCGTCCATTTCCGGCGCAGGTTTGAGCGAAATGCCGCCGCTGTCAAAAGTAATTCCCTTGCCGACCAGCACCGTCGGCGCCACCGTCTTGCCGGCCCCGGTGTAGCGCAAAACGATAAAGCGCAGTTGCTCCTGCGAACCCTGGGCCACCGCCATAAAGGAGCCCATGCCGAGTTTGGCGACCTCCTTCGGGCCGAGTACCTGACACGCAATCTCCGGAAACTTTGCCAGGGCGCGCGCCGCGCCGGCCAGCAGGCTGGGCGTCGCATGGTTGGCCGGTCGGTTCGCCCATTCCTTGGCGAATTCGATCCCAGTGACTGCTGCCACCGTCTGCTCAAACGCCGCTTTCAGTTTGGCCGCCGCTGGAAGCGCAACAAGCACACGCTGCAATGTGCGGGGCTCTGGCTTGGATTTCGTCGTCGTGTAGACGTAGCTCGCTTCGGCCAATGCCATCATGCTGGTTCGCAGACCCTCGGCGTGGGGTTCGCTGGAAAAACAGAGCACAAGTTTCTTCACATTGCTGCCCTTGACAGCAGCCATCGCGCCGGCAACGCCTTGACGCAATTCCCTGGACGACCCCTCGCCGACGCTGACCAGCACCAGGCGCGAGCAAGCCAGTCCGGCAGGGCGGTAAATCTGCAGGGACTTACCGGCTTTGGTTTCCAGATCACCCGCCTTGTGTACCTGCGCGACCAGCGCGGACAAAGCCTCCTTGCCGGGCTTGAAATCGGCGCCAAGCAAAACGATCAGTGCATCACATTTTTCGTTACCGGCGCCCGCCAGGTCGAATGTCTTGAGTTCAAAATTCATAGTTGGCCTTATAGCGCGGGCACAAATCCGGCCCGCAATGTTTCATAATAGGTCGGGATGTTATTCCATTCTTCCGTTCGCCAGGAGTTGGCACGCAGTTTTGGTGCCACGCTGGTGGTGCTGGTAACCGTCGTCATGACGATGACGCTGATCCGTACACTGGGTCAAGCCTCGCGCGGCAGTTTCAATCCGTCCGATGTGATGCTTGTGATGGGCTACACGGTGCTCGCCTACATGCCGACCATTCTGACGATGAGCCTCTTCATCGCCATCTTTGGCACCCTGTCCCGTATGTACCGCGACAGTGAAATGGTGATCTGGTTTGGCAGTGGCAAGGGTCTGGCCGCCCTGCTCAAACCCTTGTTCCGTTTCGCCTGGCCCGTGTTGCTCGTGGTCATGGCACTGGCGCTGCTGGTTCTGCCCTGGTCCAACAACAAGATTGAGGTGCTTAAAGAGCAGTACGAGCGACGCGGCGATATCGAACGGGTTGAGCCTGGCCAGTTCCAGGAATCTGCTGGCGGCAAGCGCGTCTTTTTTGTCGAGAAGAACGCGGGCGGCAAGGAGTCCGGCGCGAACGTTTTCATCGCGACGACCGAGTTCGGCAAGGAGAGCGTCACCTCGGCGCGCAGCGGTCAGGTGCAACGCGTGGAGCACGATCGATTCCTGATGCTCAGCCAGGGTCAGCGACTGGAAAACGAGGTTGGCAAGACCGAGTTCAAGATCAGTGAGTTCGAGCAATATGGCACGCGCATTGGCACCGACGCACTGTCCAGCAGCGATTTTGTGCCGGTCAATACACGTGCCACCCATGAATTGCTGAAGGACCTGTCGCCGCAGAATCTGGGCGAGCTTTCCTGGCGTCTGGGGCTGTTTCTCGCCGCCATCAATTTTGTGATCATCGGCACCGCCGTCTCCAGCGTCAATCCACGCGTGGGGCGCAGCGCCAATCTGGTGTTTTCGCTCTTTGCCTTTGTGCTGTACAACAATCTGCTCAACCTTGGACAGAACTGGATCGCATCGGGACAATTCACGTTCGGCGGCTACATGCTGGGCTTGCACGGAAGCGTCTTCCTGCTCGGCGTCTTCTGGGTGGCCAAGGGACACAATGGCTGGAGCTGGCGCAGCTTGCCCGGCTTTGCCACATCGCCCTTGCAAGGAAAAATTTCATGAGGACGATCCGACGCCTCATTTATGGCGAGGTGTTGTCCGGTGTTGGTTTTGTCACCCTGTGCTTTCTCTGCCTGTTCTTCTTCTTTGACTTTGTCGAGGAGATCCAGTCCATCGGGCGTCACGGTACCGAGCAGTATCAACTCGTGCATGCGCTGAGCTACGTCACTTTGATGATCCCGAGCCATCTGTACGAACTGCTGCCGATTGCGGTGCTGATCGGCACGATTTTTGTGATGGCGCGTTTTGCCAAAAGTTCTGAATACACCATTCTGCGTACCAGCGGACTGGGGCCATGGCGGGCTCTGAAGACGCTGCTGATTCTGGGCCTCGCCTACGTCTTCCTCACTTTTGCGATTGGCGACTATCTGGCTCCCATGGCGGACCGCAGCGCACAGCTTCTGAAGGCGCGCTACCAGGGGCGCATCACGATTGGCCACACCGGCGCCTGGCTCAAGGAGAGGCAGGCCTATTCACAGTTTGCAGTCAATGTCGCCTCGCTCGATTCGGACGACAGCATGCGTGACATCCGGATTTTCGAGTTTGACAATCAGGGCTATCTGATGTCCATGCTGCAGGCCGAGTCGGCGCTGCATGCTCAGGACGATTCCTGGACGCTCAAGCGGGTGCTGCGCACCGAGTTTCCGCCACGCGATGTGGATACGGCGCACATAGAACGTGCCCAGATGGAGAGTTTTCGATGGCCGAACCAGATCAGTGCCGAAATGGTTTCTGCTGCCCTGCTCAAGCCGGAGCGCATGAGCACGATTGACCTGTTCCAGTACATCCGGCACCTCGATGCCAATGGCCAGAGCGCCCAGCGTTATCAGATCGAGTTCTGGAAGAAAGTCTTTTACCCCTTGAGCTGCCTGGTCATGGTGGTGCTGGCTCTGCCCTTTGCCTATCTGCACTTTCGCACCGGCGGCATCACCGGCTATGTGTTTGGTGGAGTCATGGCAGGCATCAGCTTCTTTTTGCTCAACAACGTGTTCGGCTACATAGGCAATATGCAGAATTGGCAACCCTGGCTCACCGCAGCGCTCCCTGGTTTGCTCTATTCGCTGCTATCCCTGACCGCTTTTGGCTGGCTGGTTTTCCGTCGATGACTGCTGCGCATTCGACAAGGGCCACGATTCTGCTGGCGCATGGTTCGCGTGACCCCTTGTGGCACCGACCTGTCGAGGCCGTGGCCGAACGCATCAGACAACTCTCGCCATCATCCGAAGTACGTTGCGCGTACATGGAAATGTCGACCCCTGATCTGGCTGCAAGCGCCGACGAACTGGTGCGTATTGGTATCAGCGTCATCACCATCGTGCCCATGTTCCTGGGTATCGGCAAACATGCGCGGGAGGATATTCCCGTTTTGCTGGCCAGGTTGATCGCTGCCCACCCGCAAGTGACCTTCGACCTGCGACCCGCCATCGGAGAGGACGCGCAAATCATTGAACTGATGGCGCGCATCTCACTGTCCTGAATTCCACCCTGGTTGAGTATGCGAGTAAGGCATAATAAATTTCATTGTTAGCTGAAATTTGATATGAACTTACACCAATTTCGCTTTGTGCAGGAAGCGGTTCGACGCAACCTGAACCTGACCGAAGCGGCCAAAGCGCTGCATACATCGCAGCCCGGCGTCTCCAAAGCGATCATTGAACTCGAGGAGGAACTTGGCATCGAGATCTTTGCGCGCCACGGCAAGCGCCTGAAGCGGGTTACCGAGCCAGGCCAGCAAGTGCTCAAGAGCATCGAGCTGATTCTGCGCGAACTGGGCAACCTCAAGCGCATTGGAGAACAGTACAGCGCCGAGGACAGTGGCACGCTTTCGATTGCCACCACGCACACGCAGGCGCGTTACGTGCTGCCGGAGTCGGTCGCCAAGTTGCGCCTCGCCTACCCCAAGGTCAATGTCAGCCTGCACCAGGGCTCGCCCGATCAGGTGGCGC
>JBAXNI010000140.1:0-6776 GCA_037133835.1 Comamonadaceae bacterium | reverse complement strand
TGACCACCTTCAAGGACGAAGCCGAAGCGCTGGCGATTGCCAACGACACGCTGTACGGGCTGGGCGCCGGCGTCTGGAGCCGCAACGGCAACGTGGCCTACCGCATGGGACGCGCCATCAAGGCTGGTCGCGTCTGGACCAACTGCTATCACGCCTACCCGGCGCATGCTGCGTTCGGCGGCTACAAGGAATCCGGCATTGGCCGTGAAACCCACAAGGTCATGCTCGACCACTACCAGCAAACGAAGAACCTTTTGGTAAGCTACAGTGAAAGCAAGCTCGGATTTTTCTGATGATTGAAAAAGTAGTTGCCACAGCGGCAGCGCTGGAACTCGTCGCGCTTCTGAAAAGCAGGTACGGCGAGCATCTGATGTTCCACCAGTCGGGCGGTTGCTGCGACAACAGCGCCGCCAACTGCTTCCTGCCAGGCGAAATCACCATGGGCGCCGGCGACGTCTATCTGGGAGACATTGGCGGTTGTCCGTTCTACATTGGCAAATCGCAGTACGAGTACTGGAAGCACACACAACTCATCATCGACGTCATTGAGGGCCATGGCGGCACCTTCTCGCTCGAGGGCCCGGAAGGCAAGGCATTTCATACCCGATCAAGGGTATTCACTGCATCGGAACTGAAGGAACTCGAGCACCAAGCCCCCTAGAATAGGCGCCTGCAGTTTTCTAAGGTTGGAGACCCCATGCACGCGCTTCTAAAAATTTCGAAGGCCGTTGACTGGCTGAACAGCCAGATTGGCAAACACCTGATCTGGCTGATTCTGGCATCCACCGTCATCAGCGCCGTCAACGCTGCGGTGCGCAAGGCCTTCAACGTCAGCTCCAACGCTTACCTTGAAGTGCAGTGGTACCTGTTTGCCGCGTCCTTCCTGCTGGCTTCAGCCTACACGCTTCTGAACGGCGAGCACGTCAAGATCGACGTCATCTACAGCCGCTGGTCCAAGCGTGTTCAGACCTGGATCGACCTCCTGGGCTTCACGTTCTTCCTGTTGCCGTTTTGTGCTGCCGTGCTTTGGTTCAGCATTCCATTTTTTCTGCAGGGTTACCGTTCCAACGAAGTCTCACCAAGCGCGGGCGGCCTGATCCTGTGGCCGGTCTACGCCATGATGCCGCTGGGCTTCTTCCTGCTGCTATTGCAGGGCGTATCTGAACTGATCAAACGCATCGCTTTTCTGCAGGGGCTGATCCCGGACCCGACGTTCAAGAAGATCGAGAAGACCGCGGAAGAGGAATTGGCCGAAGCCATTCAAAAGCTGGCTGAAGAAAAAGCTGCCAAAGCCAACGCCGCCTGATCGGGAGAAACAGATGCAATTTCTAATCAGCAACATCGCCCCGATCATGTTCGCGGGCCTCATTATCTTTCTGCTGCTTGGTTTTCCAGTGGCTTTCAGCCTCGGTGCCTGCGGCCTGTTCTTTGGATTTATTGGTGTCGAGCTTGGCATCCTTCCCGAAGCACTGCTGCAAGCGCTGCCACTGCGCATCTTTGGCATCATGAAGAATGACACGCTGCTGGCGATTCCCTTCTTCACGCTGATGGGTTTGATACTGGAGCGCAGTGGCATGGCCGAGGATCTGCTTGACACGATAGGCCAGCTATTTGGTCCGCTGCGCGGCGGTCTGGCCTTTGCGGTCATCTTCGTCGGCGCCCTGCTGGCGGCCACGACCGGTGTGGTGGCCGCGTCAGTCATATCCATGGGCCTGATCTCGCTGCCCATCATGTTGCGCTATGGCTACGACCGCCGTGTTGCATCGGGCGTGATTGCAGCCTCCGGCACATTGGCCCAGATCATTCCGCCGTCCCTCGTGCTGATCATTCTGGCCGACCAGTTGGGTCGCAGCGTCGGCGAAATGTACAAGGGCGCTTTCATCCCTGGTTTTGCACTGACCGGCCTGTACATCGTCTACGTCGTGTTGCTGACCTTCATTCGGCCGAACTGGGTCCCTGCCCTGCCCATTGAAGCGCGCACGATACGGGAAGACAATGGCAAGAGCGGTCTGCGCTCGCTGCTACTGCTGACGATTGTCTCCAGTGGTCTGGCGATTTACCTCGGCATGAACTATGCCGCCGTCAACAACTGGATGACGGGAAACACAGCCCTGACCGTGCCAACCGATGAAACCATCGTAGTGTCGCTGTGCGCCGGCGTGATACTGGCGTTTGTGATCGCCCTGATCAACAAGGTGACAGGCCTGGGACTGCTCTCGCGCATGGCAGAGCGCGTGACCTTTGTGCTGATTCCACCACTGTTGCTGATCTTCCTCGTGCTGGGCACGATCTTTCTGGGCGTGGCGACGCCGACCGAAGGCGGCGCGATGGGCGCTGTGGGCGCATTGATCATGGCGATGAGTCGTGGTCGTCTGAACATGAAACTGCTCAAACAGGCCTTGATGTCAACCACCAAGCTGTCAAGCTTTGTGGTTTTCATTCTGGTCGGCTCCACCGTCTTCAGTCTGGTGTTTCAGGGTGTTGATGGTTCCAAGTGGGTAGAACACCTGCTGGGTGCGGTGCCAGGCGGCCAGGTCGGCTTCCTGATTGTCGTCAACCTGCTTATCTTCTTTCTGGCGTTCTTCCTGGACTTCTTTGAACTCTCCTTCATCGTCGTGCCCTTGCTGGCGCCAGTGGCCGAAAAGATTGGCATTGACCTGATCTGGTTTGGCGTTCTGCTGGGTGTGAACATGCAGACCTCCTTCATGCATCCGCCCTTTGGTTTTGCTCTGTTCTATCTGCGCAGCGTGGCGCCGAGCAGTGAATATACCGACAAGCTGACCAAGAAGTTGATCGCGCCGGTCACGACCATGCAGATCTACTGGGGTGCCGTGCCCTTTGTGCTGATCCAGATCATCATGGTCGGTCTGATCATCGCCTTCCCAGGCATTGTGTCCAGCGGACTCGACAAGGAAGAGAAAGTTGATCTCGACAAGGTGGTTCTGGAAGTACAAGCCGAGGCACCTGCCAAGCCTGCGTCAGATCCTGTCATGGGAGAGTTGCCGCCACCAGCGAACGATCAGCAAAGCGATGGCGACCCGATGAAGGCGATGCAGGATTCGATGGACAAAGCCAGGAAGTAGGCTTGTGTCTGTGCACGGCGTGCTACCCGTTCGCGAGTTCTACCCTGTTGCGACCGTTTTCCTTGGCACGGTACATGGCAGCGTCAGCACTCTTGATGAGTTGCGTCTCGTCTGAGCCATGCTCCGGGAACACCGCCAAACCGATGCATGACGAGATATTGACCTGGTGCGCGCCAATCTCGAAAACCTGATTCAGCGCATCCCTGATCTTTTCAGCAACAGTGATGGCATCCTGTGCCTGTTCTATTTCAGACAGTATCACCATAAACTCATCGCCGCCCAAGCGTGCCACGGTGTCGGTTTCACGTCGCACGCAGGCCAGCATCCGTTGCGCGACTTCCTTCAGCAGCAAGTCTCCGATCTGGTGCCCGTACTCGTCATTGACCGGTTTGAATTTATCAAGATCAATCATCATCAGCGCGAGACTGGTCCTGTCGCGCCGGGCCTTGGCCAAGCCTTGGCGCAGTCGATCCGAAAACAGGGAGCGATTGGGCAATCCGGTGAGCAGGTCAAAATGCGCCAGCATCTGCATGCGCTCTTGCACCGCCTTGCGCTCAGAAATGTCCGTATGTGTACCTATCATGCGAACGGGGTTTCCCAGTGCGTCGCGTGACACCACCATGCCGCGCGAAAGTATCCATTTCCAGCTGCCATCCTGGCAACGCATGCGCCGTTCGTTAGAGTAAGTTTCGGTCTTGCCTGTCAGATAGGCCTCACGGTCCGCTCTAACCAGAGGCAAGTCATCAGGGTGTACTCGGTCTTCCCAATTCTCCCAATAGTCGATCACCTGATCCTCGCCATAACCGTAGATTTCGCGGTAGCGCCTGGAATAGATGACATCGCCGGTCTGCAGATTGCGATCCCAGACACCGGCGTCGGAGCCTTCAAGGGCAAACTTCCAGCGCTCTTCGCTTGAGACCAGCGCTTGCTGGGCTATCTCACGTTGTTGACGCTCCCTTGCAATGTGTTTTTGGGCGTTTTGCACAATGACATACAAGGCCAGATACAGCAAGCTCAGCAAGGTGATGACAGAAAGTACCAGGATCCACTGACGTTTGCCAATGTCGGACAGCACGTCGGTGGCATCGCCATAAATTTCGAAGACGCCGATAACTTTGCCACTGGCCGGGTCAAAGCGCGGGACATAGGTCTCAATCAAGTCACGGTCCTGCACTACGCCCTCAAAGGTGCTGAAGTGATCGCGGTGTACCAGTTCCGAACCGCTCAAGCCGCTCAACGCGCCGATGACGCCGCGATTGCTGCTTTTGTCCTCGCCAATCTGTTTGGCCTCGGTCGAGTAAATGGTGATCCCTCGGATGTCATAGATTTTGATCTTGAAAATTTTGCTCCCGCTGAGCAGCATCAGCACTTTCTGATGGATCGGGAGAATTTCGGGCGCGATCTGCATCTCCGCTGGTGACTTACCGGCGGTGGCGCTCGCCAGTGGACCGAAAGCATCGTCCCACATCTCGTTGGCAAGAATCTGGGCATGATTGACGTGCTGGCTCTCATACGTTCGCACAACGGACTCGATGGACAAGGCACGGAATACATAGCCAAGCAGCACCGCGACGACGACGAACGCCACCAGGCTTGCGCTAGTGAAATAGCTCAATAGCTTGAATTCAGTTTGGCTGGTGTCGCTTGTCTGGCTCATGGCAACATGTTTTGCTGGTCATCCTAACTTCGATCAACCGCGCCCAAACCCCGAATAGCGCGTGATATTTGCCTCATTTACCCGAAATAAGGCGCCTGTGGGCTAGGTTCTGACGGTCATACCAAGGTTCAAAGGCGTCAGCGGTTTCCTGTGGACCAGGTACCCGATAAGGTTGTCCGCTGCAAGGTGGGCCATCGCCAGACGCGTCGGCAGCGTGGCGCTGCCGATATGTGGAGTCAGGACGACGTTGGGCAACTGCAGCAAATCGGGATGAACCTTGGGCTCACCCTCAAATACATCGAGACCCGCCGCCGCAATCACCCTGTCGCGCAATGCCTGCGCCAGCGCAGCGTCATCGACGATGCCACCGCGTGCGATATTGACCAGCGTCGCCGTGCGCTTCATCTGTGCCAGTTCGGCAGTACCGATGGCGTGGTGCGAGGACGCGGAGTAAGGCAGCACGAGTACCAGGTGGTCGGCCCTCTTGAGCAGTTCCTGCTTGCTGACATAGCGCGCCTTGCAATCCGCTTCCGCCCGCGCATCAAGCGGTGTACGGTTGTGATAAATCACCTTCATGCCAAAACCATGGACGCCGCGCCGGGCAATGGCCTGACCAATGCGGCCCATTCCCAGAATGCCGAGCGTCGCGCCATGAATGTCGGAACCAATGAACATGTCATAGCGCCAGCGCGTCCACAAACCGGCACGCAAGAAGTGCTCGCTCTCTGCCATGCGTCGCGCGGTCGCCATCAGAAGAGCGAAACCAAGGTCGGCCGTGGTCTCGGTCAGCACATCAGGCGCGTTGGTGGCAAGCACACCGGCAGCGCTCATGGCGTCGAGATCGAAATTGTTGTAGCCCACCGCCATATTGGCGCAGATTTTCAGGTCTGGGCATGCTGCCAGCAGAGTGGCATCAATTCGTTCACCGCCGGTAGTGAAGACACCCTGCTTACCCGTCAGCTGCTCTATCAGCTCTGGCTGAGTCCACAGCACATCTTCCTGATTCGATGTCACTTCAAATTGCTGGGTCAGTTTGGCTATAACTTCGGGGAAGATGGCGCGAGAAATGAGAACCTTTGGTTTCATGGACTGTCTCCGGGTTGAGTCGTCTGTCATTGCCATTCTGGTTGTCATTGCAGACATCTGGCTTGTCATTGCGGACTTGATCCGCAACCCATGGATCCAGGATCAAGTCCGGGATGACAACTTCCTAGTCCGGGATGACAAGGGCAAATTCTGTTAATGAAACAAACGGTACTGCACGACATAGACCAGGGCGCCGCCCAGGTAACCTGCCAGCGCGAGTCCGCCAATCTTCTTTGCGTACCAGAAGAAGTCAATTTTCTCCAGGCCCATCGCGGCCACACCGGAGGCCGATCCGATGATCAGAATCGAGCCGCCGGTACCAGCGCAGTAGGCGACAAATTCCCACAGAAAGCTGTCGGTTGGGTACTGCGCCAGGTTGTACATGCCCATCGATGCTGCCACCAGCGGTACGTTGTCCACGACGGCGCTTGCGAGGCCAATGATCAGGACAATGATGTCCAGACGCCCGACTGTCTTGTCAAGCCATTGCGCCAGCGAGCTCAGTACATGGGTGTGCTCGAGTACGGCAACTGCCATCAGGATGCCGATGAAGAAAATGATCGAACTCATGTCAATGCGGGTGAGCGCATGCACCAGGGTCAAGTGCTCCTTCTTGTCCTCTTCCTTCTTCAGATGCAGCAGGTCCCCCACCATCCACAACATACCCAGGCCAAACAGGATGCCCATGAAAGGTGGCAAATTGGTGACGGTCTTGAAAAGCGGAACGCCAACCAGTATGCCCAAGCCTAGGAAAAGCATCAGGTTGCGCTCGAAGTTTGTCGACTGCAGGTGTTCAGCGCCTGCTTTGCGCGCAGGCGCCACCACGGGTCGGGAACCGAGCACCCGGCTCGTTATAGCCAGCGGCACCAGCAGGTTCACCATGGACGCGAGGAAGACGCTCTTCATGATCGACAGGGTCGTGATCTGGCCACCAATCCAGAGCATGGTGG
>JBAXNI010000139.1:0-6799 GCA_037133835.1 Comamonadaceae bacterium | reverse complement strand
CGCACCAAACTCAAGCTTGCCACCTCTGGCAGTGACCCCGCAACCGTTCCAGCACCGCCCTGTCTGATGACACGTGGCTTTGGCACGCAGTGGATGACATCTTCCAATACCCATTGAACCAATATTGTTTTCCATTTTGGATATGCTTTTAGCTCTGTACCTTGCCAATCTGGTCGCGACCAGGCCGGCGAGGCTGTTTGAACATGCATTTGACCATGTGGGAGGTCTGGAATGAAACATTTGCTATCGCTCGCGCTGATGCTTGTGCTTGCTTGCGGCAGCGGCACGCTGCAGGCGAAGACTATTGTTGCGAAGGACAAGCTGGGAGATAAAACGACCATAGCCTGTCAGAACACGCACATAGGCAACTATTGCGTGGATACCGAAGACAGGAGTAAGCCGGGTCACTGTGTGTATGACAGCAGCAAGCTGAAATATTGCGAACAAAATTGCAATAACGACTACGGCAAGGTATGTTGGTCCGGCAAAATGGGCAATGGCGGCGGTGTTGCCGGCGTGTGCAGTGGCAATCAATGTAAATATCCCTATACCGGCCCCACACCGAAACTCTGGCAGTAAGGACGAAGTCGGCGCTGAACCTCCAAGTTTCGCGCCCGCCAAACGACCTTGGGCGGCGGATATACGCCGTGATTAAGGCGGTCGATTAGTTGTCCCTGGCGCCCTGATTGACCCAGTTTTTCAGGGTTTCCATATCTGCCGCGGGCAGCTTTTCCTTGCCATGGGGCATCCGGATGGATGGATGTGCCCGCCCCTCCACCAGCATGTTCAAGGCGCTGGTGAAGGCGTCCCCGGGCTTGACCAGGGAGCCAAATTTCCCGCCCTTCATGAGTGAGGCGTAGCTGCTGGTGTCGAGCCCGCTGGCCTCAAATCCAGGCTTGCCCGGCACGTGACATTCGGAGCAGTTCTTGCCGAGAATCGGCTGAACATCCTTGCTGTAGCTCACATTCTTGGGTGAGCAAGCCGTCAGCGCCAAGCCCGCAGACAGCAGGGCAGCGCGCACTATGAGTTTTTTGCACATATTGGCTCCTCTAATCTATCGCCGCTATCTTACGGCGAGGTTCCGGAGATGACCAGAAAAAATCAGTGAAAGTCGTCAAACGTCCTTCGGTTGGCGGAAAAACCCGTTGTGTTGATGACTTGTTCCGCCACGGGGTTGATGCAGGTCAATGTCTTGCTTCCAAACACCGATAGCATTTACCGTTGGAGGATGCCATGTTTGAACAATCTATTAAAAATTTGATGGAGCGTAAGAAGTTTCTTACGGCCTCCCTTGAAACCACCGTGCGCCAGGCGGCCAAGCTGATGGCAAGCAAGAATGTCGGCGCGATCCTGGTTGTTGAGAATGAGCAATTGGTAGGTATTTTTTCCGAGAGAGATGTTGTTTTTCGGGTCGTCGCCAAAGGACTTGACCCGAAGACCACCGCGTTGTCCCAGGTCATGACCTCCGATCCCAAGACCCTGGAGCCGGGAAGGTCCTACGGGCACGCGTTGCTACTGATGCAGGAGAATGGTTTCCGTCATGTGCCCGTGGTCGAAAACGGAAAGCCCATCGGCATCGTTTCATCACGCAACGCGATGGATCCGGACCTCGAAGAGTTTGTTTTTGAAGAGCGCCGACGCGAGCACCACCGCTAGGATGTTCTTTGCGAATCAGGCTTTGGACAGCGTCAGCAGCATGGCGTCGCCGTAGCTGAAGAATCGGTAGTTTTGCGCAATCGCGTAGCGGTACAGGGCCATCACATGGTCATGACCAGCCAATGCGCTGACCAGCATCATCAGGCTCGATTTGGGCAGGTGAAAGTTGGTTATCAGCAGTTGAACCACCTTGAACTCAAAGCCAGGCGTGATGAAGATCCGGGTCTCGGCTGAAAACGCAGCCGCTGGCGAGTCTGCGGCATCGACCCGGTCTTTTTCCCGCGCCCAGGATTCCAGCGCGCGCACACTGGTGGTGCCGACTGCTACGACGCGGCCACCGCGCGCTTTGCAGTCGGCGATCGCCTGTTGCGTTGCAGCCGGAACTTCGTACCATTCGCTGTGCATCTGATGCTCAGACAGGTCATCCGTCTTGACTGGCTGAAAAGTGCCGGCGCCTACGTGCAAGGTAACCTGCGTGCTCTGCACACCCGCTGAGTCAAGGGCGGCGAGAAGCGCGGCGTCAAAATGCAGCGCGGCGGTCGGCGCTGCCACGGCACCGGGGTTCTTCGCAAAGACAGTCTGGTAACGTGCCTCGTCTTCGACGCCGTCGCTGTGCTTGATATAGGGCGGCAGTGGTACATGACCATGACGCTGCAGCAGCGTCAGCGGATCATCACCAGCGTCATTGGACAGAACAAAGCGAAACAGGGCACCGTCTGCATCCGGCCAGCGTCCGAGCAGGGTGGCGCGTAAGCTGTCGTGTGTGCCGGGTGCGCCCTGCAGGGCCAGGGTGGTTCCGGCTTCAGGCTTTTTGCTGACCCGCATATGCGCCGCGACCTGGTTGCCGCCGAGTACCCGCTCAATCAGCAACTCGACCTTGCCGCCGGTAGGCTTTTCGCCAAAAAGTCGCGCTTTGATGACCTTGGTGTCGTTGAATACGAGCAGATCGCCGGCTCGCAGCAGGCTTGGCAGTTCGCGAAAAATCCGGCTGCTCGGAATTGCACCCGTACCGTCAAGCAGACGTGAGCCGCTGCGCTCGGTCGCGGGTTGCTGGGCAATCAATGTCTCGGGCAATTCGAAGTCAAAGTCGCCAAGGCGGAAGGAGCGCAAGGCGTCGGGCGTCAGGGTGGACACGATGTTTGCAACCCGGGCTTGTTTACTGCAATTTCAAGCGGCTGTCGCTGCCGCGGCGCAAAACTGAAAACTGTTGCCGGTGATCTTTGCGCTGTACATCGCGATGTCAGCCAACTTCACCAATTCGTCAGCGTCCGGCGCATCGGCGGGACAGATGGCGATTCCAATGCTCGTTCCAATTTCCACCTCCCGACCTTGACTCCCCAGAACAAAGGGCGCGGTCAATGCATTGATGATCTTCTGAGCCACTGTTTGCGCCTCTTCGCGCTTGAGAATGTTGGGCAGGATGACTGCAAATTCGTCACCTCCAATGCGGGCTACCGTATCTGACTCACGCACCTGCTGGCGGATTCTGTCGGCAACTGCCTGCAGCAGTTCGTCCCCTGCGGTGTGTCCGAGGCCGTCGTTTACCTGTTTGAAACGGTCAAGATCGAGGTACAGCAAGGCGAACTGGCTCGGGCCGCGTCTGGCCAGACTGATGGCCTGGGCAAGCCGGTCGTTGAACAGCAAGCGGTTCGGTAAACCGGTCAGCGTGTCGTGGTGCGCGACACGGTCAAGCCGTTGCGCCGCAAGCACATGCTCGGTGATGTCAGTGGTTACGCTGAAACATCCCAATACCGCGCCTTGGGCATCGATATGCGGCAGTAACTTTACTTCGAGAAAGCGGCATTCGTTGCTCTTGAGCTGGTGTGTCCGGTGGTAGTTAAGCGCGTGGCCGCGCATTGCCTGCAGGAAATGGGGTTCAATTTCCCTGTGAACCTCAGCACCAACGATTTCTCTGAGCTGCATGCCGACAATTTCCGACGTCTCAAAGCCAAAAAATTGCTTGTAGAGTTTGTTGGCGAAAAGGCAACGCTGATCGATATCAAAGGACACTGTCATCGCGGGGACGTTCTCGGCGAACAAACGCAACTCTTCAGCACCATCGCGCAAGGACTGCTCGACCTGTTTGCGCTCCGTAATGTCATGGGTGATGGCAATCCATTGTGTTTCTCCATTGACAATTGCACGACTCAGCGCCAGCTCAATCGGGAACACCGTGCCGTCGTGGCGCTGCGCCAGTGTCTCGGTTCTGCCAGGAACCAACCCGGTTGAGGTTTTGCTTTCTGCCAGGTCAATTTGAGGTAAAAGATCGGCAGCGAGCCGACCCACCATGTCGACTCCCGGTCGCTCGAACATCTCCTGTGCTGCCGGGTTGAGCGACAGCAAGGTGCCCTGGGCATCGAAGGTAAGAATTCCTTCGACCGCATTGTCCACAACCGCACGCAGACGATGTCGTTCTTGTTCCAGCGTGTTGAGCGTGTGCGTGAGTTCGCGCAAGGGCAAAACACTCAGGCTGATGTAAATCAGCAAAGCCAGCAAGAACGAAAACAGGGTTACGAGAACAGTGCTTTGCATCTGCGGTCTGAGCGAACGGCTGCTTACAAAATGTCCCACGACCGTACCCGAATCAAGCAGTGGTGCGCTGCGTGTCAGTACCGGCGAGGCTAGCGCTTGCATGCTTTGGACAAGGATCTGACCCTGCATGTCCACGATGGAATGTGACTCCGGCAGAGTCTCGGTGCCGCGATGGGTGGCGGCGATGGCGTCGAGCCTGGGAATCTCAAAACGCCACAAATCCGGGTTGATGTTGATTCTTTCGGTCACCATGTCGGCATGGATTTCGGCATCAACAAAAGTCGCTTCAGCCTGGAAGTTGTAAACCACCAACCAGTAGCCCAAGGGCACGCACAGTGCCACGATGCCGGCAATTCCGCTGGCAATCCAACGCAGGGTTCTGGCCAGGATTCTGGCGTCTCGACGCACTGCCTGATTCATTGCGTCGGTGCCAGATTGCCGCTACGTGCCAGCACGGCTTGACCGGCAGGCGACTGGATATAGCTGACAAAGTCTTTTGCCAGCGGCGCAGGTTTGGGGCCGGTGACCAGATGCAGCGTTTTGAAGTAGGGGTAGCTACCGGTCGACAGGTTTTGCAGCGTCGGGGCCACGCCGTTCAGCGCCAGCGCTTTGACCGCGCGGCCCTCCGTGGCGAGCTGCGTTAGCGTACTGGTGCCCAGTGAACCCGGGAGTTTTTCAAGCGCGTCAATGTTGTCCTGGTCGGTATCAGCCATGCGCAGACCCTTTCTGGTCAGCGCCAAGCTGATAGCCTGACTCATTTCAGGCGAGATGGCACGTAGCAGCACCGTGTCGGCGTCCGCGTCAGGCCGTACCACGAGGCGCAGTTGGCTACCGTCAGGCCAGTGCGTTTGTGTTCCGGAATAGATGGCTGTCACTTCAGTCAGCGTCAGCCCCATGACCTTGGTCTTGGCTGCTGAGGCAATGACGAATGGTGTCTTGGCGTAGACGCGCGTAGATACGCCCTGACGAAGCTCCTCGACGCTGGCAGGTCGCGCACTGATGCCGATATCAATGGCGCCGGCTATGACTGCCCGGATCGCGCCGGTGCTGCCCAGACTGGGCGTGATGATCAGTTGCGCCTCAGGCTTTAGTCGGTTGAATTCCTGGGCTAACAATTTGATACTGCCTAGCGCCGTTCCGGTGCCGCCAATCTTGATCGAATCGGCATGGGCGCAGACCATCGCGAAGGCGCATACTGTCCCAATGGTCGCCATGCACGCAGCGCGGAATTGTCGGAAGAAATACAGCGCCAGCGGCGCAGCTTGATTCATGGGGCAGTCATCTGTTGCGCGCATTATCCATCACCGGCTGATCAGACAACTTGATTTATTGCATTGAAATGTGACCCGCCGTCCGGTTGAAGCTGAAGTCTTGTCGAACGGGCAAAATCGAACTATGAAGCCGCAAGCTGACAAACCGTCGTCACCTCCCGTGAGTGGTCCTCAAAAGGTACTGCGAAAACTGGGTCTGCTGCGGCCTATTGATCTGGCGCTGCACCTGCCCTTGCGTTACGAGGACGAAACCCGCATCGTCAAACTGTGCGATGTGCGAGATGGCGAACTGGTGCAAATCGAAGGCGCCGTAACGGTTTGCGAAGTGCGCCAACGAGGCCAACGCCAGTTGCTGGTGACGCTGGATGATGGCTCCGACACCTGCCTGCTGCGCTTTTTCAGTTTCTATCCGTCGCAGCAAAAAGCACTGGCCGTTGGCAACCGGATCCGGGTCCGTGGCGAAATCAAGGGTGGCCTGCTTGGCTGGCAAATGATGCATCCTTCGTACAAGTCCGCGCAGGGCGAGTTGCCGCTGGCGCTGACGCCCATCTACCCGACAGCCGCAGGCTTGCCGCAGACCTATCTGCGCCGGGCCGTGCAAAGCAGTCTGGACCGCGCCGATCTTGCAGACACAGTGCCACTTGAGAATCTCTACGCTGTTGGTGGGCAAGCTGCCTGGAGTCTGCGCCAGGCGCTGACTTTTCTGCACAATCCGACGCCGCAGGTGGCACTGGCGACACTGGAAGACCACAGTCACCCTGCATGGCAGCGACTCAAGGCCGAGGAGTTGCTGGCCCAGCAGTTGTCGCAGTTGCAGGCCAAGCGCGAGCGCGCTGCCTTGCGTGCACCGGCGCTGAGTCCGCAGGTGAATGACGGCATTCCCCTGCACCATCGCTTGCTGGCGGCACTGCCGTTTCAGTTGACCGGGGCACAAAGCCGCGTCAGCGAAGAAATTGCCCGTGATCTGGCGCGTCCCATACCCATGCACCGACTGTTGCAGGGCGATGTCGGATCCGGCAAGACCGTGTTGGCCGCACTGGCCGGGGCCCTGTGCATAGGCGCGGGGTGGCAGTGTGCGCTGATGGCTCCCACGGAGATTCTGGCCGAGCAGCATTTTCGCAAGCTCATAGGCTGGCTGGAGCCTCTGGGCGTCAAGACGGCCTGGTTGACTGGCGGTCAGAAGATCAAGGAAAGGCGCGCCATGCTGGCATTGATCGCCAGTGGCGAAGCCTCTCTGGTAGTGGGTACGCACGCCATCATTCAGGACAAGGTCGTGTTCAAGAATCTGGCCCTGGCCATCATTGACGAGCAGCACCGTTTTGGCGTTGCGCAGCGGCTGG
>JBAXNI010000138.1:0-6837 GCA_037133835.1 Comamonadaceae bacterium | reverse complement strand
GCTATTTGCGCGACGTACGCTTTACCCTGATTGGTGGCGGCACCAGTGAGATTTTAAAAATGATCATCGCCAAGGAGGTGTCTTGATGACCGCATCCCAACGCCCCATCAAGGTCGTTCTCGGCAAACCCGGCCTGGACGGCCACGACCAGGGCGCCAAGGTGGTTGTTCGCGCCATGATGGATGCCGGCTTCGAGGTGATTTACACCGGACTTCGGCAAACGCCACAGCAGATTGCGCGCATCGCACTGGAAGAGGATGTCGATGTCATTGCGCTGTCTTCCATGGCCGGCTCGCACCTGTCTTTCTGCCGCAGACTCAAGCCCCTGCTGGAAGCTGATGGCCTGGACGACAAACTCTGGGTGATTGGTGGCAACCTGCCAGCGCAGGATCACCAGGCTTTGCGCGAACTGGGCTTCAAGGGTATCTTTCCCTCCGGCTCCAAACTCGATGACATCTGCGACTACATCAAGAAGGAAGTGAAATGACTGTTCCGCAGAAACCGGCCATGAAGAAGGTGATCAACGAGTCGGGCATCGAGGTCAAGCCCCTCTACACAGCGCAGGACGTCGAGGCCAGCGGCGGCATGGAGATGGTCGGCGAACCTGGCCAGTTTCCCTTCACCCGCGGCATCCACCGCGAGATGTACCGCAAGCAGCCCTGGACCATGCGCCAGTACGCCGGCTTCGGCAATCCGGCCGAGACCAACAAGCGCTTCAAGTACCTGATTGCCAACGGACAGACCGGCCTGAATGTGGCCTTCGATCTGCCGACCCAGATCGGGCTCGATTCCGACGATCCGCTGGCCGAGGGCGAGATCGGACGTGTCGGCATGTCGATCGATACGCTGCGCGACTTCGAGATCGCCTTCGACGGCATCGACCTGAAAAAGATCACCGTCTCGCTCACCATCAATGGCGCAGCGGCGATTCTGATCGCGATGTACCTGGCGATGGCCGAAAAACGCGGCTACGACATCAAGGAATTGCGCGGCACGGCGCAGAACGACATCCTGAAAGAATTCATTGGCCGGGGTACCTGGATTTTTCCCGTGGAACCCTCGATCCGTCTGGTCGGCGACACCATCGAATACTGCGCCACGCACGCACCGAAGTACACCCCGGTGTCGGTCTGCGGCTACCACATCCGCGAATCCGGCGCGACGCCAGCGCAGGAAATTGCCTATGCCTTCTGCATTGCCAAGGCCTACGCCGACGACGCCATCAAGCGTGGCCTGTCGGTGGACGAGTTCGCCGGGCGGCTTTCCTACAACTTCAACATCTTCGGCAACATCTTCGAGCAGGTGTGCAAGTTCCGCGCTGGTCGCGGGCTCTGGGCCAAGATCATGAAGGAGCAATACGGCGCAGAGAAACCGGGTTCGATGTGGCTGCGCATGATCGCCGCCGGTGGTGGGGGCGGTCTCACTTTCGAGCAGCCGGAAGTCAACATCGTGCGCGGCGCCTACTACGCGCTGATATCGGCACTATCGGGCACGCAGACCATGGCGCTGTGTTCCTACGACGAGGCTTACACCATACCGACGGAGTATTCCGCCCGCATCTCGCTGCGCACCATGCAGTTGCTGGTCGAGGAGATGGGTCTGACTGAAACAGTGGATCCGCTGGCGGGTTCGTTCTACGTCGAGACCATGACCAACGAAATGCGCAGGAAGATGGAGGAGATCATGGCCGAGGTCGATGCCCAGGGCGGCATCGTCAAGATGGTGGCCGAAGGCAGCATCCAGTCCAAGGTCTCGGCCCAGGCCTATGGCATGCTGCGCAAGATCGAGTCGGGCGAATTCCCCAAGGTCGGCGTCAACTGCTACCGCAACGAGAAGGAAGATGATCATCCGGTCGAGTTCCACGCGTACAACGAGCAGGACGCGCAGGTGCAGATCGATGCCCTCAATCGCATCCGGTCTGAGCGCGACAACGCCGCCGTCGATGCGGCGCTGGGTCGCCTGCGCGCGGATGCCGCCGCCTGCCGCAACGTGATGCCCGCGCTGGTCGAAGCGGTGAAGGCTTACGCCAGCGTTGGTGAAATGACGAAAGAGCTTGTCAACGTATTCGGTCGCTATCAGGAACCGATCCGATTCTGAAGGGTTAACCAGAAATGAATGTATTGAAACACTGTTTGAGAATCGAGCGCAGACCATGCAGGAGCTAAGCACCTACCTGGCGCCGTGCCGCCTGGACGAGGCATTGCAGGCGATGGCCGACGGCGACGCCACGGTACTTTGTGGCGGTACGGATCTGGCGCCGCAGACCGAATCCGGCGCCCGCCAATACACAGCGAAACTGCTGAACATTCGCCGCATCGAAGGACTCGCTGGCATTGAGGCCAACGGTGCCCAGGTTCGCATCGGTGCCGCTACGACCATCAGCGACATCCGCGGCAACCCGGTACTCGCCGAAATTGCGCCCGTGCTGGTCGCGGCGGCGGAGCATTTCGCCAGTGACCAGATTCGCAACGCGGCTTCTCTGGGAGGCAACCTCTGCAACGCCTCGCCAGCCAGCGACATGAGCCCGCCCCTGCTGGTCCTCGGTGCATCGGTCGAACTCGCCTGCTGGCAGGGCGGTGTCGCGCAGACGCGGCGCATACCGCTGGACCAATTCTTCGTCAGCCCCGGCAAAACCGTCAGGCTGCCGCAGGAGTTGCTGACCGCCGTGCTGTTCGACCGGCCTGCGTCCGATTTCGTTGGCAAGTTTCGAAAGTCTGGTCCGCGTCCCGCGCTCGAAATCTCCACTGTTTCCGTGGCCTTCGGCGCTCGTGTCACGGACGGCAGGCTCCGCGATGTGCGGTTGGCGATGGGCTCGGTCGCACCCACGCCCCTGCGGGCCCGCCATGTTGAGGCTGCGCTCGAAGACAAGTCGCTTGACTCAGCGACCATTGCCGCGGCAGTCGCCGCGACGGTGGACGATGCCAAACCCATTGATGACGTGCGAGCCAGTGCCTGGTATCGCAGCCATCTCGTTCGTGTGTTTCTTGAAGAGGTGCTCAATGAAGTCCGTGGAAACTGAAATCCGCTTCAAGCTCAATGGCCGGGATGTTTGCCTGAATGTGCCGGTAACCATGAAGACCCTGACCATGCTGCGTGACAAGCTCGGCATGACCGGAACCAAGTACGCCTGCGGCGAAGGCGAATGCGGTGCCTGCACGATCAGGGTCGACGGCCAGACCATCAACAGTTGCCTGATGTACGCCGTTGATTGTGATGGGCGTGAACTAATAACCATCGAGGGACTGCGCACGCCGGACGGCCTGCATCCGGTGCAGCAAGCCTTCGTTGATCACGGCGCCATCCAGTGCGGCTTCTGCATGCCAGGCATGATCATGCAGGCCGACTACCTGGTCGAGAACCATCCCGGCCTGACCCGGGAAGAGGCACAACGTGGCCTCGAAGGCAATCTTTGCCGCTGCACCGGTTACACCAAGGTGCTGGACGCCGTGGACGCCCTGGTCGAGTCAAGGAAGTGCTGCGGCCGCTGCTAGGCACACGGCAACTTCTACATCTGGCAGCAACCTCTTAAAGTTAGCCAATTCATGGAACAGAACACCAGCATCTCACCCATCACCAAGACCACCCTGATCGGCCAGCGTGTCAAGAAACCCGACGCACCCGACAAGGCAACCGGCAAGACGCGTTACATCAACGACATGGTGCTGCCTCAAATGCTGATCGGCAAGGTGCTGTTCGCCGGACGAGCGCATGCAAGGATCGTCCGCATCGACACCGCGGCGGCAGAAAAGCTGCCTGGCGTCTATGCGGTGCTGACCGGCAAGGATGCCGCCGGACTCAAGTTCGGTTTCGTGCGGGACAACGTCGCACTCAAGGACAAAGTGCGCTGCGAGCACGATGAGATAGCCGCCGTCGCGGCCGAAACGCAGGAGATTGCCAGCCGTGCGCTCGAACTGATTGAAGTCGAGTACGAGGATCTGCCAGGAGTGTTCTCACCCGAAGCGGGCGCCATGGAAGGCGCAGCGCTGGTCCACGAGAATTTTGCCGGCAACAAGAGCCTGCATTTCGAGTTCAAGCACGGTGACCTCGCTGCGGCAGAAGCGGCTTCCGACTTTGTCGTGGACTCCGTGTTCCGACCGCACCACGTGACGCACTGTTGCATGGGCACTTCCTGCGCCATCGCCGACTTCGACCACAACGGCAAGCTGACGATCTGGACGCAGACCCAGTATCCGTACAACTACAAGATGGACCTTGCCCCAGCACTGGGCATTGATCCCGGCGACATCAGGGTCATGCAGCCGCCCGTCGGCGGCGCCTTCGGCTCCAAGCTCGACGTCTACCCCTACGAGCCCATTGCTGCGTTGCTGGCCAGGAAGACCGGTCGGCCGGTCAAGGTCATCTATTCGCGCGAGGAAGAGTTCAAGGCCTCGCCAACGCGCCAGGCAGCGGTCATTCATATGCGCACCGGCTGCAACCGCGAAGGTGTGCTCACTTTCCGCAGCGCTGACGTGCTGCTGGACAACGGCGCCTACACCTCCTGGGGCCCTACCATTCCGGTCATCATGATGCGCACCACCTCGGGCCACTACCGGGTGCCGGTAGTGGACTTCAAGGCGCAGGCGATTTACACCAACAACCCCTACGCCGGCTCGTTCCGAGGCTACGGCAACGTCCAGACCACCTACGCTACGGCACAGCAGATGGACATGCTGGCCGACATGGTGGACATGGATGCGCTTGATTTCCACATCAAGAACGCGCAGAAGTCCGGTGAAATCACGCCGCAAAAATCCTTCCTGCGTGAATGTGCGCTGGTGGAATGTCTGGAGACAGCGGCAGCAGCCTGTGACTACAGCCGCAAGCGCAAGGTGTTCGCGGCAGAACGGGACAAGCCCGGCCGCTACAAGAAGGGTATCGGCCTGGCTTCATCGATCCACAACGCCGGCGGCGCCAAGATTCACAAGTCAGACGGTATCGGCACCATCCTCAAGATGGACGATTACGCCCGGGTTACGGTCATTACCGGTGCCTCCGAAATCGGTCAAGGCATCGACGCGGTCATCACGCTGATTGTTGCCGAGGAACTGGGGGTGCCGCTGGAGCATGTGACCATTGTCAACAACGATTCCGACATCGCTCCGTGGGATGTGGGCGTGCACGCCTCTCGCACCACCTTCATCGCGGGCAACGGCACGCGCCGAGCCGCACAAAAGGCAAAGGCGCAGATTCTTCAAGCCGCGCAGACGATGCTCGGCGAACCTGCCAAGGACCTGGACCTGCGCGGCGGCTCCGTCGTGCGCGAGTACGACGGTACGCCGATCATCAAGCTGGACCGTCTGCTGCGGCAAATGCATTTCCAGGCCGTACCTGAATTGGTGATGGTTACGGACTATTACGAGCCCAAGAGCGAGCCCGAGGGTGCCAAGCACATCTCCGACCACTCGGCTGCCTATTCCCACGCGGTCCATATCGCCGAAATCACGGTCGATACGCTGACCGGCGAGATCAAGGTGGACAGGATCACGGTGGCGCAGGACGTAGGCCGCGTCATCAACCGGATGGGTCTCGAAGGGCAGGTTGAGGGCGGCATTGCCATCGGCCTCGGTTACGCTCTGAGTGAAAACATGAGGCTCGAAAAGGGAATGTTGACGAACCCATGCTTCAGAGATTACAAGCTCATCACGGCGCCGGAGATGCCGCCTCTTGACATGCACTTCATTGAAAGCAATTGCGCCGAAGGGCCGTATGGCGCCAAGGGTATCTCCGAGTTGCCGACGATCGTCATTGCGCCGGCCATCGCCAACGCGCTGTACAACGCAACGGGCGTGCGCATCTTCAATCCACCGATGTCGCCAGAGACCGTTGCCCGCGCCATTCATGAATTGAGGCAGTCCCGCAGTTAGGGCGGATCGAGCACCCATGAAGCTTCAGTACTTCGCCTGGCTCCGGGATAGCATGGGATGTGATTCCGAGCACATCGTCGTGCCCGAGAAGGTGAAGAATGTGGGCATGTTGCTCGACTGGCTATCAACCCGGGACGAGCGCTTCAAGAAAGCGTTTGAGTACATTGACGTTATGCTGGTCTCGGTCAATCTCAGCTACGCAGATCGCGACTATCCGGTGCGTGATGAGGACGAGGTCATTTTGGCCCCGCCGATCGCGGGCGGCTGAACGCCAGACCTTCCATGACTTCTGAAATGAACCACCTAGCGGAGATTGCATGAAACGTCGCACCGTCCTCTCCATGGAGCAGGCGCTGTCACTGCCTTACGCCACGCTGCGCTTTGCGCAACTGGGTTGGCGTGTCATCCGCATCGAGGCCACTCCCAGCGGCCAGGGCTTGCCAGGCGATCCGAACCGCTACATCGGCAGTCGCATCGCAGATGACGACAGGCGCAGCTATTTCGTTGCGCCCAACGTCGGCAAGGAGGCGATCGCGCTGAATTTGAAGGATGTGCGCGGCCAGCAGTTGCTCAAGCGCCTGATCCACGAACTCGATGTGGACGTGTTCTGCTGCAATACCGTACCTGCCCGCTATCAAAGTCTTGGCATCGATCCCGCCACGTTGCGCGCCGCCAAGCCGGAACTGATCTGGGCCGGCATTTCGGCGATGGGCCCGCGCTACCCCGAGGCTCCCGGGTATGACCCGGTGATTCAGGCCATGAGCGGCTACATGGAAGTCACGGGGGACCCGAAGGGGCCACCCATGCTCACAGGTATTCCAGTGATCGACCTGAAGGCCGGCGACGAAGTCTACGCCGGCGTCATGCAGGGCTTGCTGGAGCGCTTCGAGACCGGCGTTGGCAAGGAGATCCACGTCTCCATGCTGCAGGCCGCAGCGTCGTGGCTCATCACCGTGCTGCCACTGATCGACTA
>JBAXNI010000137.1:0-6886 GCA_037133835.1 Comamonadaceae bacterium | reverse complement strand
TCAAGATCCTGACCTCCTGCCCGGCCTGCCTGCAGGGCCTGAGCCGCTTTGGTGACGACTTGCAAAGCGGTTTGTTGCAGGCAGACTACATCGTGGTCGAGATGGCGAACCAGATTCTGGGCGAGCAGTGGATGGCTGAGTATGTGAAGCGAGCCAATGCCGGCGGCATCGAGCGGGTGCTGGTGTAGCACATGACGCCCGCGTCCTGCCCACTGTGCACTGGCATCGGCGGCATGCTGGTCTTTCGGGGCGAAAAGTTCAGGGTCATTCGGGCTGACGAGGTGGGCTTCCCGGCCTTCTACCGGATCGTGTGGACGAGCCATGTAGCCGAGTTTTCGGATCTTGACGATACCGAGCGCAGCCTGTGCATGGCGGCGGTCAACGTGGTTGAGCGCGCCCTGCGCGAGCATCTGCAACCGACCAAGGTCAATCTGGCGGCGCTGGGCAATGTGGTGCCGCATCTGCACTGGCACGTGATTGCGAGGTTCGATTGGGACACGCATTTTCCGGCGCCGGTGTGGTGCCAAGCGGCGCGACCGGTGGATTTAACGCGTCAGGATGGTGTTCGCGCCAAATTGGAGATTGCCGAGAAGGCCATGGTCAGGCGATTAACCCCATTCGGGAAAACAGGTATACGTTTGAGCGCCCCCCTGTGATTTAATTCACAGCAAAGCACATTGATTTCCCGGAAAATCATCCGCTTTGGGAGGCTGAATTGTGTCGGGTCATGCGTCGCTGAACCATATCTATCGAACCGTATGGAACCAGGCTCTGGGAGCTATGGTGGCGGTTGCCGAAATTGCTTCCAGCGGTCGGCGGAGCAAGAACGCCTCTGGAGCCTCGACAAGCCGTGCGAATGGCTCGCTGTTGCTCACTTCGCGGTTCGCCGCGCTGTCTCTTGGCATTGCCACGGCCTGGGGTCTGGAACCATCCATTGCCTACGCCAACCCCACCGGAGGCGTGGCGATCGTCGGCCAGGCTGGCATGGTCAACCAGGGCAACAAGCTCACCGTCACGACGCAGAACGGGATAGGTACCAATTACTCGGCCATCAACTGGCAGAGTTTTTCGATTCCTTCAGGCAGCACCACCTACTTCCAGCAACCCAGCGCCACCAGTACCTCCATCAACCGGGTCGTCACTAACACGCCATCACAGCTGTTTGGCACGCTCGGCAGCAACGGCAATCTGGTGCTGGTAAACCAGTCAGGTATTGCCGTAGGCGCTGGCGCCGTGGTGGATACCGCGGGCTTTACGGCATCAAGCCTGCGCATGAGCGATGCCGACGCGCTGGCCGGACGGCTGCTGTTTGGTGATGGTCTGGCGTCCAGTGCAGGCGTATCGGTGCAGGGCAGGATACTGGCGCGCAGTGGCGACGTCGTCTTGCTGGGCAGTTCCGTCGATACCGGAAAAGACGCGCTGATCCAGGCGCCCAACGGCAGCACGATTCTGGCGGCAGGTCGGCAGATCGAGTTGACCGGTCGGGGTCTGGAAGGCATCAGCCTGCGGGTGCAGGCACCGAGTGACCAGGCTGTCAATCTGGGTACGCTCAAAGGCGATGCGGTGGGCATCTTTGCCGGAACCCTCAAACACAGTGGTTTGATTCAGGCAACTACGGCCGCCATGGAGGGCGGCAAGGTCGTCCTGAAGGCGTCTGGGGACGCATTCGTTGAAGGCACAGGCACGATTACCGCCACCGGCACCAAGGGCGGCAGCGTGGACGTGCTGGGCAATCGGGTGGCGCTGACCGATCAGGCGGCGATTGATGTATCCGGCGAGCAGGGTGGTGGCATGGTGCGAGTAGGTGGCGACTACCAGGGCAAGAACCCGGATGTGCCCAATGCACAGCAAAGTTACCTTGGGCCGCGGGCCAGCATCAAAGCCGATGCCATCACTAATGGTGATGGTGGCAAAGTGATCGTCTGGTCTGACAAGTCAACGCAGGCTTATGGCAGCATTTCGGCTCGGGGTGGGGCGAACGGTGGCGATGGCGGGTTTCTCGAAACATCGGGCAAGCAAAATCTGGACTTTCGTGCGCAAGTGGATCTGGGCGCCAGCAAGGGGCATGGCGGCAAGCTGCTGTTGGACCCCGACACGATCTATTTGACTGGGGGCACGGGCGGTACCGGTACCCTGTCGCAACTTCTTTTCGCCGACAACCCGACGGGGCCCTCCTGGATTTATCAAAGCCAGTTTGACACACTTTCTGCTGGAACCGATGTCATTCTGGAAGCGGCGAGCTACATTCGCTCGACAAGTTCGTTTAGCACTATGGTTTTCCCGGGTAACCTGATTTTGCGAACCCGCAACGGCACGGGAGATGGGGCCGGTGGAATTGACCTTAGCATGATGGGGGGTGCGGGTACTGGCAGCGGCGACTCTTTTGTATATCAGACGGTCGGCAATTACACGATTTCCATGACTACAGGCTATGGCGCAAGTTCGCCTCAGGCTGCACCCATCATTGTTCCGAATCTGCTGACTGGCGGAGGTGGAATATCGCTCAGTTCGAGTGGCGCGATTACTTTGCGCGGAACGGTCAATGCCGGTGCCGGCAACGTCAGCTTGACTGCAGCAGGTACAGTTACCCAACTCGCATCCATCACTGCGGCCGGGCTGGAAATCAACGCTTCTGGCAACGTTTCCTTGGCTGGTTCGAATCAGGTAGGCACGCTTGCATCAAAGATCACGGCAGGCGGTTCTAGCAGTTTCACCTTCAATAACAGCGGTACTGGTGGGCTAACTATCGGTTCTGTTGGAAATACGACGGGTATTACGGTCGACGGTAGCAGTGGTCAATTGGTATTGAGTGCATCAGCGGGAGACATTACACAAACAGCTCCGATTACGGTTTCGTCACTTGCCGCTTCCGCGACTACGGGTTCAGTCGTGCTCAATCATGGCTCGAATCAGGTCTCAGTCCTCGCTGGCAGCGCTGCAGGCGCCAGTGGTTTTGGTTTCACCAATTCAGGGACCCTTCAGGTTGGTACTGTGGTAGACGGCAATAGCACATTCAATGGCATCAGCACCAGCGGAGACAAGCCGATCAACCTGACGGCGGGGTCTTTGAATATTGTTGATAGCGTCAAGGGAGTCAACGCAGGCGCGGGCGATGTAAGTCTGACCGCCAGCACAGGCGCCGTTAGCGACACGTTCAATACACTGACCGGATTGGTCACGGCCAACAAATTGACTGTCAATGCGTCCACGGCGATCAGTCTGAAGAGTGCAAGCAATGCGGTTAACTCCTTGGCTGCTTCGCAGACCTATTCCGCAGGTGGTGGCGGGATTGCCTTCAATGACAGTGTTCCTTTGTCTATCAGCAGCATTAGTCAGGCGGCCAGTTCGGGGGCGCCCATTAGCGTCACGGCCACTGGTGATATCACTGTGGCCGGGGCCGTGACAGCTGGCTCCACAGGCACGACTCTGGCCATCAGCGCCGGCAGCGGGAAGATATTGCAAAGTGGCAGTGGACTGCTGACCGCGAATGACATAACACTTCAGGGGAGTGGTGATCGCGGGGCAGTCGGCAGCCCCACTACGTTTCTCAACACCCATTCGGTCAGCGGCGGCGCCGCTGCCATTTCGATCGGCAATACCGACGGTGGCCCCAGCGCCGTCTATTTGAGCCACACAGGGGACGCTACGCTGAGGTTGACAAAAACCACTGAGCTAGCGACCGGAGCGGGAACACCAGTCAGCATATCTGTCAGCGGGAACCTGACAGCCGCAAGTGTGAACACTGGTACGGCCGATTTGACCTTGTCAGCAGGCAATTTGCTGACGATTCCCGCCTTGACCACTTTGAAGGCCGCCAATGTTCATTTGGTCGGGAATCAGATTGATATTTACTCCACGACCGGAAATTCTGCAGCCATTACAGCGGCGAGCGGCGGCGTCGTCTGGCTTAATCCCTCAACTTCTAGCCGAGCCGTTGATGTTGTTGCCACCAAGAGTCAGAGTCCGAGCAGCTTGGAGCTTACCTCGGCCGAACTGGATACGGTAAACGCACCAACGCTGCGCGTTGGTACCAGCACTGCGGGAGCATTGAGCATTGGCGCCGCGATCGCGCCTGCCAATGTCAGTGTTCTGTCGCTGGAATCGGGCGCCGGGATGACTCAGCCAACGACCGGTGCAACGATCACGGTTGGAAGTATGAGCATCAAGGCAGGTGGTAGCGTTGACTTTGGGGCGCAAACGAATCAAGTCAGTAGTCTGGCGGCGCAAGTCACTGGCGCTTCGACGAACAGTCTTGTGTTCACGAGTGGTCAAGCGCTCAAGGTCGACACTGTGGCCGGATTGAGTGGTGTGTCTGCCCCTGGCATGGTGGCTCTGAGCAGCTTCGGTGCCCTGACCCAATCTGCGAATGCGCTGGTTGGCGGCACTTCCGTCTATGCGCAGGGCACTAGCGTGACCCTGACTCAGGCCAATTCACCAGGCGTTATCGCAGGCAAGGCGACCGGCTCCACTGCCGGGGATGCTTTCAGCTTTACGAGCATCAACCCGATTCAAGTTACCACGGTTAACAACTTTGCCGGTATCCTGACCAGAAACAACACGGATAACGTTGGCGTTGTGTTGAACGCAGGCAGCGCCAATATTGGTCAGAGCGCACCCATTGTCGCCGGGTCCGGAGCCCCGGGACTGCGTCTGATAACGACCGGCTCAGTCAACCTGAACAACTCATCCAACAGTGTTGGTTCCTTGACGGCCACGGGCGTGGCTGGCTTGACCTTCAATAATTCCGGCGATCTGACTATTGGTGCGACTGTCAATAGTGTTGTCACCGGCGTTAGCACTGCGGCCAACCAGCCAATTAGTATCACCGCCGGTGGCCTGGCCACTGTCAGTGCGGCATTAACCGCGGGTGCTGGTACTGGCGGAACCGTCAGCTTGACGGGTGTTGGCGTCACCAACAATTCAGTCATCACCGGTCCTGGTGGCGTTACGGTCAATGCAGGTACCGGTTCGCTTTCGAACAACGCCGCAGGCGATACCATTACCAATGGTGGTAGCGGCGCTGGCTCCATCAAGCTCATTGCCGATCACATGGCTCTGGCCGGCGGTACCATCAATGCCGCAACGGGCGGTGCTACGTTGACAACTTTGACATCTGTCCGTCCGATCACACTGGGTGGCATGAATGACACCGCGCTAAGCCTTCTTGGAACTGACCTGCAGTCCATCTCCACGACGGGTGCACTCTATATTGGCGACACAACGAGTAACACGGGTGGCGTCACTGTGATGGGCAACATTGGTAATACCGAACTGGCAGGGCTAGGCTCGACAGGACCACTTTACCTTCGGAGCAAGACGGGTCCGATTTCAGTGGATGCAGCGTTGACCGCGCCGGCGCAAGTCCTGCTGAATACCGGGGGCACGATCAGCGAGGGAACGGGTGGCAGCATTTCAACGAGTGGCAAGCTGACCACGACAGCCAGTGGCGGTACGACGCTCAGTGGATCCAATTCGGTCATGGGTTTCGCTGCAACAGATACGACAGGCGCAATCAGTTTGACCAACAACAGTGGCAATACCAATCCGCTGCGGCTGGGCGCGATTAGTGCCTCTAGCAGCGTGCTGGTGAACAACACCGGTGCTATCGCTGTTGATGGTGGTGGCTCGGTGTCCGCCGCGGGGAGCGGGGATGCAATTGTTCTGAGTGCAAGCACGTCGTTTACTAACAAGCTGTCTGGCGGCGCCGGCGCGCTCACAACTGTCACGGGAGGACGCTGGTTGATTTTTGCTGCCGACCCAAGCAGCGTGACGAAGGGCGGTTTGACCTCACAGTTCCGCCATTACGGCGCGACCTATGCGAATTACGCTACGGCGACTGAAAATGGAAACGGTTTCATTTACGGATCGACGCCAGGCACCATCTACGTGGATACGACGTTGCTGACTGGTACTCCCAGCAATACCTATGGCCTTGCACCGACTGCTCAATTTGGGACTAGCTTTCGTGGGACATTTGACAAAGAAGATGTGTCGGGCACAGCTATTTTTACACCTGTCATTTCCAGTACTACAGCGGCCAATAGCTATTCTGTTAGCTACTCTGGGGGACTAGCCAGTGCGACCAGTTTGACAGGTCCAACAACGCAAACCACACCGACCACTGCTAGTTACACCATAACTGCTGGCACCGGTCAGGCATATGCGGTTAATCCGGCGCCATTGACGATCAGTGCCAACAACGATACAAAGGTATATGACCGGATCGCTTATAGCGGCGGCAAGGGCGTGAGCTACAGCGGATTTGTCAACAACGAGTCGGCGACTGTGCTTGCCGGTACTTTGAGTTACTCAGGCGTCTCGCAAGGCGCAGTCGGTTTTGGAAACTACGCCATTACCCCAGGCGGCCTGACTTCGGGTAACTACAGCATTAGCTATGTAGACGGTACGCTGGTTATCAACAAAGCCACGATCAGCGCAGTGAGCGGCATCACGGCGGCCAACAAAGTCTATGACAGCAAGACCAGCGCTGCGATCAACACCAGCAATGCGACCTTGACCGGAATCGTCGGTGGCGACAACTTGACCATTACCGGGGGTACAGGAACCTTTGCCGACAAGAACGCAGGTCCTGGAAAGAACGTCACGATCACCGGCTTGAGCCTGGGCGGACAGGACGCTGGCAACTACACGCTGGGCACAAGCACAGCATCAACCACAGCGGACATCAGCCAGGCCACGATCAGTGGTGTGAGCGGCATCACGGCGGCCAACAAAGTCTATGACAGCAAGACCAGCGCCACGCTCAACACCAGCAACGCGACCTTGACAGGAATCTTCGGTGGCGACATCGTGACAGTGACTGGGGCGACCGGAGCCTTTGCCGACAAGAACGCGGGACCTGGCAAGACCGTCACGATCACCGGCT
>JBAXNI010000136.1:0-7150 GCA_037133835.1 Comamonadaceae bacterium | reverse complement strand
CCTCTGGAAATTTTGATCCGCCGTTTGTAACGGGTGCGCTGTCAGCAAAAAAGCAGGGAAGCCGTCGCAAGACGGCTTTTTTGTTGGCGCTTGCAGAGACCCGGCTACCGCGTTGGCAGGGGATGGAAGCATCACGGTCGTGCAGCACGACCGAACCGCTCAATCCAGACGCTTGCACCTGCCGCCATTCCGATCACAGCTGCGACAAGCGGCATAGCGAGCGATACATCCGAGCCCACCTGGTCATAAAGCCATGGCCCCAACAAGCTCGCGCAGATCCCCATGGTAAACGTCGTTGCAATAACAGCGGCAAGGCTGTCACGCCGCAATTGAACATAGTTCGACTGAAGGCGCTCAACCTCCCTTTGATGCTGAGCTTTCAACTCACACCGGCGTGTCTCCAGGTCAGAAACATCGCTCTGGATCATCGTCATCATCTTTGACCTGAAGTCTGGCGGCACTGATGGCGGTGGAATGATTTGGCGCAACGCTCGATCCAAGGACCTATGCCCAGTTGAATGGGTGCCAGCGTCAGTCGGCATATTTAAGTCATCAGACATAGTGCGTCTTCCTTATGACCAGAGTGCGAAGTCAGCCATACCGTGCTGCTTCAGGGTTTGGCGCAACATGTTGCGGGCGCGATGAAGGTGGATTTTGACCGTACCCTCGGGTACCCCAAGCAAACTCGCCACCTCTGCCACCGAGCACTCCTCAAAATAGTAGAGGGTCAGAGTGGTGCGATACGTTGATGGCAAGGCATCCACAAGACTGCGAAGCCAGACCAAGGAGGCAGCATCGTTTGTGGCAGAGGGAACTGGAATCTGTGTCACCTGTTGCCACACTTCGGACTCATCGAGCGAGACCTCGCACCCATGCGGTTTGTTCAAGGCCGACAGACACTGGTTGCGCGTAATGGCAAAAATCCATGTTGAAAAGGCACCAATACGGGCGTCATAGTGGGCCAGGAATCGCCAAACCCGAAGGAAGACATCCTGGGCGATATCTTGCGCCAGCGTTGAGTCCCGCAACATGGCCATACACAGTCGAAACACCTTCGCCTCGTACCGATCAACGAGCGCCGAAAACGCTTCTGCGGTCTGGCCTGCACGCAGTGCAGCTTGAATATCGGCATCGCGTACAGCCGCGTCGCTTGGCGCGGGGTCCGATCTGACTGGCGAAGCGGCTTGCATACGTATTGGTACCTCAGGGACCCCAATCGGTTTCAGAAATTTGCAGAAATGTTTTTCAGTTCGTGTGAAACCATCTCACTGCGCAGCGAGTATCAATGCTGATCACTCACTCCACAAGGAAAATGATATGTCTGAATTACGTCACGTTTTGCCCTTCCTCATTCCTCTGGTGGCCATCATCATGGGCATCGGTGTCGGGATGCTCGCCCTGTGGCTGGACCACCAAAAGAGAATTCACATATTTGAATTGCACCATAAGGAGCGACTGATGGCCATTGAGCGTGGCATGGAGGTTCCGCCCCTGCCAGTTGAGTTCTTTCAGGAACGAGCTAAGGCAGAGACATCACTCGACAGTAACTTGCGCTGGGGATTGATCTTGCTGTTATTGGGTTTGGCTATTGCGACAGCCCTGACCCTCAATGGTGATAGCAGCAGTGCCGCGTGGGGCTTGATCCCAATCGCAATCGGGTTGGCGCAGTTGATCTTCTATTCAATCGGTCGCCGCCAGGAGCCTCGGGTTGATGCGTCGCAAGGCGGATCGAGCGCGAAGATGGCGTCCAAGGCGTGACTTCGTGCTGTTGTGCCAGTGGGGTCCGCCTTTGCGAGCGCCCTGGGGTTTTGAACTGCTCATGTGAAGCGCATAAAATCACGCTTCAACGGCCCGCCATTGAACGGGCCGGTTTCATTTGGAAAGACCTGAAACCATGACCGCACCTTTCATCGAAGCCGCCTCGCCTCACGTGATGAACACCTATGGCCGTGTGCCGATCGCCCTGTCGCACGGCCAGGGTTGCCGCGTCTGGGACGTCAACGGCAAGCAATATCTGGACGCACTCGGCGGTATCGCGGTCAACACCTTGGGGCACAACCATCCGAAGCTCGTACCGGCGCTACAGGATCAGATTGCCAAAATAATCCACAGCTCGAATTACTACCACGTTCCGAATCAGGAGGTGCTGGCAAAAAAACTGGTCGAGTTGTCAGGCATGACCAATGTCTTCTTCTGCTCGACCGGGCTGGAGGCCAACGAAGCGGCGCTCAAGCTGGCGCGCAAGTTCGGTCATGACAAGGGCATTGAGCGACCCGAGATTGTGGTCTATGAAAGAGCTTTTCATGGTCGCTCGCTGGCCACCCTGAGCGCCACCGGCAATCCCAAGATTCAGGCCGGCTTCGGGCCGCTGGTCGAAGGCTTCATCCGCGTGCCACTCAACAACATCGAAAGTCTGCGGGCGGCAACGCTTGACAATCCGAACGTTGTTGCGGTCTTTTTTGAAGCAATTCAGGGTGAGGGCGGGATTCATGCCATGCACCTCGAATACCTGAAGGCGGTGCGTCAGTTATGTGACGAGCGCGACTGGCTGCTCATGATCGACGAGGTGCAGTGCGGCATGGGTCGGACCGGCAAGTGGTTTGCGCATCAATGGGCTGGCATTACGCCCGACGTGATGCCCCTGGCTAAAGGACTTGGCTCAGGTGTGCCCATCGGTGCTGTCGTGGCAGGGCCGAAGGCGGCCCATATTTTTCAGGTCGGCAACCACGGCACAACCTTCGGCGGCAACCCGCTGGCGATGCGCGCCGGCGTCGAGACGATCCGTCTCATGGAAGAAGAAGGTTTGCTGGCCAATGCCGCGCAGGTCGGTGCGCATCTGGCCGGCGCTCTGGCGCAGTCCTTGAAGGCTGAACTGGCTTCAGGCAGCGTCAAGGAAATTCGCGGGCAAGGGTTGATGCTGGGGATCGAACTGGCCGAGCCTTGCGCCGCGCTGGTGGGTCAATGCGCCAGCAACGGCCTGCTGATCAGTGTCACCGCCGATAGCGTGGTCCGACTCGTACCGCCACTGATTCTGACTTGCGCCGAGGCGGACGAAATTGTGAGCATCCTTTGTCCGCTAATCAAAAAGCACATCGCGGAGCAAGCATGAATACAGTCCTGGGCAACGCCGCAGCCCCGCTGCGACACTACCTCCAGTTCAGCGATCTGAGCGCGGCCGACTATGGCTACCTGTTTGAGCGCGCGGCTCTGATCAAGGAGAAATTCAAGGCCTACGAGCGCCACCAGCCGCTGATCGACAGAACCTTGGCACTGATTTTCGAGAAGGCTTCCACGCGGACACGGGTCAGTTTCGAGGCCGGCATGTACCAGATGGGCGGCAGCGTCGTGCACCTGACGACGGCTGACAGTCAGCTCGGTCGCTCGGAGCCGATAGAAGACAGCGCCAAGGTCATCAGCCGGATGGTGGATCTGGTCATGATCCGCACCTATGAGCAGACCAAGATCGAGCGCTTTGCCGAGCACTCGCGTGTGCCCGTGATCAATGGCTTGACCAATGAATTCCACCCTTGCCAGATTCTGGCTGACATCTTCACCTACATCGAGCACCGAGGCTCGATCAAGGGCAAGACCGTGGCCTGGGTAGGTGATGGCAACAACATGGCCAACACCTGGCTGCAGGCGAGCGAAATCCTGGACTTCAAGGTTCATGTCAGTACGCCGGGAGGCTACGAGGTTGACCAGTCGATTGCCGGACTGCGCTCAGCCGAGAGTTATCAGGTTTTCGACGACCCGATGCGGGCCTGTGCCGGCGCCGACCTCGTAACCACTGACGTCTGGACCAGCATGGGTTATGAAGCCGAGAACGAAAAGCGCAAGGTCGCGTTCGCTGATTGGTGTGTCGACTCGGACATGATGAGCGCTGCCAAGCCGGACGCCCTGTTCATGCACTGCCTGCCTGCGCACCGTGGCGAGGAAGTACAGGCCGACGTGATCGATGGCCCGCAATCGGTTGTGTGGGATGAAGCAGAAAACCGGCTGCACGCGCAAAAAGCGCTGATGGAATTCCTGCTGTTGGGAAAACTTTGAAATCTTGCGGGACAGACCGCAGCTACGCGAAGCGAGCCAGCTCTGTCCTCAACTGATCGAGCGGTCGGGTTCCCGGTAAAGCCACGGCACGTCGAGCACGCGTTCGCCCAGAACCTTCATGGCGGCATCGCGACCCCAGCGCATCAAACCTGTCGCATGAAATATCTTCCCATTGCGAATCGCGCGCGCTTGCACTTGCGCGTTGCGCTGCCATCGGGCGTTGGCGTAGTTCCCCAAGGCCTGCGCTACCGGCACACTGTCGTCCTGCAGAAATTTCGCCAGCACCTGTGCGTCCTCCACCGCCATGCCGGCGCCTTGTGCCAGATAAGGCAGCATGGGATGCGCAGCGTCTCCAAGCAAGGCGACGCGACCTTTCGCAAACTCATGGGGTCCTCGCGCCGGTGCGCGAATGCTCAGACCCCACAGCCTCCAGTGCTCGATAGCGTGAATCAATTCGCGCAATGGCGCACAGGTTCGGGCCATGCTGCGCCGCAACTTGACGACATTGGCAGTGTGATCCCAATACTCGATGTCGCCAACCATGTGTCCCTGCACGACAGCAACGATATTGAGCCAGTCACCGCCGCGCACCGGGTACTGCACGACGTGCAATTGCGGACCAAGCCAGACTGTGATCTGTTGCGATCGCAGGTTTGCGGGAAGAACCTTTTGTGGCACCAGCGCCCGATACGCCAGGTGCCCCGTCGCCACCGGCACACCATCGTCAAGCAACTGCTGACGCACGCGGCTCCACAGGCCATCTGCACCGATCAACAAGTCAGCGTGCGCCCGCCGCCCGCTCGCCGTCTGAAGCGTTACTCCGCTGGCAGCCTGTTCAAATCCTACAAGTTCGCTGTCCAGGTTCAGCGCAACATCGCCGTTGCCTTTCAGCGTGGCCAGCAGCAAGCTGTGCAGATCGGCCCGATGGATCGTGGCATAAGGCGCGCCGTAGCGTTGCAACGCCGTGGCACCCAGACGCAACACGCCAAGTTCACTGCCGGAATCGGCCCCGCGTACCTGCAAGCGCTCAGGAAAAGCAGCGACCCTGGACAGCGCCTCCTTCAAATCCCAGGCATGAAGTATGCGGACCACGTTGGGCCCCATCTGGATGCCGGCACCGACTTCCGTGAATGCCTGTGAACATTCAAACAGGTCGATCGCCGAGCCGACACGCGAACAGGCCAGCGCTGCCGCCAGCCCGCCAATCCCCCCGCCAACAATTGCAACGCGTTTACTCATCGTGTCAGAGCGCCAGTGCCAGGCGCCCTATTCCCTCTTCAATCTTCTCCCGACCGGCCGTGGCAAAACTCAGACGCAGGCTGGCCAGGTCGGGGTCGTGCGCAAAGAATGGCGCGCCTGGAACAAAGGCCACCCCTTTGTCTATGGCGCGCTTGGCAAACTCGGCGGCATTGCTGGCCTGCCCGTTTGCCCCGGTGAGCCTGGCCCAGAAGAACATGCCGCCCTGCGGCTGGTTAAAGGAGATCGCATCGCCGAGCTCACGGCGCAGCGACTCGGCCATGACCTCAGCCCGCTCAGCGTAGGTCTTGCGCACCGCGGCCACGGCCGCATCGAGGCGGTTCAAGCTCAGGTAGTGAGCGGCGATGGCCTGCGTCAGGTTGCTGGTGTGGGCGTCGCTGAATTGTTTGCACATCGTCGCGTTCGCCAGCAATGGAGCCGGTGCAATCATCCAGCCTACGCGCAAGCCGGGTGACAGAATCTTGCTGAAACTGCCGCAGTGCGCCAGCCAGTCGCGGCTGCCCGGCACGCTTTCACTCAATGCCAGCATGCTCGGTGGCGGCGGCTTGCCAAAATACAGTTCACCGTAGGGATCGTCCTCCACTACCAGGGTTTGCGTTTGCGCCGCAATTTGCAGAATGCGTTTGCGTCGTTCCAGGCTCAGCGTGGCGCCGCTCGGGTTGCCAAAGGTCGGAATCAGGTAAACCAGTTTGGGTTTGTGCAAGGCAATCAATTTTTCCAGCTGCTCCACGTCCACGCCATCGGCATCAATCGGTGCACCCACGATGTCGGCGCCATACAGGCGAAAGCACTGGATCGTCGCCAGAAAAGTGGGCGCCTCCACGATCACCTTGTCCCCAGGAGAGATCATGGTCTTGCCGATCAGGTCGAGCGCTTGCTGGCTGCCAGTGGTAACGATCAGGCCCTCGGGTTTGACCGCCACGTTGGACGCACTGCCGGCACCACCCTTGTTCGCATAGAAACGGCTTACCGCCTCGCGCAAGGGTTGATAGCCTTCAGTGGCGCCATACTGCAATACCGGACCCGGACTGTTCGAGAGCACCGCATCGGCTGAAATCCGGATACCTTCGGCGTCGAACAGGGCCGGATCCGGAAAACCACCCGCAAAACTGATGATCCCGGGCTTGCCCAGCAGTTTGAAGAGTTCGCGGATGGCTGAGGTCTCTATCGCGTTCAGTCGCTCGGCAAATTGCATGAAAGTCTTTCGATATTGAAGGATTGTCCTATGCTCCTATTATTATTCAGACCACGCACACCCAAAAACGCATGCATCCCCTCGCCATTGAAGGATTCTTCGCCACCTTGAAGGCGGCTAACCCAAGCCCCGTGACCGAGCTGGAGTACACCTCGGTCTTTGAATTGCTGTGCGCCGTGCTGCTGTCAGCCCAGGCCACCGACGTCAGTGTCAACAAGGCAACGCGCCGGCTTTTTCAAGTGGCAAATTCACCAAAAGCGATGCTCGCTCTTGGTCTGTCGGGCCTGGAGGACTACATCCGCACCATCGGCCTGTTTCGCTCGAAAGCAAGACATCTGTTGCAGACCTGCCAGATCCTCATGGATCGACATGATGCTGTGGTGCCGCGAACACGCGAGGAACTGCAGGCCTTGCCCGGTGTGGGCAGAAAGACAGCCAACGTCGTGCTCAACGTCGCCTTTGGCCAAGCGACCATGGCTGTCGATACGCATCTCTTTCGGCTCGCCAACCGCACCGGACTGGCGCCGGGCAAGACACCCTATGAAGTGGAACTGAAACTGCTTGAGCGCATACCCGCTGCCTACCTCGTGGATGCGCACCACTGGTTGATTCTGCATGGTCGCTACATCTGCCAGGCCAGGAAGCCGCTGT
>JBAXNI010000135.1:0-7244 GCA_037133835.1 Comamonadaceae bacterium | reverse complement strand
TGACCGGCGCGCTTACCACTGTTTCATTGCAAACCGTGGCACGCGCCGCCCTGGCTCCGCTGCCGCTGGAGGAACTGCAGCAACTGGCTGCGGTCTTCGGCATGGTCAAGAGCAACTATGTCGAACCAGTCGACGACAAGAAGTTGATCACCGATGCCATCGTCGGAATGGTGTCGAGCCTCGACCCGCATTCGCAGTACCTCGACAAGAAGGCGCTAAAGGAATTCAACGAGGGCACTACAGGGAAGTTTGTGGGTGTCGGTATCGAAATTGCGCAGGAGGACGGGGTCATCAAGGTGGTGTCCCCGATTGAAGGCTCGCCAGCCTTTCGGGCCGGAATCAAACCGAACGACCTGATCGTCAAGATCGATGACACACCGGTCAAGGGACTGCCGCTGAGCGAAGGCGTCAAGCGCATGCGCGGAGAACCCAACACCAAGGTGTTGCTGTCCATCTACCGCAAGGAAGAGAGCCGCACGTTCCCGGTCCTGATCGTGCGTGAGGAAATCCGCACGCAATCGGTACGCAGCAAGGTCATCGAGCCCGGCTACGCCTGGATTCGGTTAAGCCAGTTCCAGGAACGCACCGTTGAAGACTTTGCGCGCAAGATGGAAGAAATCTACAAGCAGGAGCCCAAGCTCAAGGGTCTGATACTCGACTTGCGCAATGACCCGGGTGGTTATCTCGACGCCGCGGTCGCCGTCTCTGCCGCTTTTCTGCCTGAGAACGTCACCGTGGTTTCGGCCAGCGGCCAGCTTGCGGAAAGCAAATTTGTGCACAAGGCCTCAGCCGAGTTTTACCATCGGCGGGGCGGGGCGGACCCGCTCAAGCGCCTGCAGGAAGTGACCAAAGGCGCGCTCAAGACAGTGCCGCTGGTGGTGCTGGTCAACGAAGGATCGGCCTCGGCCAGTGAAATCGTGGCCGGCGCGCTGCAGGACCATAAGCGCGCCACGCTCCTTGGCAATCAGACCTTCGGCAAAGGCTCGGTGCAAACCGCCGTCTGCCTTGATCCCTCGTTCCGCATGGACAACTGCCCGACGGCGGGACTGAAGCTCACGACCAGCCGTTACTACACACCCAGCGGCAAATCGATTCAGGCCAAAGGCATCGTGCCGGATGTCATGGTCGACGAGACTGAAGGTGGCAATCTGTTTGCTGCGCTGCGCACACGCGAAGCTGATCTGGAGAAGCACCTCAACAGCGGTCAGGGCGATGAAAAGAAGGATGACACGCGCGAGAAGGCACGCGAGGAAGCGCGCCTGAAGCTGGAAGAAGAAATGAAGAAGCCGCTGGCAGATCGCAGGCTGCCGGAGTTCGGCAGCGAGAAGGATTT
Source organism: Comamonadaceae bacterium (assembly GCA_037133835.1). Taxonomy (GTDB): domain Bacteria; phylum Pseudomonadota; class Gammaproteobacteria; order Burkholderiales; family Burkholderiaceae_C; genus Rhodoferax. The sequence continues at coordinate 5,911 of JBAXNI010000135.1, read as the reverse complement.
CCAACTCGCACAGGCGCTCAACCAGCTCAAAGGTCAACCGGTCCTGGTCAGCAAGACGCTGGTTGAACGCAAGGAAGAAAAGAAGGAAGAATGAGCCTCGCATGACTGACGAGCAGTTGCTGCGTTATTCTCGCCACATCCTGCTGGACGAAATCGGGATCGAAGGGCAGCAGCAAGTTCTCGCCAGTCGCGCCCTGATCATCGGCGCTGGCGGCCTGGGTTCACCAGTTGCCCTGTACCTTGGTTCGGCGGGCGTGGGCCACATCACGGTAGTTGATCACGACTGCGTCGACCTGACCAATCTGCAGCGCCAGATTGCGCACGACGTGGCCAGCCTGGGCCAGCCCAAGGTTGCATCCATCCAGCGCGCCATCTCTGCCATTAACCCGGAGGTTCAAGTCGAGGTCGTGCAAGCACGTGCCGACGCAGCTTTGCTCGACACGTTGGTCGCACGGTCCGATGTCGTGCTGGACTGCTGCGACAACTTTGCCACACGTCAGGCCATCAATGCCGCCTGCGTCAAGCACCGCAAACCCCTGGTTTCGGGCGCAGCGATCCGCTTTGACGGACAGATCAGCGTTTACGACTCGCGCGACAGCAAGTCACCCTGCTACGCCTGCGTCTTTTCGCCTGAATCCGCCTTCGAGGAGACGCGCTGCGCCACCATGGGCGTCTTCGCGCCGCTGGTAGGCATCATAGGATCCATGCAGGCGGCCGAGGCACTCAAGTTGCTTGGCATGGTGGGTCGGTCCCTGGCCGGTCGATTGCTGATGCTTGACGGCCGCAGCATGGAGTTCACAGAAGTGCGCATTGCGCGTCAACCTGAATGTCCGGTCTGCGGCAAGCCGGACTGAGGTTTACTTCTTGTCGGGATGGCACGATCCGTGTCGTTTGCGAAAGGCGCGTGGCGACTCTGGATGGCTTGCAGCGAAAACACCGAGGCGAGACTGGCGCGCCTGCGCCTCTTCTGCGGCGTACATCCCGGGCCGGCCGCGCCAGCCATAAGACCAGGCCTGGCCAGCCCGCACCATTTGCGCGCCCAGATCCTTGCCGTCCAGCACCACCGTGGCCAGCCCTCTGCCCCATCGGTCATAGTAGCTGACCACGACCGAGACGCGTCGGTTCAGTACCCATTGCGCCAAGAGGTCACGCGCTGCCTTACCGCCGCTCTGGCAGATCTCGGGGGCATCCATGCCGAGCATTCGCAGTTTGCGCACCGCGCCACCGGCATCGGGCTGCACCCAAAGCGTATCGCCATCGGTGACGTAGGTGACTTGTCCAACCAAGGTCTCGCGTGCGTTGGCGCCACTTGCCAGAAACAGCAGCAAAAGCAGGAACCTCAGCTTCACCATGGAACACGTCCGCTCAGTGTCGGCGAAGCGAATGCCACACAGTACCACGCTGTTCGCATCATTTGCCAACAACATCCTCTGCCGACAAGGGCGCGCCCGGGTCTGGAGCATAGATCGCATCGATGATCGTCAAAAATGCAATGGTGCCCACTATAAAAATTGCAAAAAGTGTCGGCAAAATCCACGACCTTTTTCGCCTGGACTCTGTCCGACCTGACTTTTCGTCTTGCGCCACGGTGATTTCCTATCCGGATTTGTCGACGGGATCATAGCGCGGCAAAAGGGGCGTCTCACGCTGGCGATTGCACAGAAGTCGGCTTCGCGGCGTGGTGACCCACTGCGCCCAATCGCAGCAGATGTGAATGTCGGTTGACTACCTGTAATCGGACAACAGTTACCTGGTTTTCCCCTTCACGCCAGCACAGCTTTGGCGACATAGGTGTACAGCGGTATGCCAAACAGAATGTTCAAGGGAAAGGTGATACCCAGTGACAGACCGAAATAGAGCGAAGGGTTCGCCTCCGGAACGGCCTGCCGCATGACAGCGGGCACCGCGATATAGGAGGCACTGGCGGCGAGCACCATGAGCAGAATGGCATCACCGGTGGGAATTTTCAACACGACGCAAAGGCACAGTGCCAGGCTGGCATGCACCAGGGGACCGGCCACTGCATAGGCGAGCAACCAGGGCGATTTGCCCCTGACCTGCGGCAAACTGCGCGCGGTCAAAAGCCCCATGTCCAGCAGGAAGAACGCCAGCATCCCTTTGAAGAGGTCACCCGAAAACGGCTGCATCGCCGCCTTGCCGGCGTCCCCGCTGACGATGCCGATCAGCATGGCCCCCAGCAGCAGCAGTTGTGCACCATCGGTAAAGGACTCGTGCAGAATCTTGCCAAACGGCACGCCGGCACGTTGGGGTGAAAAACCCAGAGACAACACGGCGACCCCGCCGCCGGTCCCGGCAATGGCGCTTGCCTGTTTCTGCCGCAACGCGTTGGCGAACACAATGGCAAGAATGATGGCCGGCGACTCCATCAAAGCCATGGCCGCTGACATGTAGCCGCCAAACACCATCTGCTGGTTCTCCAGGGTCTGAACCGCGGTTACAAAAGTCACCGCACTGACCGAGCCATAAGTTGCCGCCACTGCTGCCGCATCAAATCCGGACAAGAACCTGCGCAGCATGCAATAGCCCAGCAGAGGCACTGCCACGGCCAGCACCACGGCACATCCCAGGCTGGTAGCCACTTGAGGCGTGAACCCGGAGTGTGCCAGCGCAAACCCGCCCTTCAGGCCAAGCGCCATCAAGAGGTACAACGCCAGAAAGCGCGAAATGGGTTGTGGGATCTCCAGGTTCGATTTGACGGCGCCGGCGAGCACGCCGAATATGAAAAAGAGAATGGCCGGGTCGAGCAGATTTTGCATGGATTTTTTCCTTTGCACTCATGCTAGCCAATGACCGACCTCTTGTAAAATCGATTTACAAATACTTTTACATAGATAAAAACCTATGCATATTTCTTTCCGGCAATTGCGATTGGTGTTGGCACTTGCCGAAACCGGCAGTGTGAGCGGGGCAGCACGGATGATGCATGTGACCCAGCCCACGGCCTCGATGCAGTTGAAGGATGTCGCCGATGCCGTCGGTCTGCCGATTTACGAACTGGTGGGCCGCCGGGTGTACATGACGGAGGTGGGCAGTGAACTCGCCCAAACAGCGCGTGCAGTGTCTGCGGAATGGGATGGCTTTGAACAGAGGGTAAATGCCCTCAAGGGTTACACGCGGGGCAAGCTGCGTGTGGCGCTGGTAAGCACGGCCAAATACTTTGTGCCACGCCTGCTGGGCAGCTTTTGCAAGCGCTATCCGGAGATCGACGTGTCTCTGGAAGTCCTGAACCGTGACGGTGTGGTGGCTCGTTTGCGCAACAACCTGGATGACCTCTACGTGATGTCTGTCCCACCCAAGGATCTGGACCTGGTGGATGAGGTCTTTATGGCCAACCCCCTGGTCATGATCTGCGCCAGTGGCAACCCTCTGGCAAGACAAAAGACACTGTCGCTGGCCGAACTCTCAGGGCAGCGCTTCATTCTGCGGGAAGAGGGCTCAGGTACCCGCATGGCGGTGGACAACTGCTTCAAGAAGCTGAAGTTTCGACCGAACCTGCGCCTGGAACTCGGCAGCAACGAGGCCATCAAGGAGTCGGTTGCCGGTGGCCTGGGCATTTCCGTTATCTCCAGCCACGCACTGCACGGCAAGGCCAGCGGGCAAGGCGTGTCAGTCTTGAATGTCGCGGGATTTCCCGTGGAATCCCATTGGCATGTTGTCCACCCCAAGGGCAAGAAGCTCTCACCCATTGCTTCCATTTTCAAGGCTCAACTGCTGGCCAGCAGTTGAGTCTCCGTAAGGCCGGATAGCTACCCTGCTGTCAACCGCGTCTCGGCCGTCAGTGTCAGCCATGCGGATTGGCTGCCGTCAACCGTGCGGCAACTTGATGCAGAGCCAAGAAGCCAAATGAGCGAACCCTCGACAAACATCGAATGGAGCGTCCAAGGTCGGTTGACGGGCGGACACTTCGCGATAGGGAGTGAGCGGCTGTCAAGACAGCCCCTCGAAGCGTCAGCTCTTGAGGATCGCTGCGCAAGCCAGGCGCGGACCGGAATTGCCAGTCGGCTGGGTCCTGAAATCATCCGGATCGCGGTGAACAATCAGTCCACGGCCAACAACGTCGGCCAGGCCGCTTCCCACTGAAATCGAACCAGTTTCAAAATTGAGCCGGGCAGCGCCAGCGCCATCAGACGTCAAACTGGGCAGATCGCCTGCATGGTGCTCAGCCTGGTCATGCGCGCCATGCGGTTTGCCGACAGGGTTGAAATGACCGCCGGCGCTGACCCCATCGCCACTGGAGCAGTCACCCTTTTCATGGATATGAAAGCCGTGCACTGCATCCGGCTTGAGCCCCTTGATGTCGCCAGTCACCAGCACCTTGTCACCCATCTGCGTGAAGTGGACGATGCCACTGACGGTATTTCCGGTTGTCGCCACCAGATGAGCGGTAGCTGACAGACCTGGTTGATAGGCGGCACAGGCACTCAAGAGCAGTGTGACTGTCAGCGGAGCGAGCAATTTGAGCATCGGGAATTTCCTTTGAAACGAGCGGTGAGCCATGGCAGATGGTGACATCGTCTCAATAACCCGCTCGTCAACGTGCCATCATCTTGACTGTGCCATCATGTCCGCCATGGCAAACACCGACTCAGCAAACGCCCGGATTCGTGGGTTTCACGCTCATGTTTATTTCTCTGAATCCACCGTGGATCAGGCTCGCCGACTTTGCGAAGCTGCTGTCAATCTGTTTGACATCAGGATGGGCCGTGTACACGAAAGACCAGTTGGGCCGCATCCAGATTGGAGTTGCCAACTTACCTTCAAGCAGGAAATATTTGGGCAACTGATCCCCTGGCTGGCTATGAACCGGTCAGGCTTGGTGGTCTTCGTGCACCCGATCAGCGACAACGAACTGCTGGATCACCGTGAGCGGGCGATGTGGATGGGTGCAGTTCGACCACTGGACTTGAGCATGCTGGGCGAGACGCAAGGCGAATACGACATTTAAAGCATGATGGTTACCGAAGCACGCCCCGCCGGGCCATGGCCCGGGAGTACCAGGCGAAGAAAACCAGCAGCGCCGCGATGACGGCGCTGGTGATCGCCATCTGTCGCCCCATCACGGCGCCTCCGTTTGTGAGGACGTAGGTGTAAAGCAGGCTCACAAGAAACGCGGCGAGCGACACGATGAAGACGGGCGATGCCTGTGTCCTGCGAAGCAGCAAGAGGATCGAAGCCAGGAAAGCCCCAAAGACCCCGATCGCCCACACGGCCATCATCCAACTCGGCATTTGTTGATAGTGGGCAATCTGCTCCGGCGTCATACCCGCACTGGCCAGGTACTTGGCGCCCTGCAACATGTTCATCATGAAGTCGAACACCCCGACGAGGTTGAACAGTACCGCGATCACGCCAACCAGCCAGCTATGCCACGGTGTCTTCACTACTGTGTTTGTCATCGCATGCTCCAAAAAAACAGAGGAAAGCTGACTTTCAATTTTGACTATCAAGGTCGTCAAGCACCGGCCATGAAGCCGTGATGACCCTTCAAGCGCTTGCTCGCTTTACACCTCGTTGCGCAGGCGCTCGGACTCCCTGCGCACAGACTCCGCATGTTCCGCGGCTTTGCGCTGGGCGAGTCTGTGTTCAACTTCGTCGCGCTTATGTTCCAGGCGATAGGACCGCCTCAGCCACCAGGTAGACACACCTGCCGAGACAAGCAGCCCACCGCTCGCCATGGATAGCAAATTGCCTTGATTGGCGATCGTCACAATCCCGGCGACTCCGTAAACATAGGGGAGAGCCTCATATAACCATTCGGGTTTGTGGACTTCAAACATTGAGCAACCTTTGGCGCTGTTTTGAGCATCGTACTTGCCGCCTGAAAACCCATTCTACGGTGGGGGCAAGAATACGCTGCATGCCTGGCCGTACCCTCCCCCACCCGGCGTAG
>JBAXNI010000134.1:0-7386 GCA_037133835.1 Comamonadaceae bacterium | reverse complement strand
AAAGTGGTGTTGCCGGTGGGGGCCATCGGCTTTCGCTGGGGGGCGGATGGCCGCGCTGATCAGGGGCAGTGGAACCTGCAGGCCAAGGAAGCGCGCCATGGCGGAGATGTGAAACTCAAGCTCACCGTGATGGAAGGCGCCAACCCCAGCAGCGAAACCGCCAAGGTCGGCTTCCCCTATTTCGGCGGCATCGTCAGCGAGCATTTTCCGGGCAACGCTTCGGGTGATGCCAGCAACAACGTGCTGGTGCGCACGGTGCCGGTGCAGCGTATCTCGCTGGGCAAAGAGGGCGAGAAGCGCGAGGCGCTGGTGGCCACCGTGTTCGACCTGCAGGTGGCCAACTACGGCGTGGCGCGCGGCCTGCCGGGTGAAATGGCGGCCAAAGACTTCAACGACGATACGCCTTACACACCGGCCTGGCAGGAGCGCATCACTGGTACGCCGCGCGAGCAGCTGATCACCGTGGCGCGCCAGTTTGCAGACAACGCTGACAAGACCCATGGCAAGTCGATGGTCATCATCGGCGCCGCCATGAACCACTGGTACCACGCTGACATGAACTACCGTGGTGTCATCAACATGCTGATGATGTGCGGCTGCATTGGCCAGAGTGGCGGCGGCTGGGCGCACTACGTGGGTCAGGAAAAGCTGCGGCCGCAAACCGGCTGGACAGCGCTCGCTTTTGGGCTGGACTGGATCCGCCCGCCGCGCCAGATGAACTCGACCAGCTTCTTCTATGCGCACACGGATCAGTGGCGTTATGAAAAGCTCGGCATGGAAGAAGTGTTGTCTCCACTGGCCGACAAGAAGCTCTATGGCGGCAGCATGATCGACTACAACGTGCGCGCCGAACGCATGGGCTGGCTGCCGTCAGCGCCGCAGCTCAAGACCAATCCATTGCAGGTGGTGCGTGACGCTGCCGCAGCCGGCATGGAGGCCAAAGACTACACGGTCAAGAGCTTGAAGGATGGCTCGCTCGCCATGAGCTGCGAAGACCCGGATCATCCGGACAACTGGCCGCGCAATATGTTTGTCTGGCGCTCCAACATTCTTGGCTCCAGTGGCAAAGGACACGAGTATTTTCTGAAGCACCTGCTGGGCACCAGCCACGGCGTACAGGGCAAGGACCTGGGCCGGGATGATGCCAAGCCGACCGAAGTGGTCTGGCACGACAAGGCCCCCGAGGGCAAGCTTGATCTGGTGGTGACGCTGGACTTTCGCATGAGCACCACCTGTCTGTACTCCGACATCGTGTTGCCAACAGCCACCTGGTACGAGAAGAACGATCTCAACACCAGCGACATGCACCCCTTTATCCATCCACTGTCGACCGCCGTCGATCCGGCCTGGCAGTCGCGCAGTGACTGGGAAATCTACAAGGGCTTTGCCAGGAAGTTCAGCGAAGTCTGCGTCGGTCATCTCGGGGTCGAGCGCGAGATGGTGCTGTCGCCGCTGATGCACGACTCACCGGCAGAGCTGGCACAGCCCTTTGGTGTGCAGGACTGGAAGCGTGGCGAGATCGATCTGATCCCCGGCAAGACAGCGCCCAATATGGCGGTGGTGGAGCGCGACTACCCCAACACCTACAAGCGCTTCACGGCGCTGGGGCCGCTCATGAACAAGGTCGGTAACGGTGGCAAGGGCATTTCCTGGAACACGCAGACCGAGGTCAGGCAGCTCGGTGAGCTCAACGGCTTGCAGACCGCCGAGGGTGTCTCTTGCGGTATGCCGAAAATCGAGACCGACATCGATGCCTGCGAAGTCATTCTGCAGCTGGCACCCGAGACCAATGGCCACGTCGCCGTCAAGGCCTGGGACGCGCTGGGCAAGCAGACGGGACTGGACCACACGCACCTGGCGATCCACCGCGAAGACGAAAAGATCCGCTTTCGCGATATTCAGGCGCAGCCGCGCAAGATCATCTCCAGCCCGACCTGGAGCGGCATCGAGTCCGAGACCGTGTCCTACAACGCCGGCTACACCAATGTGCACGAGATGATTCCGTGGCGCACGCTCACCGGGCGCCAGCAGTTCTACATGGACCACCCCTGGATGACGGCGTTTGGCGAAGGCTTCTGCAGCTACCGGCCACCGGTGGACCTGAAGACCACGGCTGACATTCAAGGCATCAAACCCAACGGCCATACGGAGATTGCGCTGAACTTCATCACGCCGCACCAGAAGTGGGGCATCCACTCGACCTACAGCGACAACCTGATGATGCTCACACTCAATCGCGGCGGTCCGGTGGTCTGGCTCAGCGAGGACGACGCCAAACAAGCCGGTATCGTGGACAACGACTGGATCGAACTCTTCAACCTCAACGGTGCCATCGTCGCCCGTGCCGTCGTCAGCCAGCGTGTGAATCCGGGCATGGTGATGATGTACCACGCACAGGAAAAGATGATCAACACACCGGGTTCGGAGATCACCGGCGCGCGCGGCGGCATCCACAACTCGGTGACGCGCATTGTGCTCAAGCCCACGCACATGATCGGCGGCTACGCGCAGTTCAGCTACGGCTTCAACTACTACGGAACCATAGGGACGAACCGCGACGAGTTTGTCGTCGTGCGAAAGATGAACAAGATCGATTGGCTCGAAGAAGAAGCACAAGGAGAGACCGTATGAGCCCCCACACTCACATTCGTTCGTTGCCCCCCGAGGGGGCGTTTGCCTCCTTTGAGGCGGCTCGGCAGGAGGCAGCATGAAAATTCGCGCGCAAATTGGCATGGTGCTGAATCTGGACAAGTGCATCGGTTGCCACACCTGTTCAGTGACCTGCAAGAACGTCTGGACGAGCCGACCTGGGCTGGAGTATGCGTGGTTCAACAACGTTGAGACCAAGCCCGGCATTGGCTATCCCAAGGAATGGGAAAACCAGGACAAATGGAATGGCGGTTGGGTCCGCAAGGCCAACGGCAAGATCGAGCCGCGCCAGGGCGCCAAGTGGAAACTGCTGATGCGCATCTTCGCCAATCCGAACCTGCCCCAGATTGACGATTACTACGAGCCCTTCACCTTCGACTATGCGCATCTGCAGTCGGCGCCTGAATCGAAAGCCGTGCCGACGGCGCGCCCACGCAGCCTGATCACGGGTCAGCGCATGGAGAAGATCGAATGGGGGCCGAACTGGGAAGAAATCCTGGGCGGTGAATTCTCCAAGCGCAGCAAGGACAAAAATTTCGACGACATCCAAAAGGATATCTACGGCCAGTTCGAAAACACCTTCATGATGTACCTGCCCAGGCTGTGCGAGCACTGCCTGAATCCGGCCTGTGTTGCCAGCTGCCCGTCGGGCTCGATCTACAAGCGCGAGGAAGACGGCATTGTGCTGATCGACCAGGACAAGTGCCGCGGCTGGCGCATGTGCGTCAGCGCCTGCCCCTACAAGAAGATCTACTACAACTGGAAATCCGGCAAGGCCGAGAAGTGCATCTTCTGCTACCCGCGCATCGAGGCCGGTCAGCCCACCGTGTGCTCGGAAACCTGCGTTGGCCGCATCCGCTACCTTGGTGTGCTGCTTTACGACGCTGACCGTATCGAGGCCGCTGCCAGCGTGGAGCATGACCGCGACCTGTACCAGGCCCAGCTTGATGTGTTTCTGGATCCGAACGACCCGAAAGTGATCGAGCAGGCACGCCTTGACGGCATACCCGAGAGCTGGCTCGAAGCTGCGCGCAAGAGCCCGGTTTACAAGATGGCCGTGGACTGGAAAGTGGCGCTGCCACTGCACCCCGAGTACCGCACCATGCCCATGGTCTGGTACGTGCCGCCGCTCTCGCCCATCAGTGCCGCGGCGCAAGCCGGCCAGATTGGCACCAACGGCGAGATTCCGGACGTCAAGCAGCTGCGCATCCCGGTCAAGTACCTGGCCAACCTGCTCACCGCGGGCGACACACAGCCGGTGGAGCGCGCGCTTGAGCGCATGCTGGCCATGCGCGCCTACCAGCGCGGAAAGCATGTGGATGGCGTCGCGAATATGGCGGCACTGGAGCAGGTGCAGATGACGGTGGCCGAGGTTGAGGAGATGTACCACGTGATGGCGATTGCCAACTACGAAGACCGTTTCGTCATCCCCAGCACGCACCGCGAATACGCCGAGAACACTTTTGACATGCGCGGGGGCTGCGGCTTCTCGTTTGGCAATGGTTGCTCCGACGGCAGCAGCGACGCCAGCCTGTTCGGCGGCACCAAGCGGCGCACCATTCCGATCAAGGCGGAGGTCTGATATGGCGCCCCCACGTTCATCACTTCGTGTATTCACTGCCCCCCACGGGGGCGCTAGCCTCCCTTGGGGCGGCCCGGCGGGAGTCTAAACATGGCATTCCTATCCAATCCGCCCAAAGCCTCCATCAGCCTGCGCGTGCTGGCGCGACTGCTGTCCTACCCGGATGCAGATCTGCGGCGCGACCTGCCCGATCTGGAGACAGCGCTGCAATCCGAGCAGTGTCTGACGCCTACCCGACAAGCAGAACTGATGGCTCTCATCAAGCACTTGCAAAACGGTGCGCGACTCGACAGCGAAGAGCACTACGTTGAAGTGTTTGATCGCGGCCGCGCCACCTCGCTGCATCTGTTTGAGCATGTGCACGGCGACTCGCGCGAACGCGGCCCGGCCATGATTGATCTGACCCAGACCTATGAGAAGGCGGGACTGTTCCTGGCCGCCGGCGAAATGCCGGACTACCTGCCGGTGCTGCTGGAATTTGCGTCAACCCAACCGGCCAAAGAGGCGCGCGCCCTGCTCGGCGAGATGGCGCACATCTTCAACGCCATCTTCCAGGCCTTGCAACAGCGCCAGAGTGCCTACGCCAGCGTTCTGGGCGCCCTGCTGGAACTCAGTGGCGAAAAGGCCCACGCCGTCACGCTGGCACCCGAGGAGGCGCTGGACGCCGCCTGGGAAGAGCCTGAGGTCTTTGGCGGCTGCTCCTCCAGGGGGCAGGCCAAACCCGGGCAAGCGCAGCCTATTCACTTCGTCAAGACCGGGGCAGCCCACGCTGGAGCAACACCATGAATGCACTCGACCACTTTCTGTTTGGCCTGTATCCCTACATCTGCCTGAGCGTCTTCTTCCTCGGCAGCCTGATCCGCTTTGACCGTGACCAGTACACCTGGAAGAGCGACTCCTCGCAACTGCTCAAGGCCGGGCAACTGCGCTGGGGCAGCAACCTGTTTCACATCGGCATCCTGTTCCTGTTCTTCGGCCACTTTGCCGGATTGTTGACACCGCACTTTGTCTACGAACATTTCACCAGCGCGACAGACAAGCAGCTGATGGCCATGGTCAGTGGCGGCACGGCGGGTCTGCTCGGCTTTGTTGGCGTCAGCATTCTGCTGCACCGGCGTCTGGCGGAGCCGCGCATCCGCATCAACTCCAGAACCAGTGACATCGTGCTGCTGGTTCTGCTGTGGCTGCAGTTTGCGCTGGGCCTGGCCACGGTTCCGGTGTCGGCACAGCATATGGACGGCAGCCTGATGATGAAGCTGGCCGAGTGGGCGCAGCACATCGCCACCTTCCGTGGCGGGGCGGTCGAGTTACTCGCCGATGCCGGCTGGATCTTCAAGCTTCACATGCTGCTCGGAATGAGCATCTTCCTGGTCTTTCCATTCACGCGTCTGGTCCACGTCTGGAGCGGTTTTGGTGCGGTGGCTTATCTATTTCGTCCCTACCAGATCGTCCGCTCACGTCGCCTGAATGTGCCTGCCGGGCAGAATCAAGCGCGCCATCCAGGCGCCGGTGTTTAAGGAGTTCGCCATGCAAATCAGCAAGCCGACCCAGACAGAAATTGCCAGCGTCCATGGTGTGGCCCTGCACGGCGCAGGCGAAGCACCAGATGCTGAAGAACTGCGCCAGCGCACCTGCTCCGAGCTGTTGCGCCAGGCCGCCATCGCCGAAGGTCTGCTCCCTGCCAGCGACATCGCCTGGACCGACGGCGTGCTCAGTGAGCAAGCCAGCGACGCGATCGAAATGTTGCTGGAGCGCAAGCTGGTCGTTGCCGAGCCCTCCGAAGAGGCCTGCCGACGTCATTACGCCGCGCAGCTGGCTAGCTACAGCAGTGGCGAGCGCATCAGGCTGCGCCACATCCTGTTTGCGGTGACCCCGGGTGTGGATGTGGTGGCGCTGCGCAACCGGGCCGAGACCACCCTGCTCGATGTGCGTTGCCACGACGGAAAGCATGCCGAGTCCGCTTTTGCCAAGGCGGCCGGCACGCTATCGAACTGTCCCAGCGGCGCCGATGGCGGCGAGCTGGGCTGGCTGCGCTCAAGCGATTGCGCACCTGAATTTGCCAGGGAAATCTTCGGGCAGACCGAAGTAGGTGTCCTGCCGCGCCTGGTGCACACGCGCTTTGGCCTGCATGTGGTGGAGGTGCTGACGCGCGAAGCTGGCGTGCCGCAGCCCTTTGAAGCCGTGCACGGTGCGGTGGCCATGGCCTTGCGCCAGCATGAGTACGTCACTGCCTTGCGTCAGTACCTGGACTTGCTGGCCGAGCCGGGATCCTGTTGAGGGTTCCGAATTTCGCATCAGCTCTTGATTCAATGCCGCTATAACCACTCTGGTTCTGGCCGCCAGGCCGCGGCCCACGCTGGCATCCTGTCGGCTCGCATCGGTTGTGCGATACCGTAGCCTTGCGCCAGTTCGCAACCCAACTGCAGCAGCAAAGTACCATGCGCTACGGTCTCAACGCCCTCGGCGATGACTTGCCGCTTGAAGGCCGAAGCCAGGCCGATCACGCCCTGCAGAATCGCCAGATCATCGGGGTCGTTGAGCATGTCCTGCACAAAACTCTGGTCGATCTTGAGTGTGTTGACGCGCAGGCGCTTCAAGTAGGTGAGCGACGAGTAGCCGGTGCCAAAATCGTCGAGCGCAAAGCCAATCCCAAGCTGCGTGCAGGACTCGATCAGCTGTGACACCTGCGCCACGTCTTCGAGTGCGCTGGTCTCCAGAATTTCCAGTTCAAGACACGATGGAGTGAGTTGTGGATGGGTCGCCAGAATGAGTCGCAGGCGCTCAAAAAAGTCGGCTTGTTGCAATTGGCGCGCCCCCACGTTGACGCTGACCGGAATGTCCAGTCCGCTGACACGCCACAACTCGACCTGGGTCAATGCGGTCTCTATCACCCACTCGCCGATGGCGATGGCCAGCGGATCGTCCTCGATCACCGGCAGAAACAGGGCCGGAGCAAGCAGGCCGCGCTGCGGATGTTGCCAGCGGATCAAGGCTTCTGCGCCAACGACCTTGCCGCTTCGCATGTTGACCTTGGGTTGGTAATAGAGGACGAATTCGCGCTCGCTGACAGCCAGACGGATGCGCTCCAGGCTCTCAAAGTGCACACGGGTGCTGCTGTCCTGTCCGGCGTCGAATACATGGTAGCGCCTCCTGCC
>JBAXNI010000133.1:0-7414 GCA_037133835.1 Comamonadaceae bacterium | reverse complement strand
CCTACCCGATAGCGCCCAGCACCCTGACCACAGGCGCGCAGTACACAGGCTTCCACAACAGGCCCAAGGCGACAGCCAGCACCTTCAATATCGCAGATGCCGGACATCCAGCTACCGGCGACTGCTCACTGTGTCACAGCGGGACGAATTACTTCACTGGAATTGCCAAGCCGTCCGGCCACATGCCGACGACCGGAACCTGTTCAACCTGTCATATCGTGGCGGGTGATTACTCGATCGCGGGACTTGCCAGCAATGCGGTATTGCATACCGGAATCACGAACGGTTGTATCTCGTGCCATTCCGTCGGGACCGGTGCCGGACCCTTCGCGGGCTGTGCGACACAGGCCAGTTGCCCGGCGACGCCACCGCTAACCTACCAACCGAAAGCGACACCGTTATTGGCCGGCGGGTCGCCCACGGCGCCGTCTTCCCAGACGCATGTGCCGACAGTTGGTGTTGCCTGCGAGCTTTGCCACTCGCCTACCGTGTTCACGTCATTCTCCGGTATGAACATGAAGTCGAATACACCAGCGCATAACGCAGTGAGCACGGCGACCTGCATGAGTTGCCATGATTATCCGTACACGTGGTACGGCGTAACCATCAAGACGACGGGTTCTGCCAGCCATCACGGCCGCAAGGCGACCCAGGACTGCACGGCCTGTCACACCAAGGTGTACAGCAAATTCAGCGGCGCGGCGGCGCGGGTGCGCCCGGTGATGCGCGGCGCGCTGAATTCGATCAGTCAACGCGTCATGCCGGACGGCCTGTTGGCTTCATCGCCACTTTCGGGTGAGACCACTGTTTTCAGCCATTCCGGCGTGCTGCCTGGGCAATGCCAGACCTGCCACAACGCGCAGACCGCAAGTGGCATGCCAGCCAAGCATCTGCAGACCCGAATGTCCTGCGACGCCTGCCACCGCACCAGCGCCTGGAAGCCTGCACAGTTCAATCACCAGGGCGTTTTGCCAGGTCAGTGCCAGATGTGTCACAACAGTGTCGCAGCCAGCGGTAAAGTGGCGGGTCACTTCATCACCGGCAGATCCTGCGATTCATGCCACCGGACAGTCGCCTGGGTGCCGGTTTCGTACCAGCATCTGTCGCCGCTCTTTGTGGCGCAACCGGATAGGTCCACATGCTTGAGCTGCCATGTTACCAACGGAGAGATCATTCCGCGACAGATGCGTGGTAACAATCGACCCAAGCCTGTCCCAGTTCGGACCGCTCCATGAGGCAGGCAATCATGCAAAGTCGAAACGAGTTCAGACGCTGGCTGGGAGCCATGGTGTTTATTGCCTTGGCTCAACCGCTTGGCGCGCAAACCTTGAATGAGGTGGAGATCACGGTTCAGGGCGATGACGTGGTGGTCCACGTCGGCTTTTCCGGTTCCGTCAGGCTGATACAGCAAAGTCCGGCAACGCCGACCCAGTTCGTCCAGTTGCAAGTCGAATTGCTTGGAGCCGACGAGGCAACCTTGAATCAGCGGATTGCGGATTCCAGACGCGTGCCGGCTGGCGACCTGACGCCGGAGTTCACACTCGTACTTAGCCCGACACCGAACCGGTCGAGCAGACAACTGACGCTGCAATTTCTACGGGACTTCCTGGTGCGGTCACGCCAGGGTCGAAGCCCCAATGTAATTGATATTGTGTTGGCGGGTGCCGCGCAGCACGCGGCATCGACCGCAACCAAGGCATCGGCTGAAGTGGAAACCAACGCGGGCGCACTGATGGCAGCGGCGAGGGAAGCTGTAAGCAAGGGTGATACCGACATGGCTATCAGCAAGCTCAACCAGCTATTGCTGTTGCCACCCAACTCGGCGACTCAGGACGCACAGGAAATGATAGGACTGGCCTGGGAGCGCTCAGGTGATCTTGGTCGCGCCAGACTCGAGTACGAACTCTATCTGAAAATGTTTGGTGGTGAGGGCGCGCAACGGGTACGACAACGACTGGCGTCCATGGGCATTGTGCCGGCCAACCGGGAATCCATCTCGAATGCGATTGCGACAGAGCCGGCCAAACAGGGTGGCATCAAGTACAACGGCAACATCGCGCAGTACTACTTTGGCGGCAAATCCCGCAGCGAGTCGCTCGTGAATCTGGACGGCGGTATTGACCAATCCACCTTGAGCAAGACGACCGAGTCGGCGCTTGTCACAAACCTTGACCTTGGAGCGAGATACACAACGGATGAGTCGGACACCCGGGCTGTTCTGCGAGGGACCGGCTCTAGGAACCTGACATCGACATCCAACAATACCAGCATCTTGAACGCTGCCTATGTGGATTACCGCCTGAAGGGCAACGGATTGGCGGTACGTCTTGGACGTCAGTCAGCGATCAATGGTGGGCTGCTCGGGATGTTTGATGGTGTCTCGTTGACCTATCCCTTCCGGGATGGTTATCGGGTCAACGTGATGGGTGGAGTGCCGGCCAATCCTCTGGTAGCCGCCCCGGCCGAGCGGCTGTTCGCCGCGATGATCGAGGCGGATTCCATCATGGAAAACCTGAGTGGCGATATGTACATCATCAATCAGACGACCGAAGGAATTACCAATCGACGGGCCATTGGTACTGAGGC
Source organism: Comamonadaceae bacterium (assembly GCA_037133835.1). Lineage (GTDB taxonomy): Bacteria > Pseudomonadota > Gammaproteobacteria > Burkholderiales > Burkholderiaceae_C > Rhodoferax. The sequence goes on along the minus strand of JBAXNI010000133.1, from coordinate 4,828 downwards.
GCGTTATTCCAATGAGCATGGATCCCTCTACGCATTGCTTGATTACGACCAGCTTTTCCGGGCCGTGAATGCATTCACGGTTCAGGGTTCCCTGCAGGCGGCGGGACAGACCACGTTCACTCTCCTGTTGGACACAAGAAAGGCACCGTCCTTGCAGATGACGAACGCCTTGATCAGTACCGGTGCCGGGTCCCTGAGCACCTTGTTACAAACGCAGACGCTTGACGATGTTGTGGCAGCGGCCCGCGCCACGACCGCTCAGGCCCGTCAGATGCTTTTCAGTGCGTCCACGCCCATCAGCGAGAAGTGGCAGGCTACTGGTGACATTCGGTTCAGCGATATCGGCGAGTTGCCGGCTGTGGGCAATTTTGAGGCGACGCCGGCGACGGGCGCGCAGTACGGTTTTTCGATGCAACTGACGGGTTCGAACATCTATTCCAAGCGCGACATCAACAATTTCAATCTGAGCTTTCTGTCAACACCGTTCTTTCACGGTGTTCAGTTGGCCTATAACAATCTGACCGGTTTTGCAGAAAACAAGTTCACACTGGAGCCGTCCATTCGACTGTATGCCCAGCGCGATACAGCCGGAACGAGCATGCTGCGCGTGACTCCAGGATTGCGCGGCTCTTACAACGTTTCGAAGCAAACCAGTGTCATGGGTGAGGTCTTGATCGAGCATTCGACGAATCAAGGAGTCACAAACTACGACACAACGAATTCGATCTTCTTCTATTTTGGTGTCCGTCATGAACTTTTTTAAGAGCCGTTTGGTGCTGGTGTCGGCAGCGCTGCTTGTTGCCGTGGTGGTGGCAGTCGCTTACCTGTACGGGAGCGGCAGAGCAGTGCAAAACCAGGCATCGTCGCCTCTGCCTGGTCCCGCAAAATCTTTGAAGGCCCTGTCTGATGAGCAGCTTGAGCGGATGATTGTGCAGGCAAGCAGTCAGACCCAAAGAGAACCCAAAAATACTTCGGCCTGGGCGATGCTCGCGCACTCCTACGAAATGCTGGGGAAGTTTGCGGAGGCGGTCAATGCCTATACGAAGCTGGCACAACTCCTGCCGAATGATGCACAGGTGCTGGCTGACTACGCCGACGTCCTCGCTGTAACGAACGGGCGGTCATTCAAGGGGGAGCCACTGAATCTGCTCAAACGCGCACTGGCGGTTGATTCAAAGAACACGAAGGTGCTGGTATTGATGGGCTCAGCAAGCGCCCAAGAGAAGGACTACGCACAGGCACTCGACTATTACCAGCGCGCCAGGTTAGTGACCAAAGATCCGACAGTTTTGCTCCAGATCGAAGCCAGCGTGGCGCAGACGAAAGCACTGTCTGGGGAATTTCCGGTTGCAGAACTTGGGCCCGCCAGGGCTGCGTCTGAGCCAGGCGTCGTTGGTGCCAAGGTGGCGGCGCAGGTATCCGGGCGAGTCTCGCTTTCCAGTGATTTGCGTGCCAGAGCGCCAGCACAGGCCACGCTGTTCCTTTATGCCCGGCCAGCGGACGGTTCACGCATGCCGGTTGCATTGCTGCGCAAGAAGGTCAGTGATCTTCCGTTCGATTTCAGGTTGGATGATTCAATGGCGATGGACCCGAGCCATGGTCTTTCGACGCAGTCTATGGTTGTGATCGTGGCACGAATTTCGATGCGAGGAAATGTAACGCCGCAATCGGGAGATTTCGAAGGATCATCAGCGCCGGTCCCGGTAGGCAACAGTGCTGTCAAACTGGAAATTGCGGAGGTCTTGAAGTGAGACGGTCCGGTATGTCGCCAGTGACTTGTGCTCTCGTACTGGTTGCCGGCTTTGGTTGCGCGAACGAGGCGCTCGCGGTTTTGGGTGGCGCTGAAGAGACGGTGCAGGCCGATCACCGTCGTTTCGGTGGGGAACGCCGCCAGGCGGCTGGTTCTCAGTTCAGGACGCATGAAGTCAGTTTGCCAGATGGCTCGACAGTGAAACAGTATGTCAATGCGTCAGGAGTCGTTTTTGCCGTTTCCTGGAGAACCCGTCTGAAACCTGATCTGAATGCATTGCTGGGTAGCGGCTACGCGGCCTTAGCCGTCGGATCTGTTGCGGGCGCAGGCGTCGCAAGTGCCAGGATGCAGCAACTGACGCGCCAGCCGCACCTGGTTGTTCATCAGGGCGGTCGAATGAATGCCTTCGCCGGCTTGGCCTATGTTCCAACGCTGGTGCCGCAGGGGTTCAACGCGGATGCGCTTCGATAGCTGTTCGCTGCTGCTGGCTGCGCTGTTCGCCCTGACGGTTTGCGCAGGCTGCGGCGGTGGCAACTCCTCTGTCACGACCTATTCCGGCGGTGGACTCGGCGCGACTTCAGTCGCAACCACGGTGACCTTGGATACGCCAACCGGGATCAATACGACCGAAGTGATTGTCGACTCGGGACCGGCAAGCTTTTCCCTGGGCGCGGCCAATATTCCCTACGTGACGGTCAGTGTCTGTGCTCCCAATGCAGGGGCCTGTGTCACCATTGACCATGTCTTTCTGGACACCGGCTCGTATGGGTTGAGAGTGCTCAAGAGCAGTGTTGCCAGCTTGTCATTGCCTGCGTTGACACGGGCCGCCGATTCGCAGTTGGGAACTCCGGCTGGAACTGCCGTGGAGTGTTACCCATTTGTATTGGGCGGCATATGGGGGCCCCTGGCAGTGGCAGACGTGCGTATTGCCGGAGAGACTGCCACTGCGATTCCTGTTCAGGTCATCGATGACAGCGTCAACGCCGCACTGACCGCACCTGCGGATTGCGTCGCCGCGGCGGGAGGCAGTCTATTCAGTTCTGCAGCCACGCTACAGGCCAACGGTATTCTGGGTATCGGCATGATGAGAATGGATTGCGGGATCAGTTGCGTGGCTGGAAATTACGCCGGATTTCATGTTCAGTACTATGTTTGTCCGGATGCCGTCACGACGCACTGTCAAGCGGCCGCGATGCCACTGGAACAGCAGGTGCAGAATCCGGTTGCGCATTTTGTGCCCGATGATCACAACCCGCAGCCGGACAACAATGGAACCATTATCAGCCTGCCCAGCCTGCCGACGCTGGGGGCAGGGATTGCCAAGGGGCGACTGGTGTTTGGAATTGGGACACGCAGCAACAATCAGATTGCACCGAGCGCGAAGTTGCTGATGGCGGATGCAAATCCGTCCAGCGCCAGCTATCTCTATTTCAAGACCACACTGGGGCAGAGCAGTTTTTCGGACAGTTATATCGACAGCGGATCGAACGCCTATTTCTTCAACGACAGCAGCATTGCGACCAATTGCAAGAGTTCAGCCGGATCGACCGTTCAAAGCGGTTGGTATTGCCCATCCGGCGTGACGACTGCGCTTAGAACAGCAACGTTGACCGATGTGCTTGGCAATGCGGCGACAGTTGATTTTTCCATCGCGAATGCAGATTTGCTGTTCAGTGGATCCAGCACCGCTTTTGGCAACCTTGGCGGCTCCATCAGTCAGGCCCCCAACACCTTTGTATGGGGTCTTTCCTTCTTCTTTGGCCGCACTGTCTACACATCAATCTGGGGGCAAGCGCTTTCACTCAACGGTCCGTGGAATGCGTTCTAGGAGCCGCATCAGAGACAAATTGCCGTCATTGCGTCCGAGTCTCGGCCAGGCACTGTTCATTTCGTTCCTGCTCCACGCCTTGATTCTGAGCTTGAAGTTTGATCTGCCCGGATTGGGAATGCCTGCGGGACTCTTTGGCAGTAGTGAGAAGCAGGGAAACCCGATAGCACTGAGCCTGAAAATTGTCACGACGGCGCCGCAAATCGCACCAGAAATTGCTGCCGCTGCAGCAGTGTCGGAAAGCCAGACAGTTGTCCCGGCGCCCATGCTTTTGCCTGATACGGCGATGACTGCGAGTCTGGCGGTGGCGGCGCTTGTCCCAGCAGTACCGGCGCCGGCGCATCCAGCGCCGGATCAAGCGCCTGGGTCGACTTCCGTCCAGAGCAATCGCGCATCACGTCGACGTAAGCAAAAAGCGATCAAGGTGCCGCCGCAGCCTGCAACCTCTACCTTTGTGAGTTCGCCGGTAGCGAAAAGGAAGCCCAGTCAAGCGCCTGCTGGAAGTGCGACAACGACGCGACCGGTGACGGCTTCCGAGTCCGATTTCGTGGTGCCGCCGGCAAGCGAGGCGAGTGCTCCAGACGTGGAAAATGCGCGAAACATCGAGGCTTTGCGTCAGGAGGCGCAACGTGCCGAGGTTGCAGCGCAAGCAGCGGCAGAAGCCGCCGCCCAGGATGCTGCACGGCAGGAAGCGGTGCAACGCGAGGCACAGCGTCAAGCAGCGTTGCGTCAGGAAGCGCAACGTGTCGAGGCGGTGGCGCAGGCTGCCGCTCAGGCCGCAGCCCGACAGGAGGCGGCACAACGCGAAGCGCAGCGTCAGGAAGCGCAACGTGTCGAGGCGGTGGCGCAGGCTGCCGCTCAGGCCGCGGCTCAAGCTGCAACACAAGCCGCCGCCCAGGCTGCAGCACGACAAGAGGCAACACAACGCGAAGCGCAGCGTCAGGAGGCCTTGCGTCAGGAAGCACAACGTGCCGAGGCGGCAGCGAAGGCGGCGGCTCAGGCCAGCGTCCAGGCCGCAGCCCGGCAGGAGGCGGCACGGCAGGAAGCGGTGCAACGCGAGGCACAGCGTCAAGCAGCTTTGCGCCAGGAAGCGCAACGTGCCGAGGCAGCGGCGCAGATTGCAGCCCAGGCCGCGGCTCAAGCAGCAGCACAAGCGGCCGCCCAGGCCGCAGCCCGACAGGAGGCGGAGCAACGCGAAGCCCAGCGTCAAGCCGCTCTGCGTCAGGAAGCGCAACGTGCCGAGGCCGCAG
>JBAXNI010000132.1:0-7463 GCA_037133835.1 Comamonadaceae bacterium | reverse complement strand
GCCGAAATTCGTCAGGTGTTCAAGGTCAGCAAGATCGGTTCCATCGCAGGTTGCATGGTCACATCTGGTCTGGTGCGACGTACATCGCGTCTGCGATTGCTGCGCGACAACGTCGTCATCTTTACCGGGGAACTCGACTCACTCAAACGGTTCAAGGACGACGCGAAGGAAGTCAAGGAAGGCTTTGATTGCGGCTTGAATATCAAGAACTACAACGACATCCAGGAAGGTGACGTGCTGGAGTTCTTCGAAATACGCGAAATCGCCAGAACCCTCTGAACGTGCGCAAGAAGTCAAGCACTCCCAATCGGAGCTTCAAGGTGGCCGATCAGATCCAGCGCGATCTGACGGAGTTGATTGCGCGCGAACTCAAGGATCCACGTGTCGGCATGGTCACCATCCAGGCCGTCGAAGTAACGCCGGACTATGCACACGCCAAGGTTTTTTTCAGTCTGTTGTCGGGTGACGTCAAGGAATGCACCGAGGGTTTGAATCAGGCTGCGGGCTTTCTGCGTGCCGGCTTGTTCAAGCGTCTGCATATCCATACGGTGCCGACCCTGCATTTTGTTTTTGATCGAACGACCGAACATGCGGCGGACATGAACGCCTTGATTGCGCAGGCGGTCGCTTCACGTTCCAAAAACGAGGATTAGCATGCTACAAGCGCCGCGTGCACGGGTTGCCAGGCGCCCCGTGCACGGGGTGCTGCTGCTGGACAAGCCCCTGGGTTGGAGCAGTAACGATGCGCTGCAGAAGATCAAGTGGTTGCTGCGAGCGGAAAAGGCGGGTCACACCGGCACGCTCGACCCGCTGGCGAGCGGGGTCCTGCCACTTTGCTTTGGCGCGGCAACCAAATTCAGTCAGCTTCAGCTCGATGCCGACAAGACCTATGAAGCAGTTGCTTGTCTTGGTGTGAGAACCAGCACGGCAGACGCGGAAGGCAGCGTGATTGAGACGAAACCCGTCCATGTCGACGAAGCGATGCTGAACGAAGTCGTGGCGAACTTTACTGGCCTGATCCGGCAAACGCCGCCGATGCACAGTGCCTTGAAGAAGGATGGACGCGCCCTGTACGACTACGCGCGTGCTGGCATCGAGGTCGAGCGGGACGCGCGTGAAGTTAGGATTATTGAACTGACAGCTGCCCTGGAGTTGGACGAGTCTGGTAGAGAGCTTATTAAAATGAAAGTCAAGTGCAGCAAGGGAACTTACATCCGCACACTGGCTGAGGACATCGGTGAAGCGCTCGGTTGCGGAGCGCACCTGATTGCATTGCGTCGCACCCAAACGGGGGGATTTTGCCTGCCACAGTGCGTCACCCTGGAAGCGTTTGAAAGCATGCTCGAGGAGGAACGACTGAAGTGCCTGTTGCCGGTCGATACCTTGCTGAGCGATCACACCACAGTGGAACTGGATGCCGAGAATTCAGGCCGCTTCCTCAGTGGATTACGGCGACGCGGCGCCTGGGAGGATACGGCGCAGGCAGCGGTCTACGCCGCCAACCCGCGCACCTTGCTGGGCAGTGCCCATGTCAAGGCGGGGGAACTGATACCAACACGATTGCTCAGTCCTGTAGAGATCGAGCAAATGAACACATTTTGAAAGTGAACCATGAGCCATAAACAAATTCGCAACATCGCCATCATCGCCCACGTGGACCATGGCAAGACCACCATGGTTGACCAGTTGCTGCGTCAGTCCGGTACCTTTGCCCAGCACGAGAAGGTCGTCGACACCGTGATGGACAACAATGCCATTGAGAAGGAGCGCGGCATCACGATTCTGGCCAAGAACTGCGCTGTAACGTGGAAAGATACTCACATCAACATTGTCGACACTCCGGGTCACGCCGACTTCGGCGGCGAAGTGGAGAGGGCGCTGAGCATGGTCGACGGCGTGGTGCTGCTGATCGATGCGCAGGAAGGCCCGATGCCGCAGACGCGCTTTGTCACCAAGAAGGCGCTGGCGCTGGGCCTCAAGCCGATTTTGGTGGTCAACAAAGTGGACAAGCCCGGTTCTCGTCCGGAGTGGGTTGTCAACGCAGCGTTCGATCTGTTTGACAAACTCGGTGCGACTGATGAGCAACTGGATTTCCCGGTAGTTTACGCATCTGGCATCAACGGCTGGTCGTCAATGGACGAGGGGGCCCAGGGTGAACAGTGGGGCCCCGACATGTCGGCCCTCTTCAACACGATCCTCGATCACGTGCCGCACCAGCAAGGAGACCCGGCGGCTCCGTTGCAGTTGCAGATTTCCGCAATTGACTTCTCGACTTTTGTTGGTCGCATCGGTGTGGGTCGCATCAGCCAGGGAACGATCAGGCCCATGATGGACGTCGTGGTCATGGAAGGCCCGGATGGCAAGGCGGTCAAGGGGCGTGTGAATCAGGTCCTTACCTTTCAAGGCCTGGAGCGCGTGCAGACCACCGATGCAGGCCCCGGCGAAATTGTGTTGATCAATGGATTGACCGAGATCGGCATTGGCGTCACCATCACCGACCCCGTCAATCCGGCGCCGCTACCCATGCTCAAGGTCGATGAGCCAACCTTGACCATGAACTTTTGCGTCAACACGAGTCCGCTTGCCGGGCGTGAAGGCAAGTACGTCACGAGTCGCCAGATCTGGGACCGGCTGCAAAAGGAACTGCAACACAACGTGGCGCTGCGCGTCAAGGAAACCGGCGAAGAAGGCATCTTCGAAGTGATGGGCCGCGGCGAATTGCACTTGACCATCCTGCTGGAAAACATGCGTCGCGAGGGCTATGAACTGGCTGTGTCCAAACCGCGCGTGGTGTTCAAACTTGTCAATGGCGAAAAACACGAGCCCATTGAAATGGTGACTGTCGACATCGAAGAACAGCACCAGGGTGGTGTAATGCAAGCGCTTGGCGAGCGCAGGGGCGACCTCTTCAACATGGAGTCCGATGGTCGCGGTCGGGTTCGCCTGGAGTACCGCATCCCCGCGCGTGGCCTGATTGGCTTCACCAACGAGTTTTTGAATCTGACGCGCGGCACTGGCCTCATTTCCAACATCTTTGACAGTTACGAGGCGCACAAGGGTGATATCGGTGGGCGCAAGAACGGCGTGCTGATTTCCATGGATGCAGGTGAAATATTCACCTACGCGCTGGGCAAGCTGGATGACCGCGGACGCATGTTTGTCAAGGCCAATGACCCGGTGTACGAGGGCATGATCGTCGGTATACACAGCCGCGAAAACGACCTTGTGGTCAACGCGACCCGCACCAAGCAGTTGACCAATTTCCGCGTCAGCGGCAAGGAAGATGCGATCAAGATTACCCCTCCGATCGAATGCACACTGGAATACGGCGTCGAATTCATCGAGGACGACGAACTGGTCGAAATCACGCCCAAGTCGATTCGCCTGCGCAAGCGCCACCTGACCGAGAACGAACGCAAGCGTGCCAGCCGCGGACCGCTGTAGAGAACGCATTGAAGCTCACTCACAACCGAGCGGTTCTCCTGATGCTGGCGGTGACCCTGATGTGGTCGATCGCCGGGGTTGTGACTCGGCATCTGGAGCATGCGCGCAGTTTTGAGGTGACGTTCTGGCGCAGCTTCTTCACGGTGCTGGCACTGTTGGTGATTCTGCCGCTGTTTCAGGGGCGCGCTGTGTTTCGCCGGATGCGGGACGGCGGTGCAGCGTTGTGGATATCAGGCCTTTGCTGGTGTGGCATGTTCACTTTCTTCATGGTTGCAATCACGCTCACCAGTGTTGCCAACGTACTGGTAACCATGTCGATCGGTCCCTTGCTGACGGCGTTGGCATCGCGCATTTTCATCGGTCACCGCATACCTGTGCGAACCTGGCTGGCCATCCTGGTTGCTGGTTGCGGCATCGGCTACATGTACGGCAGTCAGATCAGTGAGGGCATCAGCCTGACTGGCACTCTGGTAGCACTGTGCGTACCCATTTCGGGCGCCGCAAACTGGACCGTCACACAACACGCGCATGCCCAGGGGCGTGCTGTCGACCTGATACCAGCGGTCCTGATTGGTGCCGTCTTCTCCTGCATCTTGACCTTGCCGCTGGCATTTCCGTTTCAGGCTTCTGGTCATGATCTGATGCTTTTGGCCGGCCTGGGTGTTGTGCAACTGGCCATTCCGTCTGCACTCTCGGTGTTATGCGCACGCGTCCTGAAAGCCCCTGAAGTGTCCTTGCTTGGCCTGCTGGAAGTCATTTTTGGTATTCTGCTGGCCTGGATTGGCGCCAATGAAGTTCCCGGTGCCAATGTGCTGACTGGTGGTGCCCTGGTGATTGGCGCGCTGGCCGTGAATGAACTGATTGGTTGGAGAAGCAGAGGATGATTGCAAGGCCCGACATGGCAACAAGCGCAGCTGAAGTTGTAACCGAAATTCATGGTCGCGTCGGCCTGATCACGCTCAATCGACCGACAGCACTCAATGCACTATCGCTGCCGATGATACGTGCTTTGACTGAGTGCCTTGCGGCTTGGCGTGACGCAACGGAAGTGCATGCGGTGGCCGTCAGGGGCAGCAGCAAGACCGGACCGTTTGGCGCATTTTGTGCTGGTGGGGATATCCGATTTTTTCATCAGGCTGCGCTGACCGGCGACGATGCACTGGAGCAGTTCTTCACTGAGGAATATGCCCTCAATCATCTGATCCATGGTTACCCCAAGCCCTATATCGCTTTCATGGATGGAATCGTGATGGGCGGCGGTATGGGCATCAGCCAGGGCGCCCAGATCCGTATCGTCACTGAGCGAACACGCATGGCGATGCCGGAAACGAATATTGGTTTGTTCCCGGATGTCGGCGGTGGCTACTTTCTGAGCCGGTGCCCGGGACACAGCGGTGAATGGCTGGCGTTGACCGGTGAAACGGTCGGCGCCAGCCTGGCGATCGATTTGGGGCTGGCGGACACCTGCTTTCAGGCAACGCAGTTGGCCTCGGCCTGGGCCGCGCTGGGCAGCACGGACTTTGATAGGGATGGCGCAATCGATCAGTGGCTCGCCTTGTTTGCGAACGCCGAGGACGAGGTACCGAATCCCCATGCTGCACAGATCGATCACCACTTCGCCAAGCACTCAGTGCGTGCCATCGTGCACTCGCTGGAGGCCGACGAATCACCCTGGGCGCAACACACCGCGCACACCTTGCGCCGACGTTCACCCTTGATGCTGCATGTGGTGCTGGCCCAGATCAGGCGTGCCCGCCAGATGACGCTGGCCGACGACCTGCGCATGGAGCGCGACATGATTCATCACTGTTTTCACCCACGTCATCTGAACCTCGGTGATGCGCAGAGCGAAGCGGTAGAGGGAATACGGGCCCTGGCCGTCGACAAGGACAATACGCCACACTGGAACCCCGCCCGCGTCGAAACGGTTGAAACTGGCATGGTGTCACCATTTTTCAGCAGTCCCTGGACGCCAGGGTCACATCCGCTACGGGATCTGCGTTGAGCACAATCAGCGATTGCGCCCCTTCATCGCGCGTTCCACCTCGCGCTTGCCTTCCCTGTCCTTGATGGTGTCGCGTTTGTCATGTTCGGCCTTGCCTTTGGCCAGAGCGATATCACACTTGATCTTTCCCGCCTTCCAGTGCAGATTAAGGGGTACCAGCGTGTAGCCTTTTTGCTCCACCTTGCCGATCAGGCGCTTGATCTCCTCCTTGTGCATCAGGAGCTTCCTGGTGCGCGACTTGTCCGGACTGATGTGAGTCGACGCTGTCCCCAAAGGGTTGATCTGCAGTCCGATGATGAACAACTCGCCGTCTCGAATGACAACATAGCCGTCGGTCAGTTGCACCTTGCCTTCGCGCAGCGACTTCACTTCCCAGCCTTCGAGTACCAGGCCGGCCTCAAAACGCTCTTCAAAGAAGTAGTTGTAGGCAGCCTTCTTGTTGTCAGCTATGCGGGCGGTGGATTCAGGTTTCTTGGCCATGGGGTCAAAGTGGGGTTGTAAGTCGTGCGTACAAGGCTTGTCTACAATCCCGCGCAGACCCCATTCTATGAAAACCGTAACCAAGTCCGTCCTCATCTGGTACTCGCCGTCAGAGATGTATGTTCTGGTGACCGACGTTGATCGGTATCCGGAATTTCTTCCTTGGTGCGACCGGGCCCGCGTGGTCAATTCCGACGCCGCTGGAATGACGGCCGAGATTGGTATTTCGTTCAGTGGGATCCGTCAGACGTTCACGACCCGAAACACCCACGTACCGGATCGCCAGGTGGCCATCAAACTGGTCAGCGGGCCGTTCTCCAAGCTCGATGGTGAGTGGAATTTTTTGACCATCGGAGACGGCGCGCAACGTGCGTGCAAAGTTGAATTGACGCTCCACTATGGCTTTGACAACGCAGCACTCAGCAAAATTGTCGGCCCGGTTTTCGACAAGATTGCCACTAGCATGGTCGATGCGTTCGTGAAACGGGCTGGTCAGGTCTATGGCGGGTAGTTCGCCTGTTTCCGTCAGCGTGGTTTATTCCCCGGCGCCACGCCAGGTGTGCGAGGTCCATCTGTCGTTGCCGTCGGGAAGCACGGTCCTGCAAGCCCTGCAGGCCAGTGGTTTCCTGGAACAGTTCTTGCTGCCATCGTTTGCACGGATCATCGTCGGTGTTTGGGGACGCAAGACGGCATCGAGTCAAACTCTACGAGAGAATGACCGTGTCGAAATCTATCGACCTCTCACCGTAGACCCGAAAGTAGCGCGCCGGGAGCGCTTCGCGAAACAGGGAAGCCGAAGCGCCGGCCTTTTCGTCAAGAAGCGGCCGGGTGCCAAGAGCGGCTATTGATGCAGGTGATGGTGGTCAGCCCGCTCAATTGCAGTCCGCTTCGATGATGTCCTGAATCCGGCTCAATTCAGCAGTACGCGCCGCGGCGTCAAGTACTTCGGGTTCTCCCTTGTCGTTGCTTCGGGCAAGAGTGCGCCCTGAGTCCAGGCTGGCTTTGGCACGCTTGGCCCGCGCGCAGTTTTCAACTTTTGATGTTGCCACTTTCTCACCTTCCGCCCGGCGCTTGGCGATCTCAAGTTCCTCGACCCTCTTCTTCCTGTCCATCAATTCCTTGTCGACCCCGCCGAGTCGAGGCGCGCTCGCTCCCGTTGATGGCACAGCGGCGGCAGCTGGCACGGCGGGCCGCTGCAAGATATCCTTTTCTGCAACGTCCGGCGATGGCGGTCGGTCACTGAATACCTTGCGTCCATCCTTGTCCAACCACAGCCAATGGGCGGCCGCCTGCAGACTGACCAGGCAAGCCAGGGCAGCAAGAAGATAGCGGATATTTCTCATCCGGCGAGTTTATCCTGCAGCTGACGGGTGTGCAGGAATCACCGAACGCTGCCACGTGGCTACAATCCATCATTTGGAGCTCAAGAACATGCGCCTCATTGGCAAAGCGCTCACCTTCGACGACGTCTTGTTGGTCCCAGCGTTCTCCCAGGTCCTGCCCAAGGACACCTCACTGGCAACCCGTTTTTCCC
>JBAXNI010000131.1:0-7654 GCA_037133835.1 Comamonadaceae bacterium | reverse complement strand
CACCACTGGTTGATTCTGCATGGTCGCTACATCTGCCAGGCCAGGAAGCCGCTGTGCGCCAAGTGCGGTGTGCGAACGTATTGTGATTTCAAGGACCGCTGACGACTGGTAAGGCAACCCACTGCTGACCGAGGGCGTGAATGGCGATGCGCCCGTCAAATACTGCTTCCAGCGCGCGGTGCGTGCGGCTGTCACCACACGCCCCCTGATGCGTCACCCTGCCCTGCGCCATGATGACCATCTGGTCAGCGTGCAGGGCAAATGAAATCTCATGCAACACACTGATCACCGTCCTGCCCTGCTGCACCAGGGCGCGCACAACGGCGAGCCAGTCCGACTGATGCGGTGGATCCAGATTCGCCAGAGGCTCGTCCATCAGCAGCACCTGCGCCTGCACGGCCAGCGCGCGCGCCAGCAGTACACGCTGGCGCTCGCCCCCTGAGAGTTGTCCGAGCGCGCGTTCCCGCCATTCCCAAGCCTGCGTCGCACGCAAAGCCTGCTCGACCGCGCTGTGATCCGCGGCACTGGGCCCGTCGAGCCAGCGCTGGTAAGGCAGCCGCCCCAGCATGGCGACGTCCCACACGGTCAGATCATCTCCCGTGCCTTCGTTCTGCCCAAGCCAGGCCAGCTGTTGCGCGCGCGAGCGGCCCGACACACGCTGCAGTGGTTGACCCAGCAGCCGGACCTCGCCGCTATGCGGCAACAAGCCGGCGAGTACCTTGAGCATCGTCGATTTGCCGGCGCCATTCGGGCCGACGATGCTGGTCCAGCAGCCGGCAGAGAAGTCAACGCTGATGTCATGCAGTATCTCAACTTGTCCAAGGCTGGCACGAATCGAAGTGGCGCCTATCGCCGTTGCCGACCCGCTGCTCATGACAACCCGCTGCCCGCAGAAATGCGGTGGCTGCGGTTCATCAACCACAGCAGATAGCCACCACCAAGTACAGCCGTCAGCACCCCGACTGGCAATTCCTGCGGCGCAAGCAGGCCCCGCGCCAGGGTATCGGCTGCCAGCAGCAATACGCCACCCATCAAACTCGACAGCGCGATCAGATTGCGGTGCGTGGATCTTGCAATCGAGCGCACCAGATGCGGAGCTGCCAGTCCGACGAAGGCGATCATTCCGGTTTGCGCCACGGCCGTCCCGGTGGCCAGCGCCAGCACGCCAATCAGCGTGGCACGCACTTGCAGCAGTGGCAAACCCAGGCTGGCTGCGGTTGCTTCACCAAGCGAAAGTCCATCCAGCGCCGAACCAAGCAGCCAGGAGAGCAGCAGACACAGCAGCCAGACGAAAGCCATCAGGGAGCACGCACTCCAGCCGACGAAGCCGGTACTGCCGAGCATGAATGCCTGCATCGCCTGCATGATTTCTGGCGCCATCAGCATGATCAGGGAACTCATCGCGCCCAGTACCACACCGACGATCACTCCGGCCAGCAACAAACGCAGCGTGTGCTGCACACCGCGCGCCAGCAGCAGCGTCAACAACACCGCAGCGACGGCTCCGCCAAATGCCGCGCCGGTCAACCCCAGTCGCACCAGCCACTGCGCCGCAAACGGCGAAACACCAAAAAAGACCAAAGCGCCTGCAACACCCAAGGAAGCGCCGGACGCACTGCCCAGCAGGTAAGGGTCAGCCAGAGGATTGCGAAACAACCCTTGGGCAACGGCGCCCGCAAGGCCCAACAGCGCCCCAGCCAGCCACGCGCCCAGTGTGCGGGGCAAGCGGATGTCCTGAACAATCTGAAGCGCCAGAGGATCGCTCCAGACTTGCAGCACACTTTCAAACCCCGTGCTGCCGACACTCGCTCCAAGCAGGACCAGCAAGGTACTGGCCAGCAGCAGCCCCAGACCCAGCAAATAAGCTATGCGCTGCTGGCGATACGGGCCAGTCATTGCTGCAATTCCAAAAGGCAACGGGCCATGATCCGGGCTCCCTCGGCCATGCGCGGTCCGGGTCGCACGACGACATCGGCTTGAGCCGCCGTGAAGACGCAGACCCGCCCTTCGCGAATGGCGCGTATGCCCGCCCATCCTGGACGGCCCTGCAAGCCGGTGTAACTTCGGTCTCCCACCATGATGACGTCCGGATTGGCGCGCACGACATACTCCGGATTGAGTTTCGGAAACGGACCGAGGTTGCCGGGAACAATGTTCTTCACACCAAGCCGACTCAAGGTCTCGCCGATGAACGAGGATTCGCTGGCCGCATACGGTGCGCTGTTGACTTCAAAGTAGACGCGCGTCATTTCCACGCCCGGTGGAAGGCTCTGCACGGCCGCCAACATTCCAGACTCAATGTCGAGCCAGACCTGCGTCGCATTGCTGACCTCAAGCAAGCGGCCAATGGCTTCGAGCACGCGGCGCACATCGGCGTGGGTCTTGGGCTCCAGCGCGACCACCTTGATGCCCAGGGACTGCAGGCGTTCACCCACTGGCGCCGATGACGCCATCATTACAACGTCGGGCTTGAGCGCAATCACCGCCTCCAGATTGGGATCGAGTCCACCGCCCACCTTGGCCAGCGCCTGCACGCTTTCAGGATAATTGGAATAGCGGTCCACACCGACCAATCGCCGACACTGGCCGAGCGCGCAGACGCTTTCCGTCAGGGAGGGCAGCAGACTGACAATGCGTTGCGGCGCCCGGGCAAAATTCACGATCACACCCCGGTCGTCCGTCACCTGCAGAGCCTGCGCAGTTCCGGCAGCCAGCAGGCAACCGGCCAGGATCAGGGAAACAAGGCGTCTGCGTGTCATGACAATGCCAATGCGGCTATTTCTGCGTCCACACCAGGCCGACGTAGAGCGCACGGCCAGGCTGGTTGTAACCGTAAGCCGTTTGGTACTGGCGATCGAACAGATTGTCGATGCGCGTCGTCCATGCCAACTCGCGCGTCAGGGCGTGGCGGGTGCTGATATTCAACAGCGTATAGGCTGGCAGTGCTGGCACCGTGACGATGTCGGGACGCTCGGCCGTGTAGCGCAGGTCGCCGCCGATGGTCCACGCGCCCAGCGGCAGCGAGGCACCAAAGGATGCCATGCTGCGGGCGCGCCGAATCAGGCGCATGCCGGTGCTCTCGTCGCGCGGATCCTGCAGCGTCAGGCTGGCACGTAAATCGGCACCGGCAACTCTGCCGCTGTAGCTCAGTTCCAGCCCGAGGTTGCTTGAATCTGTCACGTTATTGAAGCTCCAGCTTGCCATGTCGTAGAGCAGCAGGTTCGCCGTGCGCGTCTTGAAAAGGGTGGCACGCGCGACCTGCCTGTCCTGCGCCCACTGCAAGCCCAGCTCGGTCGAACGGGCAGTTTCCGGCTTGAGTGCCGGATTGCCCGAAAACGGGTCATAAAGATAGCCCAGCGGTGGCAGGTTGAAGGCAGTCGAGGCGCTGGCAATCAGCTTCCAGGCCGGCTGGAATTGGTAGCTGTAACCTGCGTAGCCAGTGGTTTCAGCGGCGAGACCATCGGCATTGTCGCGTCGCAGGTTAAGTTGAATTGCATGGGCACCCAGCGCGCCGGACAAGCCGGCAAAGAGGGATGTCAGACTGCGCTCACGGTTGAGTTGCGTGGCGTCACTGTCGCTCGTATCGATGGACTGATGCTGCGACTCGACACCGGCTGTCAGCAGCCAATTGCCGAGCGACACAGAGTTGTGCCAGTTGACCGTCCGGCTGTTCGTCGTGGCCTGACTGTCGTACGGAAAGGCGCTCAGACTGGCGTCGTAAGTCGAGAGTTCGTGTCCCCGGCTAAAGGTGATCTGACTGAGCCAGTCGCTCGTGATCTGGTTGTGGCTGTAGACCGACCAGGTATCGAGTTTGCTGGCGCCCTTGTAGATGGCAGTTGGCGTGCCAAAGCCGCCGCCATCGGTATCGAACTGACCATCACTTCCCTGGACGCGCAAGCCCAGTGTGTGACCCGGCGCCAGAGTCTGGGTCAGACCAAGGTTGAAGTTGCTGTTTCGGTAACCATCAGCATCCGGATTCTCGTTCGGATACTGGCTCGTGTTCATTGCCGAAAAACCACTCGTGACGGTCCGACCCATCCCAATCAAGAAATTGGTCCCGCCGGTCTGGCCACTCAAGCCAGCTGAAGCACGCGAACTGCCGTAGGAACCGATTTCAATCGACGCAAAGGCCTTGGGTGTGCCGTCGCCTTTGCGCATGAATACCTGGATCACACCGCCTACTGCACCGCTGCCATAAATCGCGGACACATTGCCACGCACGACCTCCACACGTTCGACCTGATCAAGCATGATGTGCTCCAGGCTCACGCTGCCGGTGCTGTCCTGCTTCGTCAGCGGTACACCGTCTATCAGCACCAAGACCTGAAGCGAGGCACTCCCGCGCAGGAACAAACTCGCTGCCGTACCACGGCCACCGTTCTGGGTGAACTGAAAGCCAGCTTCACTCGCCAGCAGGCTCGGCAAATCGACGGCTTGCGAACGTTCAATCACATCGCGTCCCAGCACCGTGGTATGCGGCAAAGCATCAACCAGGAGTTGCTCGGAGCGATTGGCGGTTACCACCGTTTGCTGGAACTCAACCGTCTTGACAACACTTTGCGCAAGAACTCCAAAAGACAGAGAACACAGCAGAGCCACGACCAAGGGGCCTCGATACGGAAAACAATATTTCATGAAAGGAATCAATCAACAAAGAACCCTCACCGTCGTCCCCGACAGTGCTTGGGCATCACGGTCGCACGCCAGGCGTGCAACCACCGTGTTGGCCGGTATCCGGGCTGGTGGACCAACCTCCATCGCCTTCCCAAGCGCGTGTTCAAAACGCTCAGTGGCCGTGATGGAAGCGGAATCAAAAGATTCGTCCACTTACCGTTGCGGGGGCAGCGCAGGTTAGCCAGATCGCTGTGCACTTCGACTAGCCAAGTGCAAACCCTCTGACCTCCTGCTTCCCGTTGAACTGCGGCGTGTGAACCACACCGCGAGCACCAACGCTGGAATTCTACCGCCGATTGTTTTTTACAAACCCTACAATGCGCCTATGGCGAACTCGACCCAAATCGACCAAATTGCGGAACGCGTTGAGCGCTTGCTCTTGCGCTACCAGGAACTGCAACGAACCAACGTCCTGCTCGGCGCGCAAGTCGATGCCCTGACGCACGAGCGCGACTCCCTGAAGTCCCGGCTTGGTGCGGCGCGCGCGCGCGTTGATGCCTTGCTGGAGCGGCTGCCCGAAGCAAGCTCCAACACCAAGCAATAGAGCACACCATGAAACAGCTTGAAGTACAGATCATGGGACAGAGCTACCTGCTGGGTTGTCCTGAAGGCGGCGATCAGCAATTGCTGGAAGCGGTTGCACGGGTGGACAGCGCGATGTGCAAGATCCGAGACGGCGGCAAGGTCAAGGCGCGCGACCGCATTGCGGTTCTGGCCGCCCTGAATCTGGCCTTTGACCTGACAGACCAGACGAGCCCGGCCGCGGCCACACAGGCAACTGCATCAATGGGTGAGCACGATGCGCTGCTGGATTCCTTGCTGCAACGACTTGACGCCGCCCTGGGCGACGACGGCCGTCTGCTTTAGAAGCATTTTCACCCCTGCAGAAGTTGCCTGCAGAGCCTACAATCTGATTCGTCTGCAGTGCTCGCCGGGCTGTATATTTCCTTGAACCAATGCTCATAGAGCCCGGGCTTGGAACATCGCTGTTCAAGCGTGATCATCTCGCGTCAGATGAACCCAATGAGCAGTTGACCTCGCCCACCTGAACCCCGGTTCAGGATGCCGGTCCGGTGGCACTTGCAGACACCTACCAACCAGAGCCACGCCAATGAACCTTGAACCCCTGCTGATCGTTGAACTTGCTGCTCTCGGATTGAGCACCGGCTTTCTCGCCGGCTTGCTGGGCATTGGCGGTGGCATGTTGATGGTTCCCTTCATCACGCTGATCCTTTCGGCACGCTCGGTTGGACCGGACCTGACTGTCAAGATGGCGATTGCCACGTCGATGGCCACCATCATTTTCACCTCCATCTCCAGCGTGCGCGCGCACCACAAGCGGGGTGCCGTTCGCTGGGACGTGGTCAAGGGTCTGGCGCCAGGCATTGTGCTCGGCGGCGCACTGGCCAGCATGGGTGTGTTTGCGCTGCTCAAAGGCACGTCGCTGGCGATGTTCTTTGCTGTCTTTGTAAGTTTCTCCGCGACACAAATGTTTCTGGACAAGAAGCCGGCGCCAACGCGCCAGGTTCCGGGCATGGGTGGCCTGTTGGGAGCCGGCGGCGTGATTGGCTTTCTCTCCGGATTGGTCGGCGCTGGTGGCGGCTTCATCAGCGTGCCCTTCATGACATGGTGTAACGTCGCCATTCATAACGCAGTGGCCACCTCGGCGGCACTGGGTTTTCCGATTGCCCTGGCCAACGTCGTCGGCTATGTGGTCGCCGGTCAGAGTGTGCAGAATCTGCCACCCTACTCGTTTGGCTACATCTGGCTTCCCGCGCTGCTCGTGATTGCAAGTTCCAGCGTGCTGACAGCGCCACTGGGGGCGCGCGCCGCGCACAAATTACCGGTCAAACAACTCAAGCGGGTCTTTGCCAGTATCCTGTATTTGCTGGCAGCCTACATGCTCTACAAGGCGCTGGCCTGACGGCTCAAAGCGAATAATTGATCGGCCTGCTGTAGTTCGGGTCGGCATGCCAGTCCCAATAGGTTTTTACCAACTGACGTGTGATCGGGCCCGCCTTGCCATGGCCGATGACCTGCTGGTCGACTCTGCTTACCGGGAGCACGCCGCCGCCTGATGTCGAGAGCAGCACTTCTTCAGCGCGGCGCAACTCCTGTGCCGGCAATGCGCGCATTTGAACTTCCAGCCCCAGCGATCGTGCGATCTCGATGACGGTACGCCTCGATACGCCTTCCAGCATGCCTTGATCGGGTGTAACCAAAGCACCCTGACTGATGCAGAAAACGTTGAAACCCGGACCCTCAACGACGTTGTCGTGGCTGTCCACCAGCAACACCGTGTCGGCGCCCGCGTCGAGCGCGCCGAGCAAGCCCATGGTCAGGTCATTCCAGTGGTAGTTCTTGGCCGATGGATCCACCGAAGTTGCAGGGATGCGCTGTACGTTGCTGATCATCACATGCAGGCCTTGCTCGCGCTGCTTCTCATTGGCAATCCAGACAAAGGGCACGGCAAACGCATAAAACTGATTGACGGCAAGACGCGGATCACGCGATCCCCAGGGCGGCTGACCGCGCGTACAAATCATTTCAACGTAAGAGGAACGCAGACCGCTCAGGCGTACGCATTGCGCCAACACCTCAGCTATCTGTTCATCCGACAGACCCGTGTCGAGCCGCCAGCGCTGACAACTGCGCCGGAAACGCTCCAGATGAACATCGATCCGGAAGAAGGCACCATCCCACACCGTCACCACATCGTAGGTGGCGTCCGAGCGCAGAAAGCCCCAATCGGTGATGGGAATACTGGCTTGGGAAATTGGCAGATACTGTCCGCGCACATAGGCGGCGCCCTGGGAGAAATCTGGTGTGGACATGTATCAGACCCCGTACGGTGGATGTCTGGGGAAGAGCAAAAATTTGCTCTTCCCCCAAACCTGCTGGCGGAGCAGGGGGGATTCGAACCCCCGGAGGGTTTTACCCCTCGCACGCTTTCCAGGCGTGTGACTTAAACCACTCATCC
>JBAXNI010000130.1:0-7662 GCA_037133835.1 Comamonadaceae bacterium | reverse complement strand
TCCTGGCTGTCCGCGTCATGCGCGGCACCACCGGATGAATTCTCGGGAACTGCTGTCATGTTGTCTCCTGATATGGGGGTAATTTAGTGCAGTTCCGCAATTCTCTCACAAGTTCAAATAAATTTCAAATTATGCTATGCATATTCATATTATGATATATTGTCGATATAGCGGAACCGCCATTTCCCGAGGCCAATGTCAACATTTCGCGCGTCATGACGCTACCGATCAGGCTGGGGTAATATGCACACGAATCCCACCCTGCGCGAGCCCAGCCTTGTCACCTGATCATTCCTCGGAACAGAGATTCCACCGACTCGCCGCCTGTGTGCAGTCGGCCATTTTTCAACGATCAATCATGGGATTGGTGTTGCTCAATGCTGCAAGCATGGCGCTGCAAACCTACGAAGGCGCCATCACCGACTTCACCGTACTCAGCGGGCTGCCAATCAACGCCTGGTTTCATGTTCTGGACTGGCTGGTACTCGCGGCCTTTAGCCTGGAAATCGGCGCAAAGCTCATTTCATTCGGTCCCTCTTTCCTGCGCGACCCCTGGAACCTGATCGACGCCATAGCCACTGCGGGTTCGCTGGTTGGCCAATCGCCTGCGTTCGCCGTTCTTCGGGTGTTGCGTCTGCTGCGCATGCTCAGGCAGATTCACTCGATGCGCTTGATCGTTGAACTTCTCGGCAAATCAATCTCAGGTTGCCTGTCCATCATGGCGCTGATGGTCGTCGTGCTGTTCATGTTCGGACTCATGGGAAATGTACTGTTTGGCAGCACCCACCCTGAGCTTTTTGGTGAATTGCATACCGCGATGTACACCCTGTTCCGCGTCAACAACTTTTTTGCGCTGGACACGGTCGGCGACACCTTGATCAAACAGCATCCGTACGCCTTCTACTTCCTGATTCCCTATTTTGTGGTTATGTCGTTTGTACTGGTGAGTTTTTTCGCAGCGATCATCATTTTTTACATTGAAGACTTTGACTTTGACGCGCTGGTTGATGAGCTCACGGCGCCCGGCAAGGACAACGACCCGCCTGGCGAGACCGGGTCGCCCAGGTCAGGCTTCCTTAGCACAGAGCAATATCGAGGTGTATTCATGCAAATTGCCAGTCTGCGCGAAGAAGTTGCAAGTCTCAAAACCAGACCTGGCGCGTAGTGCCGTCCAATTAAATAGGAAGCTTGAACATGTCAGAGAATCAGCAACCGTCCGGACTCAAGGCAAGGCTTGCGAATTGGGTCGAATCACCGCTGATCATGGGTCTTCTTACCTGGCTTATCCTGGGTAATGCTTTCAGCTTTGGCCTGTTGACCTATGGCGCTTTCATCAGCGACATCAACGCCCGCTTTGGTATCGACCTTGAATCGTGGCTGACGGTTTTTGACCATGTCGTGATCATCGTCTTTACTGTGGAAGTGGCGCTGCGCATCTGGATCCATGGCAAGTCCTTTTTCCGGGATGGCTGGAACATTTTCGATGTGATCGTGGTCGCAACTTCACTGATCGGCCAGTGGCCGATCTTTGCGGTGTTGCGGATCTTGCGTGTGCTCCGTCTGGCGCGCCTGCTCAAACAGATTCAGTCCCTGCGGCTCATCAGTTCCATCATCCTGAAGTCAGTCACCGGCTGCGTCTCCATCACCTTCCTGATGCTACTGGTGCTGTTCATCTTTGCCCTGGCCGGGCACGCGCTGTTCGGCAAGACCCACCCCGAACTTTTTGGCGAACTTCACACTGGTATGTACACATTGTTCCGGGTGGCGGCCCTGTACGACCTTGAAGGTGTTGCGTCGGTACTGATCAAGGAATACCCCTACGCCTATTTCTACCTGCTGCCCTACTTTCTGCTCATGTCCTACGTTGTCATGAACTTCTTTGGCGGCATCATCATTTATTACCTCTATGAGTTTTCTTTTGATGAAGTCAAGAGTGGCAAGGTGATTCGCGATGAATCCGGCGAGGCGACCGCGGCAGAGGAGGAATCGGCCACAGCCCCGGGCGCTGCTGAAGACCAGTATCAGGCACTCATGCAGGAACTGGGCAGGTTGCGCCAGGAAATTCAGGATCTGAAACGCATCTGAACGTGCGCGGCCCCGGGCTCAGGCGATGCGCTCCCAGATCGTCACTTCGGAGCAGCTGTGCTGGAACTTTCTGCGCGTCTCGCGGATGACAAATGCCACATCGATTGGCCCCTGAACAAGGCGGAAGCGGGCCGCGAGCACCTGCTTCAAACCATCGAGTGTCGTGACATTTTCTCCGTCCTGCTTGAAGCCGCCCACCCACTCTTCGCGCGGCGTGTGTTCCGCAAGCCAGGTATAGGGTGAAGCAATCAGGAGCAAGCCACCAACATTGAGCCGTTCGTGCACTGACTGGAGAAATTTCGATGGACTGTAGAGCCGGTCGATCAGGTTGGCTGCAAGAATCAGGTCGTAACCGGAAAAATGTGGTTTCAGATTGCAGGCGTCGCCCTGGAAAAAGTCGACATGGTTGCGCGCTTCTTCGAGCCCCAGATCCTTCAGTTTGCGCTCCCGGTAGGAAACCAGCTCACCCTCATCCGCCACGGTGTAGCGTGCGACGCCCAGTCTTGCCAACTGCACCCCGAGGTCAATGAAACGTGCTGAAAAATCGATGCCGGTGACGTGCGTGAAGTGCCGCGCGAGCTCGAACGTTGCCCTCCCCGTCGCACAACCCAGATCCAGGGCATGGGCGGCGGGTCTGTGTCCCATGGCACCAATGGCAAGCTGTGCCAGCGCTTTCGGGAAATTGGGTGTTCCCCAGAACTCGTCGCCATAATGAAATTCAGCATATTCCGAGAGCTGCTTGTCGGTCTCGTAGATTGGCGAAGCCGGCATGGACGGCGCCTGTGCAACGACGTATCGAAACCCGGCATGCTGGAAAAAATGTCGACGAAAGGCAAATCGCGCGCTGACCAGGGTTTCATTGCCGCAGGAGATCCAGGAACCTCCCTTGATCAGGTTATGGCGCGTATCGTACGTGGGTGTCGTGAAGTCATCGTAATACGGATGAACCTCAAAACCGTCAAACGGGTAGATGGGAGTCTGCGTCCACTGCCAGACGTTGCCAACCACGTCATGCAAGCGGCCCTGGCTGAAGTCGTTGACCGGGCAGGATGAGGCGTAATGATCCAGATGGATGTTCGCGGGTGCCACCCTGTCGTTCGGTGTTTCCGACAAACCGGCATCGGCATGCAGCCGATACCACTCGTCCTCGGTTGGCAGTCGTACCAACTGCCCGGTCATTTCCTTCTTCCAGTTGCAGAAGGCCTGGGCTTCGTGAAAATTGACCTCCACCGGCCAATCCCACGGCATGGCGATTTCTTCCAGCATGACCCTGAGTCGCCAGTTGTTGCCTTCCCTTACCCAGAAGGTCGGATGAACAACCTGTGAAAATTTTCTCCACGCAAGACCTTCCTCCTCCCAGTAGCGCTCGCTGGCGTAGGCCCCGTCCTGCACAAAAGGAAGAAACTCGCCGTTGCTTACCAGATACCGGCTGACCTGGAAGGCGGCAACGCTGGCTTCGTGCTGCCCATACTCGTTGTCCCAGCCATATAGCAAAGCTCGCCGGTCCTTGCCGAGTACAAGCTTGCCGGCAGCCACTTCGATCAACTCGTTCGCCGGGGCGGCGCCAGACCTGGTGCAGTGTTGCCACGCTGGATGAGGGCGCACGTAGCGCAATTCGTGCTGGCGTATCAGCACGGATGAGGTTTCAAGGTGAATGCGCTCGTGCTCTATCCCCATCAGGATGGCCCACCAAGGACTGTTCCAGCCTATCGGCAAGCCCAGCGGCAGATCGCTGATGAGACCGTCAACCACAACTCGCACCTGATTCCGGTAGGCCTTGACTTCGGCTACCGCCGGCCAGTCGTAATGCGCTTCACTGAGGTCATCCCAGCTCATTTCGTCAACGCCCACAGCAAACATGGACTCAAAGCGGGAATTGATGCGCTCTTTGACCAACTTGGCAATGATGAGCTTGTTGATAAAGAAGGTAGCCGTATGACCAAAATAAAAGATCAGGGGATGACGCAGCGCAATCGGTTTGCGGTAATACGCCTCGTCCTGAGTCAGTACTTCGAACAGCAACTCGTAGCGATCGTAGGTGCTGTGGAAATAGCGGCGGATTTCCTCACGCTTAAGTCCCGGATCGCCGCCATCAAGCAGTGGTGTCCGCAAAAATAGGTCGTGCTTCTTCTCACCCTGCATGGTTGGTCTCATGTTGATTGCGCTGAACGCAGTACTTTATACGAACCAGAAGGCCACGACATGAAGAATGCATGACAGGGTCGCGAACCCAGCCGGCCAAGGCTGACTCGGACCCTGCCGCTGCGGACTCAGGCTGGCTTGACTCCGCCGGTCAGGACCATCGCATCGAGCCGGTGGAACGCAATGCCCGCTTCCGCAAAGCGGCGTACCACTTCGATCTTGATCGCTGTCGGCACCATGATCATCTTGGTCCCGTCATCGGGGTACTTCGCTTTCTCATCGGGACTCCATTTCTTCACCAGGATAACGAAGTCAACGATGAAGGAACCGTCACCAGGTATGCGGTCAAAGTTCACAAAATGGTAGACCAGCAGATCACCTGCTGACTTGCCAATGTCGTACAGGAGGGCGATTGCTTCCTCCAGTTTGGCGGCCGTCGTTTCGGCATCGATTGGCAAAGTGATGCGATTGAAATACGCGGTTCTGGCGTCAATATTGAACAGGGGATTGCCGGTGAAATTCTTGTTCGGAATAATTGCCAGTTCGCCCGTGGGCGGCTGGACGGCGACTGATCGCAATCCGATGCTGACAACCTTCCCGGTAATGCCGGCAATGGTGATGCGTTCGCCGATCTTGAAGGGGCGCTGCAGAAAAAGGAACACGCCCGAGATGATGTTGGCGATCGTATCCTGTGCGGCAAAGGCTACCGCCATACCACCAATCCCGATCCCTGCAAGAATGGTCCACGGGTCCTGCCCCATGTTTTTCAGACCCAGGATGAAGCCGGTCATCAAACACGCCAAACCGACCAGCGTTCGCACAAACGACATCAGCAGACCGTCAAGCTTGGCCTCGACACCTAGCGTCTTGGGTCGCACGACCACCGTGTCAAACATGCCATAGAGCCGTGAAAGCAGCCAGAACGCCAACATCACGATCAGGAACTGATAGGCATTGACGGCCCACTTCTCCGTTCCCTGCGGCAGCATTTCCGGTGTATCGAGAATGAAAGACTTATAGGCCACCAACACCACCAACGAAAAGATCGGGCCACGCAGCATGACCAGCGCCCTGGACGCGTGAACATAGCGCACCATCCGTAGCACCCGCAGGAAGCGCGCAAAGCGCAAGGTGAGAACGGCGGCCATCATGTGCTCGGGCAGATCGACAAAGGCGGCAAGCAGCACCGGCAGGCTGGCCAACACAATGAAGAAGTCGAACGTGTTCCAGCGGTTCGCAAAATAGCGCGTTCTCCCCAGCGCCCATAACTTCAATGCAGCCTCAAACACAAAGTACAGCACGCACGCCATATCGATGTGCGTCACCCAGTGCCCAAACCGTGCCATTGCCTCGGGATTCAGCGTGGCCGACAGGAACACGACGGTATTGAGAATCAGCACGATCAAAATCGTGCTTTCGGCAATCAGGAACCTCAATGTCCTGGACTTCAAACGCCCAAAGTGAGCGTCAGCCGGTACTTCTTCGATGACAGAATCCATGGTCCTTCCTATGGCTTGATTGGCGTAGTCTTGTTCATCTGGCTGATGGCCAACTGGATGGGTTCCGACGTCACCGCACTTTCACCCTCGTAAATTCCGGCCGTCGCAATCAGCACCGTCATCAGCAGGCACAAGCCGCAGGTCACACCGCCCACATACGTCACCAGCTTTGGCAGCGGGCTTTGAAACCAGGCGAACAAGGTGTAGAAGAAGATGGAGCAAAAAATGGCAAACCAATAGTAGCTTGGCAATTGGAGGCGGCTGGCAGCGACACGCGCCTCGCGCAGATCCGCCAATTGATTGAAGCTCTGGATGATCTCGGAGCGCGCCACCTGTTGCGCTGGCGTCTTGGGATCAAGCTGCTTGGATTCGCGCGACAGCGAGGCGAGCAATTCGCTGACCTTGTCATTGCGGCCACCCCGCTCCAGCAAGCGCCACTCCTCACTGACCACCAGCTTTGCGTACTTCAACAGATCGGCTTGCAGTTTGGGGCCAATCTCGCCGCCGAATGCCTCGTACGATTTATCGAGTTTGACAAGAATCGTTCCCTCACGCGACACCAGATCTTCGGCTCCTCTATGGTCGCCCTGCATCCGAACCAGACAAAAAGCAAGTAGCAAAAGGGTGAGCGAAATGAACAGCTTGAACGACTCCTCCGCACCCTTGGCCGTGTGCTCGCTCGGATCAAGTTTGAAATGACGCCGGACCGCATAGGGTGCCAAAGTCGTCACGACGAGTCCGATGGCCAGAACCATGGCGCCGATCTGAAGGTTCGAGAAAGTATGAAACCAGTCCAACATAGACACTCCGATAAAAATTTTCACAAGCCAATTACATTCAGATCACGGTATTATTTTCAGCACCAGCATATTCACGAAGTTAACCACTTCCATACCTTCCTCGTAGAGGATATCGGCTTTCGACTGCCGGGCTTTCGCATTGACGGTCGGACTCATGGCGGAGGGCAAGACATCATAGGACTGCGTGAATTCATCCTGCCGCAGTGTTCGCACGTCGGGCTCAGGCGCTTTCGGCACAATCCGGTTCTCGGCAAGCAAGGGGTTCTTTTGTCCTACCACGTCAGGCACCGAGGCCGCAAAGTTCCTGATGGCGTCTGGCACCTTCGTGCCCAGACCGGCCAAACCAGGCGCACCACCCATTCCCTTACCGGCCAACCCGGCATTGACATTGCCAGGACCCTGCTTGGCAACGGGCGTGTTGGCCCGTGCCGGAGCAGTCTTTGCGGCGGCTGTCGAAACGGCTGCCGCCCTGCTGGTGGTCGACACGGCCGCCGCTGCTGTGGCCTTGGCCTGCGCAGCCACCGGCGGGCTTGGCTGACGGCTGGCTGGCGCTGCGGCGTTTGCCGGCGCGGGTGGCGGCGTCGAGGCAGCCGGCTTCAATGCCGTGCTGCTGTCCTGCGCCGACGTCGTTGAAGCCGATCCAGCACCGGACCCGGTATTGGGTGCTGCGGTCGCCGACTTCTGATCCGAGCTGTCCGTGCTTGCCGTCGGCGCCGGTGCGCTGGACGAAGTCGTTGACGGGCTGCTCGCTGACGGGCTGGATGCGACGGATGTCGAAGCAGGCGCTGCAACACCTGCCCCGAAAGAAATCAAGATCGGCGTTTGTGCCGAACTGCCGGCAAAGGCCACCTGTGTCGTGACAGACGGGCTCTGTGCTGCCGGTGTCAGTTGAGCCACCAGCGAGCCCGCTGAAGCTGCGGCACTGGTGATGTCGGCTGCCAATCCCGCCTGCTGCTTCAGCACGTAAT
This sequence comes from Comamonadaceae bacterium, assembly GCA_037133835.1. Classification (GTDB taxonomy): domain Bacteria; phylum Pseudomonadota; class Gammaproteobacteria; order Burkholderiales; family Burkholderiaceae_C; genus Rhodoferax. The sequence continues at coordinate 168 of JBAXNI010000130.1, read as the reverse complement.
TCGTCGCACCCGCTCCGCTGATCGTTGCCGACATGCTCACAGGCTTGGCCGTACCCACGTCCGGGTCGGCAAAAGTTCCACTCGTGGCATTGGCGAGCGTGACAGCGTCGCCCGCGTACACCGTGCCCGCCAGCGTCGCTCCGCTGATGGTGGCGCTTGTGGTGCCGT
>JBAXNI010000129.1:0-7668 GCA_037133835.1 Comamonadaceae bacterium | reverse complement strand
GAAGACCCGGTGCCGCCGGAACTTGCAGGCCGGCTTGACCTGGTTACGCTGATGTTCAACTACCACGACCTCGGTCACATGGGGGTTGACCGCGCCCGCATGAACGCAGCCGTGTTTGCTGGATTGAAATCGGGTGGCCACTACGTGATTGCGGACCATGCGGGCAGAGTCGGGACCGGCATCAGCGAATCGGGAACCCTGCACAGAATCGAAGAAGCCTTCCTGCGTCAGGAGGTCGAGGCGGCCGGGTTCAAGCTCGCGGGGACTGCCGATTTTCTGCGCAACCCGTCAGACCCGCGTGACAAGAATACGCCAGAGCCGGCGCAGCCCAAGGACGAGTTCGTGCTGAAGTTTGTCAAGCCTTGAGTGCATGAAAATTCCGTGGGTCAGCGCCAGGGAGCAAAAAGAGCTCAATGCCTTGCTCTGGCTGGTGGCCTGCGGTTTCTTCATGCAGACGCTGGACGCCACCATCGTCAACACCGCCCTGCCGGCCATGGCACGCAGCCTGGGCGAGAGTCCGCTGCGCATGCAGTCGGTGGTGGTGTCGTATTCGCTGACGATGGCGATGCTGATTCCGGCCTCGGGCTGGATCGCCGACCGTTTCGGCACACGCCGCGTCTATGTCGGTGCGATTGCGATGTTTGTGGTCGGCTCGCTGCTGTGCGCGGCCTCAGCCAGTTTGACCCAGCTGGTTGCAGCGCGGGTGGTGCAGGGCATGGGGGGCGCTCTGCTGCTGCCAGTGGGTCGCCTGTCGGTGCTCAGATCATTTCCGCGCAGTCACTTCTTGCCGGCCATGAGTTTTGTCGCGATTCCGGGATTGATCGGCCCGCTGATGGGCCCGACATTGGGCGGCTGGCTGGTCGAGGTCGCGTCCTGGCACTGGATCTTCCTGATCAATCTGCCAGTTGGTCTGGTTGGTGCTGTAGCCACACTGATCTACATGCGCGGCGCGCCGCTGGAACAAGCGGCACGCTTCGACCTCGTGGGCTACCTGCTGCTGGCGTTTGGCATGGTCTGCGTTTCGCTGGCGCTCGATGGCATGTCGAGTCTGGGTCTGAGTCATGCTGGCGTCCTGCTGCTGATCATCTTCGGCCTGGCGAGTCTTAGCTCCTACTGGCTGCACGCGGCGCGGCATGACAATCCGCTTTTTCCACCCGATCTGTTTTCAAATCCAAGCTTGAGCGTCGGCTTGCTGGGTAACCTGTTTTCGCGCCTGGGTAGTTCCGGCATGCCCTTGATGGTGCCTCTGCTGCTGCAGCTCAGCATGGGCTATTCGCCGTTCCACGCCGGCATGATGATGCTGCCCGTCGCTCTGGCCGCCATGACGGTCAAGCGTCTGGTCACCACGCTGATCACGCGCGTGGGCTACCGGCGTGTGCTGGTGGTCAACACCATGCTGCTGGGTTTGATCATGGCAAGCTTTGCGCTGGCTTCACCGGACCACCCATGGTGGGTGCTTTCCCTGCAACTGACCTGCTTTGGCGCCGTCAACTCGCTGCAGTTCACGTCCATGAACACACTGACGCTGAAGGACCTGGATCCGAACCACGCCAGCAGCGGCAATGCCCTCTTGTCGATGGTGCAGATGCTGGCCATCGGCATGGGCGTGGCCAGCGCCGGTGGCGTGCTGGCGGCATTCACAGGCCTGTTTGGCAGCGCAACGTCGGCGCAGACGCTCAATGCCTTCCACGCCACATTTGTCTGCATGGGGTTGATGACACTGGCCTCGGCCAGCATCTTTTGGCAACTGACACCCGGTGACAGCAGGGTGCCGCAATCCGCGTCGCCCGAGGTCTCGGACCCTGGCTGATGCAGATGGCAGTTGCAAATCCGGCTCTGAGGCTTTTGCGGGCCAAGAGTGCCGCAGCCGATGGCTCCGCGAATGTCCCCCGTCAGCCGGATCCTCCCCGTCTGCGCTTTTCCGATTCCTGCTAGAGTGCTGGTGGCAATGCAGACACCCTGCCGCCCCTCATTCGGAGACTCACCACCATGCAAAAGCTGTCTGTTCGCCTGGCTTTGATTGCCAGCGCTACCTTTCTTTGTCACTCCACCGGTCACGCAGCCTCGGTGGCACCGGTGGCGGCCGAACACGCCATGGTGGTAACGGCGCAGCATCTGGCGACGCAGATTGGCGTCGATGTGTTGAAGCGTGGCGGCAACGCGGTGGATGCTGCGGTCGCTGTCGGCTATGCACTGGCGGTGGTCTATCCGGCGGCCGGTAATCTGGGTGGCGGCGGTTTCATGACGCTGCAACTCGCCGATGGTCGCAAAACCTTTCTTGATTTTCGTGAAAAGGCGCCGCTGGCAGCGAGCGCCAATATGTACCTGGATGCCGATGGCAAGGTGATCAAGGGGTTGAGCACGCTCGGCTACCTTGCGGTCGCAGTTCCGGGGTCCGTGGCGGGGCTGGAACTGGCGCGCACTAAGTACGGCACCATGCCGCGCGCCGCGCTGATAGCGCCGGCCATCGCGCTGGCCGAGCGTGGCTTTGTGTTGCAGCAGGGCGATGTTGACCTTTTGCGTACTGTCACAGATGACTTGCGCAAAGATGCGCCGTCGGCCGCGATTTTTCTCAAGCAGGGCCAGGCTTTTGAAAGCGGTCAGAAGCTGGTGCAAAAAGACCTGGCCAAAACGCTTCGCCTGATCAGCCAGCGCGGCACAGACGGCTTCTACAAGGGGGCCGTGGCGAAGGCGCTGGTTGCCGCCAGCACCGCCGGCAAAGGCATTCTGAGTCAGGCCGACCTCGACCAGTACAAGGTGCGCGAGATGGCACCGGTGGAGTGCGATTACCGCGGCTACCACATCGTCTCGGCACCACCGCCGAGTTCGGGCGGCGTGGTGATCTGCGAAATTCTCAATATCGTGGAAGGCTATCCGCTCAAGGAACTCGGCTTTCGCTCGGCGCAGGCCACGCACTACCAGATCGAGGCCATGCGCCACGCCTATCTGGACCGCAACAGCTACCTGGGTGACCCGGACTTTGTGAAGAATCCGCTGGATCGCTTGCTGGACAAGGCTTATGCCGCCAAGATTCGTGCCGCCATCGATCCGGGCAAGGCTGGCGTTTCGAAAGATATGAAGCCGGGTGTGGAGCCGCATGAAGGCAACAACACGACGCACTTTTCGATTGTGGACAAGGACGGCAACGCGGTGGCCGTGACCTACACCCTGAACGAATGGTTTGGTGCCAGAGTCACGGTGCCGGGCACAGGTGTGCTGTTGAACAATGAGATGGACGATTTCACGGTCAAGATCGGTGTGCCCAATGCTTATGGGTTGGTGCAGGGTGAAGCCAACGCCATCGCGCCGGGCAAGCGGCCTCTGAGTTCCATGAGCCCGACGCTGGTCACCAAAGACGGCAAGCCGGTCATGGTGCTGGGCACGCCCGGTGGCAGCCGCATCATCACCGCAGTGACCCACACCATTCTGAACGTGATCGATTACGGCATGAATGCGCAGGAAGCGGTGGATGCGCCGCGCTTCCACCAGCAGTGGCTGCCCGACCTGACCAATGTGGATACCTTTGGCATCAGTCCTGACACGCGCAAGATTCTGGTGGACATGGGCCACAAGCTGGGTCCGCCGCAGCCGGGCAACCACCTGGCGGTGATACTGGTTGGCGCGCCCTCGCTGGGCGGCAAGCCGGTCGGCAAGAACCTTTTCTATGGCGCCAACGATCCGCGCCGCAATACCGGGCTGGCGCTGGGCTACTAAGGGCGCTGGCGCTACATGCTATGCTGACATGATCGATCAGCAGCCCTGCCGCTGACACCATTTGAACTTGAAAAGGAGCCTCCCATGCCCGGCCTGTTAGCCAATGTCGATCCCGATGGTCTGCTTGAATTTTCGGTGGTCTATACCGACCGCTCGCTCAATCACATGTCGAAAAGCTTTCAGGGTGTGATGAAGGAGATCTCCGGCATTCTGAAATCGGTGTACCACGCCCGCTCGACGGTGATCGTGCCTGGCAGCGGAACTTTCGGCATGGAAGCGGTGGCGCGCCAGTTTGCAGCGGACAAGAAGGTGCTGATCATCCGCAATGGCTGGTTCAGTTTTCGCTGGACACAGATTCTGGACATGGGCCGTATTGCCGCCGAATCGACCGTGCTCAAGGCGCGTCGGGTTGGCAGCGGCAAACAGGCGCCCTGGGTGCCGGCGCCTGTCGACGAAGTGGTGGCTGCGATCCGCGCAAAGAAGCCGGACGTGGTTTTCGCACCGCACGTGGAAACCTCCAGCGGCATGATGCTGCCCGACGATTACCTGCGCACGGTCGCTGCGGCGGTGCATGAAGTTGGCGGCCTGTTTGTGCTGGACTGCATCGCCTCGGGTGCGATGTGGGTGGATATGGTCGATATCGGTGTCGATATTCTGGTGAGCGCACCGCAGAAGGGCTGGAGCAGTTCACCCTGCTGCGCGATGGTGATGCTCAGCGAGCGTGCCCGCGCCGCCATCGACGGCACGACCAGCAGCAGCTATGCCTGTGACCTCAAGAAGTGGCTGCAGATCATGGAGACTTACGAAGGAGGCGCCCACGCCTACCACGCCACCATGCCAACCGATGCACTGACACGTATGTGCGAGATCATGAAAGAAACCCAGGCTTACGGGTTTGCGAAAGTGCGTGACGAGCAGATTGAGCTTGGCGCCAAGGTGCGCGCCCTGTTCGAGAGTCGGAGCATCCCCAGCGTGGCAGCCGAGGGGTTCAAGGCGCCAGGCGTGGTGGTGAGCTACACCGAAGACCCCGAGATCCAGTCGAGCCGCAAGTTCCTCGCAGCGGGTCTGCAAACCGCTGCCGGTGTGCCGCTGCAGTGCGATGAGCCGTCCGACTTCATGACTTTCCGCGTGGGCCTGTTCGGCCTGGAAAAGTGGCACAACGTGGATCGTACCGTGGCGCAGCTTGCAGCTGCGCTGGACAAGGTTCTGTAGCCGGTAACTGGTTTCCGCTATGGCACGTTGCGTCATGCCGGGCTTGACCCGGCATCCAGTGCCACGCGGCTCCTGGATTGCGGATGTTGAAACCCCGGACCCCGGATCGAGCCCGGGGCAAGCTCTGATCGGGGCCGCAATGACAGCAGAGGGTGCAATGACCGTTAATCGCCTCGCACCTTGCGCAGCAGGTTGACCCGCATCGGGCGCTCGAAGTAAGCGCCGTCCGGGCCCATGTGCTGCTCAAAGCGTGAGCGCACTGCCGCCAGCGTACTGGCGTCCAGCCTGTGGTCCAGATAGGTGACGCCAATGACGCGTTGCTCGAAGTCGGCGAAGTCGCGGTACCGCACCGGTAGTTCGAAGGAGACTTCAGCCGCCTGTTGCCAGACGCCGCTGGCAACTGCTCGCTGGAGTGAGTGCAAGGCGGCAGCGCGCACCTGTTCCTCGTCGTGAAACAGGCGCATGATTTCGTTGTGTAGGCCGGCAAAGACCGGCTCCAGCGCATAGAGCAGACCGCCGGGTCGCAGCACGCGCCAGACTTCGTCAAGAGCCTGGTCCATAAGATCCAGTGGAATGTGGTGCAAGGATTTCAGCATCAGCGCCAGGTCAAACTTGCCCGCTGGAAGCGGAATGGCCTGTGCCCCGGCTTGCAGGAAGTGCAGTCCGCTTTGAGGTTTGGCCAGGTTCTTGGCGTGCTGGCGTTCGTCGACTTCCAGCGCGTTCACGTTGCAGTGCGGAAAACGCGCCAGCAGGGAGCGCGAAAGTTGCGCCGCACCGCAGCCAAGTTCGACAATGTTTTGGTGCTGGTCGAGAGCTACGAGTGAATGCAGCAGTTCGAGTTCGTCCTTGATGAGGGGCATGTTGCTGGTGTCGGTCAGAATAGAGGCTTGATGGTAGCCTGTTGGCATTGAATATGAATGATCAAACCCGAACCCTCGATCCGGCAACCTTGACTCATCTGCAAAGCTGGGTTGGCAAGACCGAAACGCTTGGTGATGACATCACAGCAGCACCAGTGCGAGCGCTCAGCGCGACGCTGGATCGCGAGGACGGCCTGCCGGTGACGGGCTCGACGGTGTTGCCGCCACTATGGCACTGGCTCTACTTCTTGCCCAAGCAACGCCAGAGTGAAATCGGCCCGGACGGGCATCCCAGGCGTGGTGGTTTCCTGCCACCCGTGCCGCTGCCGCGCCGCATGTGGGCCGGTGGGCGCTTGCGCTGGCTGCCCGAGAACCCTTTGCTTGTGGGTGACGCCGTGCGGCGTGTTTCACGCATCGAGTCGGTTACGCACAAGGCTGGACGCACTGGTGACTTGCTGTTTGTACTGGTCAGGCACGAGGTCCACAACAGCAAGGGACTCGCACTGACCGAGGAACACGATATTGTTTATCGCGCCGCAGCTCAGCCAGGTGACCCGGTGCCACCGCCAGTGGCTGCAGAGCAGGGCGCAGCCTGGCAGCGCGAGATCGTTCCCGACGACGTGCTGCTGTTTCGCTATTCAGCGCTGACCTTTAACGGCCACCGCATCCACTACGACCGCCGCTACGTGACGGAGGTCGAAGGCTATCCGGGCCTGATCGTGCACGGTCCGCTGATTGCGACCCTGCTGGTTGATCTGCTGCGTCGTCATGCGAGCGATGCCTTTGTCAAGAGTTTCAATTTCAAGGCGGTGCGACCGACCTTTGACCTGCATCCGTTCCGGCTCAATGGCCAGCCCTCGGCCGACGGCAAGACAGTTCAGCTGTGGGCGCAGGACCATGAAGGCTGGCTGACCATGCAGGGCACGGCTGAACTGGCCTGAGCGATCAACCCCAACGAATACCCGACCATGATCAAAAGCGACCCCGATGAGTACCAGGAAATCCGGGACGCCGTGCGTGCACTCTGCGCCGAGTACCCTGATGAATACCACCGCAAAATTGATGAGCAACGAGGCTACCCGGAAGCCTTTGTCGATGCGCTGACCAAGGCCGGATGGATGGCTGCGCTGATTCCGCAGGAGTACGGCGGCTCCGGTCTGGGACTGGCAGAGGCATCGGTCATCATGGAAGAAATCAACCGCAGCGGCGGCAACTCGGGCGCCTGTCACGGGCAGATGTACAACATGGGCACGCTCTTGCGCCATGGCTCGAAAGCACAGAAAGAGCATTACCTACCGCGCATCGCCAGCGGCGAGTGGCGGCTGCAATCCATGGGCGTGACTGAGCCCAGCACCGGCACCGACACCACCAGGATCAAGACCACGGCCGTGAAAAAGGGCGATCGTTACCTGGTCAATGGGCAGAAGGTCTGGATCTCGCGCGTGCAGCACAGCGACTGGATGATTTTGCTGGCGCGCACCACGGCACTGGCAGAGGTGACGAAGAAGTCCGAGGGCATGTCGATCTTCATGGTTGACCTGCGACAGGCAGAAAAATCCGGCATGACGGTGCGCCCGATTCCTAACATGGTGAACCACGAGACCAACGAGCTGTTCTTCGAGAACCTGGAAATCCCCGAGGAGAACCTGATCGGCCAGGAGGGGAAGGGCTTCAAGTACATTCTGGACGGACTGAACGCCGAGCGCACGCTGATCGCCGCTGAATGCATTGGCGACGGCTACTGGTTTCTCGACCGCGTCACGAAATATGTGAACGAGCGCATCGTCTTCGGGCGTCCCATCGGGCAGAACCAGGGCGTGCAGTTCCCGATTGCCGACGCCTACATCGAAGTGGAAGCGGCGAATCTGATGCGCTTCAAGGC
>JBAXNI010000128.1:0-7695 GCA_037133835.1 Comamonadaceae bacterium | reverse complement strand
GCACACGGGTGCTGCTGTCCTGTCCGGCGTCGAATACATGGTAGCGCCTCCTGCCAGTCAGCTTGGCCTGGTACATGGCCTGGTCGGCCTGGCGCAACAATTGATCGGCGTCGATGGGCTGCGCTTGCGGGTAAAACGTGACCCCTATGCTGGCCGAGACCTGAAGATGCAGATCGCCCAGTTGCACCGGCTCGGCGGCAGCCGCAAGCAGGCGATTGAGCAGCGGCACGCTGGCATCACCATCGACGAGGTCGATCAGAACCGCCACAAATTCGTCGCCACCGATGCGCGCCAGTGTGTCGCCTTCGCGCAGCCCCTGCTTCATGCGTGCGGCCAGAGTGATCAGCAACTGGTCACCGGCCTCGTGCCCATGTTGGTCGTTGACGCTCTTGAAACCATCGAGGTCAAGATAGACCACCGCCAGCGTCTTGGCGCGCCGCTCGGCACTGGCCATGCCCTGGCGCAGGCGATCCGACAGCAACAATCGATTCGGCAGGCGCGTCAGCGCGTCAAAGTGCGCCATGTGCTCCAGCTTGTCCTGATGCTCCTTGAGGATGGTGATGTCGGTAAACAAGGCTACGTAATGCTGCGTCTTGCCGTTGCTGCCGTAGACCGCCGTGATGGTCAGCATCTCGGCGTAGACCTCGCCGTTCTTGCGCTTGTTCCAGATCTCGCCGTACCAGTGGCCCTTGTCGATCAGGTGACGCCACATGGCGACGTAATACGCTTCATCCTGTCGCCCCGATTTGAGCAGTCGCGGGTTCTGGCCCAGAACTTCCTCGCGGCCATAGCCTGTGATGCGCACGAAGGAATCGTTGACGTTGAGAATGGTGCCATCCGTGTCCGTGATGATGATGCCTTCGCGGGCATAGGTAAAAACGCTGGCGGCCTGGATGTAGCTCTCGGCCTTCTTGCGCTCCGTCACATCGCGTGCCGCTGCAAACACGCCCAGCACCCGGCCCTGCTCGTCACGGTAGACGCTGGCGTTGTAGAGCACATCAGTGATCCGGCCCGAGATGTGGTGGATCGCCAGCGGGTAGTCGGTCACAAAACCCTTCGCAAAGACCTGCTGGTAGCCTTCGCTTGCCTTTTTCGGGTCGGTAAAGTACTGTGCAAAGTCGGTGCCAAGCAGTGCCTCGCGCGCAATGCCGGTCACCTTGACGCTGGCCTCGTTGACGTCGGTGATCTTGCCCTCGGCGCTGATCGTCACCAGCGGGTCGACGCTGGCTTCGAGCAGACTGCGCGCGTAGTGGGATGCCTGCTTGATGGTTTCTTCGCGTTGCGTCAGGGTATCCATCATGAGATTGATGGCGCCGGCAATTTCCGAAAACTCGTCGACGCCCTCACGCACAATCCGGGACTCGATGTCCCCATGGGTAACCCGATTGGCACCTTCATGCAGCAGCGCCAGACGCCGACGGATCAGACCACCGACCTGCACGGCATTGAGAACGATGACCAAAGTGAGCAACAGCGCGAGCGCGCCAGAGAGCACGATGAAGCGTTGCTGGGCCTGCAGCACCTGTCTTGAACTCGAATCCTGCAGCGCCCGAATGGCGCCGCGAAGCTCGGCAGCTTTCAATAGCAACTGGCTGTACAGCCTCTTGTCGAGTTCCTCCAGAACGTCCCGGCTGCCAGTGGCTGAATTGAGTGATGCGCTGTTGTCAGCGACACGATGAAACATGAGCGCCGTGTCGTCTACGATCCGGCCTATGCGTTCCAGCGTCCTCCTGTCGACCTCATCGCGGAACTGGGACCTGGCCTGCACGAGCAGTTGATCAGATCGCATCTTGCTTTCATCCCACAGCAGGCGGACCCGGTCTTCGCGGTGCAAAAAGTACTGGTCCCGGAACGAAGCACGTTCGAAGAAGTTGTCTTGGATTTGCTTGACAAGAACATTGTTGCGCTGTGTCTCCACATAGACGGAAAAGTTCCAATACAACACCGGTATCAGCAAGACCACGACCGCGACGGTCGCCGCCGCGCTGAGCCAGAGTCGCTTCGCAATGCGCACAATATGCCTAGCGGTTCAAATTGACGGTGGCGGGTTTGACAGCCTTGAGACTGTCAACGTGGATGAAGTCCGCGTAATTTGGCATGACCGTCTTGTCGGTCAGCTTGTTCTTCATGGCCCATCGTGTTTCATCCTCCAGCGTAATCAGCAGGGTCTGGTCCAATCTCACTTGATAGCTGAAAGCGTTCCACACTTCCTTGACCAGTTCCTTGTCAACCTTGATCGCCGCAGCCACGATGTCCTGCGCCTGCACTGGATGGCTTGCCACAAAATCCTCGGCCTGGATCAGGCCGCGCAGAAATCGCGTGACAGTTTGCGGGTTTTGCCGGACAAAATCCTGCATCGCTGCGATGTTGAATGTTTCAGTATAGATTTGTGGATCGTAGAAAACGACGGCCTTCGCGCCAAGCTGGTTTCTGATCTGGGTCAAGCCGTAATTCCAGGTGGAAACTGCATCAACTTTCCCGGAAAGCAGTGCATCCTGCATTTCGTCGGGCTTGAGGGCAACCGTTGATATTTCCTGGCGCTTCAAACCCTGAGCGGTCAAGAACGAGTCAAGAAAAAAGTCCGACGTTGTGCCTGGCGTGAAGCCTATGCGTTTGCCTTTCAAGTCGGCGGCCTTCACGATGCCAGCGTCTGACCTTGCCAGCACCGCGTTGTTCTTGCTACTTGACTCGATGTTGGCAATGACGAAGATCCTGTCACCCTTGAGCGCGCTGAACATGACCGGGGTTTCTGCGACCGTACCAAAGTCTGCCTTGCCATCCAGAACCGATTGCAAGGCCTCTTTGCCAAAAGTGCGCATCAGTGGCTGGACATCAAGCCCCTGGTTCAGGAAATAGCCCTTGGCTAGCGCAATGTGAACAAGGGTGCTTTGCGGCTGGCCGGTGAAGGCCACGGTGATTTTCTGGCGTTCTGCGGAGCCGACGGTAGCTGCGGCCGGCGGTGGCGCTTTATCGCAACTGGCGAGGCTGACTGCGCAACATATTGCAAGAAGCATTCGCCACATACCGGTTCCTTTCGACGAAGGTCGACGAACAGCATAGTAGCTCACTTGTTCGTTCCATTGTCATGAGACGGGAGGCAAGTTTGCGCAGACGGCGATTCAGAGGATCCGCAGCCATGCCCTTGCAGCGCAATAATCCGGGGCATGTTTCTTCTTGATCCGAACCTGATTTTTCTCAACCACGGCTCCTTTGGTGCCTGTCCGGCGCAGGTAATGCAGCGCTACCAGCGCTGGCAGATGGAAATGGAGCGCAACCCGGTGCAATTTCTGGGCCGGCGCTCGGCGGACCTGCTGGCGCAGTCGCGCGCGGTACTGGCCAGGACGCTGGGCGCTGATCCGGAAAACCTGGTTTATCTGCCCAATGCCACGACCGGTGTGAACACGGTGGCGCGTTCGCTGCGCCTGCAGCCGGGTGACGAAATTCTTACCAGCGATCATGAATACGGTGCCTGCGACAACACCTGGGAATTTGTCTGCGGGCACAGCGGCGCGCGCTACGTTCCGGTTGAAATTCCCCTGCCCTTCAAGGCAGAGGAATTTGCACAGCGCATCTGGGCCGGGGTCACGCCGCGCACGCGCGTCATCTTCCTCAGTCACATCAGCTCGACCACCGCGCTCACCTTTCCCCTGACTGAGCTGTGTCGCCGTGCCCGGGAAGCCGGCATCCTGACCCTGATCGACGGGGCCCATGTGCCGGGTCACATTCCCTTGAACCTGAACGCGCTGGGCGCCGACTTCTACACCGGCAATTGCCACAAGTGGTTGTGCGCGCCCAAGGGTTCGGCCTTTTTGCACGTGAGTCCGCAACACCATGCGCTGGTCGATGCCGGTGTAGTGAGCTGGGGCTACAGCGCAACCATTGCCGGGCACACCGGCTTTGACGCCTACACCGGCTGCACGCTGCTGGAGCGCCGCTTGCAGTGGCAAGGCACGCGCGATATCGCTGCCTTCTTGACGGTGCCCGCTGCCATCGAGTTTCAGGCAGAGCATGGCTGGGATCGCATCCGCATGAACTGCCACGCCATGGCGGCACAGACCCTGCAACGCATCTGTGCGATCACCGGCTTGCTGCCGATTTGTGAAGACACCGATTTTGGCCAGATGGTGGCCATTCCCGTGCCGCCCATGGATGCGCAGCTGCTGAAAGACAGGCTGTTTGAACGCTACCGGATAGAAATTCCCGTCACCTCACACAAGGACGGGCTTTTCATCCGACTCTCGGTTCAGTCCTACAACACGCAGGAAGAGCTGGATACTCTGGTCGATGCGGTCCGGGAGATTTATCTATCGTAGAACGGGCGCCGCAGTGGCTGGCTCCGCGAACGTTCCCCGGCCTTCGGTATGGTCATCCCGGCCTTTGGTATTGTCATCCCGGACTTGATCCGGGATCCAGTGCCACACCACCACTGGATTGCGGATCAGGTCCGCAATGACAAAGACGGGCGCAATGACAAAGACGGGAGCAGGGACAAAGGCGGGTGCAATGACAAAACCATGCCAAGGATCAGCTTGGTAGGGCACTCATCAGCGTGCTATCGTCGCCGCATGCGCACACTCTCCGGTCGAGACTGGATTCTCCTGGTCCTGGTCACCCTGTTCTGGGGTATCAACTGGCCGATCATGAAGATCGGCGTCACCACCTTTCCACCGCTGACCTTCCGGACCCTGTGCATGCTTGGCGCTATCCCCACCATCTGGCTGGCGGCCCGCCTGAGCGGAACCTCGCTGCACATTTCAAAAGAGCAAATCCAACTTGTTGCCAGGCTCGCAGTGTCGAATATGATGATCTGGCACTTTTTCGTCATCCTTGGCGTCAAGATGCTGTCTTCAGGCCGTGCGGCCATACTGGGTTACACGATGCCGGTGTGGGCCGTGCTCAGCGGACTGCTGTTCTTTCGCGAACGGGTGACGCCCATGGGCTGGTTGGGTATCAGTTGCGCCCTGAGCGGCGCCCTGCTGCTGCTCTCAAGTGAATTCGCCGCGATAGCCGGTCAACCGCTGGGCAGCGCACTGGTGCTGCTGGCGGCAGCCGGCTGGGGTTATGGCACGGTGGCGCTGCGCAAGTCAAATATCCAGATGCCTACACTGGCGATCACGTTCTGGATGATCAGCATGACCACTGTCGTGATGGCGGCCGGGGCAATCGTTTTTGAATGTTCCTTGTGGCGCTGGCCCAATACGGTTGAATGGGCGGCCATCATCTTCAACGCCGTCATCGTGTTCGGCTTTGCCCATGTCGTCTGGTTTCAGCTGGCGCGCACGCTGCCTCCCATTGCTTCGAGCCTGTCGATCATGATGATTCCTATCGTCGGCGTGTTTTCGGGTGCCTGGATGCTGGGCGAAACACCGCACTGGCAAGACTACGCTGCGATGCTGCTGATTCTGGCGGCGATGAGCACAGTGCTGCTGAAGCCGGGTGTCAAAGCCCCCGAGTAGTTCTTGCCGCCTTCACCGTGGCAAGCGGACGCGGGCGATCTCCGCGAAGTAGCGCGCCCCCACTGACAGGACACTGTCGTTGAAGTCATATGCTGCGTTATGCAGCGGTACCGCACCCGCACTGCTGCCGTCGCCATTGCCGATAAAGACAAAAGCACCTGGCACCACCTTCAGGAAAGCCCCAAAGTCTTCCGAGACCATCATGGGTGCAACGTCCGGGTCAACCCGGTCCTTGCCTGCAACGGCAGTGGCTGCCCGCAGGGCGACTTCAACACAGTCGGGCCAGTTCACGGTCGGTGCAAATTCGTGGGTGTACTCCACTTCGCAGACGGCGCCATGGGCGGCACAAATCCCGGAGCAGATCTCGCGCATGCGTCGCTCCAGCAGCGCTTGAACTTCCGGCGCATAGCTGCGCGTGTCCCCTTTGATGGTGACGTGGGTCGGCAGGGCATTGCGAAGGCCATCGGTAATGAACTCGGTGCAGGAAAGCACGGCAGACTGGGCGGGATCCACCGAGCGCGAAACAATGCCCTGAAGCGCCACCACGACTTGCGCGCCAAGCAGCAGCGGGTCGATCGCCATGTGCGGTCTTGCTGCATGACCACCACGCCCGGTGATCCGGATGACGAAGTTGTCCTCGCTGGCCATGATCCCGCCACTGCGCATGGCAATGTGGCCCGCCGGCATGCCGGGCATGTTGTGGACGCCATAGATCTCGTCCACCGGAAAGCGTTCGAACAGGCCATCCTTCATCATGGCGATGGCACCCCTGCCATGTTCCTCGGCCGGCTGAAAAATGAAGCGGACGGTTCCATTGAAGTCGCGCCTGTCAATCAGCAACCGAGCCGCTCCAAGCAGCATCGCCATGTGGCCATCGTGTCCACAGGCGTGCATGCAACCCGCCGTTTGGGATTGGTAGGTGCGGCCCTCGACGGCTTCGGTGATGGCCAGCGCGTCCATGTCGGAGCGCAGCCCGATGACGCCTTTTCCATCTCCGAGCTTCAGGCTTGCAACGACGCCGGTTCCACCCATACCACGTTGCACCTGCAGGCCCATCGCGCCCAGAATTGTGGCGATGTAGTCCGAAGTCTTCTTTTCATTGAACCCGGTCTCCGGGTTGCGGTGCAGGTGGTGCCGCCAACGGGTCAGTTGTTCGTCAAGTTCGCTGGTGATCACAGGGGTGTCTCGGCCATTTCTTGTGCAGGTGTCATTATCCCGTCCGCAGATTCACGGTGCATTCGAAGTGCTTGCGCCGGTGTCTTGACGCGCGGCCCCTGGCACCCCGAGTACCAGCACGCTGCCCCGCCCATCGCCCTGGGCCAGCGCGTGAACGAGTTATCCCTTCCTGAGGGGCTCAGGATGGAGCGAACACGGAAAGTCATGCCTTACCTTATCATGCATCCGCTGACGCAGCACATTCACCCTATCGAAACTACCAGTCTTCCTGAGCAGAAATCATGAAAACAATTCGGGTCGTACTTGGCCTCGGTTTCCTCGCCCTCGCGCTTGCATCGTGTACTGTGATGAGTCCGCAGGAATGCAAGTTTGCCAACTGGCGTGAGATCGGGCTGATCGATGGCATGGCGGGCAAGCTCATGCACATCTTCGAGGAGCGGCGCAGCGACTGCGCCGAGGCCAACGTGAAGGCCGACACCAACGATTACCTGCTCGGGCGCGAGCAGGGTTTGCGCACCTACTGCCAGATGTCAAACGCGTTGCAAATCGGCTTGCGTGGCGAAAGCTATCAGGGCGTCTGCCCGGCAGCCATCGACCAGGAGTTTCGTCGCCGGCATGACATCGGCTATGACGTTCATTACCTGCGTGAGGAAATCGCGCGACTGGAGAGTCGCTATGGTGCGCTGGAAAAGGGCCTGCGCAGCAAGAAGATCGAGCTGGACAAACTAGTCAACGAACCTGGAAAGAACGACGATTTCAAGCACAAGTACCGCGAATTTCAGGAGGAAGAGCGGCGGGTTCGCGAGGAGCAAAACGATATCGAGCGCAACAGGCACCGGGCCGGCGAGCGCCTTCGGCAGGCCGAGTGGGCGATGTCTCAGTTGAGTTAAGCGCGCTCGACGCCATGATCGTGTTGAGCCTGGCTATCATGATAAATCCTGTCGTCGGCGTGTTTTCGGGCGCATCGATGCTGGGCGAAACACCGCGTTGGCAATGCAGCGGGCGGCGGCCAGGTCCCAGCCACCCCAACCGCAGCTCTTGAAAAACACCGGTCCGTCTGCCG
>JBAXNI010000127.1:0-7812 GCA_037133835.1 Comamonadaceae bacterium | reverse complement strand
CCTTTGCTGCCGATGTCGCTCAACTTCATGATGAAAGCCGGTGAAAAAACGCTGTTCTTGTCGAACACGCGCTGGAGCGCCGACAACATGTGGATGGACGGCCCGATTGATCCGGTATTGCCGGGCCTGCAACGCATCGCAGAAACCCAGCCGCCTCACCCCAGCCATGTGCTGTGGCTGAACTGGAACGCTCCACCAAAACGACCGGACATGGCTTTTTCGGTGGAGCACCGCACCTATCTGGCGCTGTACTGTGGCCTGGGACAAGGCATTGACGAAGCCAAGCACGCGAACTGGGCCACAGAGCACATGCGCTCGCTGGAGCCATGGAGTCGCGGCATTCAACTGGCCGACGAAAACTTGGGAAAGCGACCGGCACGATTTGTGACCGACGCCAACATGGCGCGGCTTGATCAGGCACGTGCCAAATACGATCCACAGGGGCGATTCCATCCGTGGATGGGACGCGTGTCTGAGCGCAAGCAGGCTACCTGAGCATTCAACGCTTGGTGGGCTCGAATCCAGTAGTATTCAAGCGAGGGACTACTTCAATGACGAACACGACAGAGCCGATCCGCCAGCACATCCTGTGGGGCACGCCGCACTCGCTCTACACCGGCAAGGCGCGTTCTTGCCTGATCAAGAAGGGGCTTGCCTTCGTCGAGCGCTGCCCCTCCCACCTGGACTACAAAGAGCGCGTGCGCCCAGCGGTAGGCTTGGTGACTTTTCCTGTACTCGAAACTCCGGAGGGTCAATTCATTCAGGATTCCACGGACATCGTGACTTACCTGGACTCGCTCGACGCGCGTGCGCCAGGCAAGTTGATGTCGCCCTGCACGCCGGTTCAGCTTGTGGTAGCAAGACTGATCGATGGTTTTGGCCTGGAAGGCATGTTGCAGGTCGCCATGCACTACCGCTGGAGCTACCGCGACGAGCAGGAACTGTTTTTGCAGACAGAGTTTGGGCGCGGACTCTACGCTGGCGCGGACCGCGAAGCACGGCGCGCAGCCGGCAGGCGCGTCATGGAGTTCTTCAGTTCCACACTGCCCGCACTGGGAATCACCGCTCAGACCATTCCAGCCATCGAGGCTGCCTACGAAGAACTGCTTGAAGCGCTTGACGTTCACTTCCAGAGCTACCCCTATGTGATGGGCTGGCGTGTCAGTATTGCCGACCTGGGTCTGATTGCGCCGATGTACGCGCACCTCGGGCGCGATCCTTACCCCACAGCGCTGATGAAAAAGCGCGCCCCCAACGTCGCTCGCTGGGTAGAGCGTATGCAACTGCCCAACACACCGGATGGTGAATACGCTGCGCACGTTGCGGACTGGCTGCCCGATGACGCCATTCCCGCCACGCTGGAGCCGGTGCTGGCCTTGTTGTTCAAGGACTGGGGGCCACAGCTTGGCGCTGATGATGCCTGCTACCAGCAATGGCTGGACGCCCATCCCGGCCTGGAGGCAGGGCACGTGGTAAACAGGAGCGACAGCCGCCTGGTGCATCCGACACTGGGCATGGTGAGCTACGCATGGCGAGGAGTCACGGTGCAACGCGCCAGCGCCATGCATGGTCTGTGGCTGTTTCAAATGGCGCAAAGCGCGGCCAGAACAATGCCAGCGGATGCTCGTTTGCAATTTGACGCATTGATGCAGCGGACCGCAGGCAAGGATATGCTGGCCTTGCGCCTGTCGCACCCAATGGAACGGCGAAACAACGTACTGGTACTTCAGTAAGTCAATTCCTGCGCCGTCACGGCACCGCCATGATAGGAATAACCACCCGCGGCTTGGCGGCTTTCTTCGCGGCTTGGGTTGCGGTCTTGCGTTGTCCTGGAAAGGCCAGCGCTTCAGTCAGCAGGTAAGCGGCCTGCGCATAGGATGTTGGACACAGCGTGAAGCATTCCTGGCAGTCCCAGCATTCGGTTCGTGCGACTTCAGGGACGAAGCTGATCTGGCGCACAGTGCCGTTGTCGAAGAAGGTCACCGCGTTTTTCTTCTTGACCTCGTTGCAGTAGCGTACGCACAGGCCGCACAGCACGCAAAACGATGCCTCTTTCTCAAACCGGTTGCGGTCGGCGCCGTAGTCTTCGGCCAGCTTCACCAACTCGGGGGCGTCTGGCGCGTGCGCCATCAGTTCCTCCACCAGCACCTTGCGGATCTTGTCCACTTTCTCCGAGCGGGTGCGCACGACAATGTCCTTGGCTACCGGATAAAGGCAGGAGACGACGTAGCTGGTCCAGCCGCGCGACTCCACCTCGACCATGCACAAACGGCAGCCACCATAGGCTTCGAGCTGCTCGTGATGGCACAGCGTCGGGATGTAGATACCGGCCTTCTGTGCTGCCTGCAGCACCGTCATGCCGGCCTCGGCCTTGACTTCTCTGTCATCGATGGTCAAAACAATTTCAGTCATTTGCTTTCGCTCCCGACGGCAATGCGTGCTTCATATTCGGGCTTGAAATAACGGAACATGCTCTTCAGCGGGTCGCCTGAGGTCTTGCCCAGTGCACACAGGCTGGCCACGCCGGTCACCTCGATCAGGTCCTGCAGGCGTTCGATGTCGCCGGCCTTGCCCTGCCCCTTGGTGATGCGGGTCAGGATCTGCAGCATCTGCATCATGCCTTCGCGACACGGCACGCACTTGCCGCAGGATTCCTTGGTCAGGAAGTCCATCAGGTAGCGCGCGACTTCGACCATGTCGGTGTCTTCGTCCATCAGCAGCAGGCCGCCGGCACCAATCGGTGCGCCGAGCTTGGACATGCCGTCAAAGTCCAGCGGCGCGTCGATCAGGTCCGCCGGAATCGAGCCGCCCATGGCGCCGCCGAAGTGGATGGCCTTGAGCGTCTTGCCATCACGCACACCACCCCCAATGTCATGCACCAGGGTTCGCAGCGGTGTGCCCATCGGCACTTCGACGATGCCGCTGTTCACCACGTGGCCGGAGAGCGAAACCAGCTTGGTGCCCTTGCTCCTTTCGGAGCCGATGCTGGTGAACCAGTCGGCGCCCTTGTTGATGATCTGCGGCACATTGGCCCAGGTCTCAACGTTGTTCAGGTTGCTCGGCTTGTCCCAGATGCCCGACACCGAAGTGCGGATGTACTTCGGTCTGGGTTCCGGCACATTGCCTTCGATCGAACGCATCAATGCGCTTGACTCGCCCGAGACGAAGATGCCGACGTCGAAGTGCAGTTCGCATTCAAAGTCGAAGCCGCTGCCCAGAATGTTCTTGCCCAGCAGACCGTACTCGGCGGCCTGGGCCAGCGCATTGCGTACATGCTTTTCCAGGAGCGGCATGTCGTGCCGGGTGTACATAAAGCCCTTTTGCGCGCCGATGGCGTAGGCGCCGATGATCAGGCCTTCGAGGATCTTGTGCGGGTTGCCGGTGAGCATGGCACGGTCCATGAAGGCGGCGGATTCGCCTTCGTGACCGTTGACGATCACATACTTGGTTTTTTCCGGTGCGTTTCGGGTGGTCTCCCATTTCGAACCGGCCGGAAAGCCACCGCCGCCGCGGCCGCGCAGATTGGCTTTCTTGACTTCATCGAGCACCTGCACCGGAGTCATGGTGGCCAAGGCCTTGACCAGCGCAGCGTAGCCGCCCACCGCCAGATAGTCGTCGATCTTCATCGGGTCTATCTTCGGGTTGTCGCCGATCAGGAGGCGCGTCTGGTGCTTGTAGAACGGCACCTCCTGCATGTGTACAGCCTTGGCGCCGGTCTTTGGATCCTTGTAGACCAGGCGCTCGACGACTTCGCCTTTCAGTGTGGCTGCTATCACTTCCGGCACGTCGGCAGGGCTGACCTCGAAGTAGCAGATGTCGCCGGGCGTGACGACGACGTTCGGGCCCTTTTCGCAGTAGCCGTGGCAGCCGGTCGTTCTGACATCGAGTCTGTCGCGGAGCGGGGCGGCTGCGGCTTTGAAGGCAGCAGCAACCGCCGCCGAGTCCAGGCCGTCGCAAGCCGCACCAGCGCAGACGGCGATACAGGGTTTGGCGCTGTCCCGCTGGGCGATGAGTTCTGCCCTGAATTTTTCCAGCTCAGCGGCCGATTGCAACTTTGGCATGTGAGGACCTACTCGTATTGTTTCAGGACGTCTTCGACTTTTTCCGGCGTCATCCGGCCATAGTGCTTGCCGTCGACAATCAGCTCGGGGGCGATGCTGCAACTGCCCAGACAGGCACCGGTTGCAAAGGTAAATTTGGCATCGGCGTCGGTCTGCCCCTCCTTCAAGCCGGTGAGTTCCTCCACCCTGGCCTGTAGCTTGGCCGCACCACGCAGGTGGCAGGTCATGCCGGTGCACACATGCACTTCGTGGCGGCCTTTCGGGGTCAGGCTGAAAGTCTTGTAGAAGCTGGCAATCTGCATCACCTGGGCGAAGGGCACCTGCAATGCGTCGGCCACCTGGTGCATCACTTCGCGGGGCAGCCAGTGGTTCGCGTGCTGTATCTCCACCAGTGCGTGGATCAGCGAGCTCGGCTGGCCCCGGTATTTCTCGATGATGGCGTTGATGTTCTCTTCGCTCATGGTAGGGTTTGACCTTTGTTATCTTGTGGGTGTCAGGCGGCAACGGCGACCTGTGCCTGCTTGCCGTTCAGACGGACCACGCCTTGCTCCGACAGTGCAAGCAGGTGCCGCGCCACCTCCGAGTCCTGGACGCCGAGTTTGTGTGCAATGGCCTCGGCCGTCGTCACGTCGGCGCGCAGAGCGCCCATGACGCGGCCCATGGTCAGCTTGTCGAGCACTAGTTCCTTGAACAGCGGTTCGTAGTCGGGTCGGGCAAAGAATTCCTTGTAGCCGGTCTCGGTTCGCTTGCTGACACGGAAGCGTTCGCGTTCGACCAGCTTGAAATAGGGCACCAGGTCTGTCGCTGCCTTCAGGCCGTCGAGCAGACCAGCAACGTCGCGGCCTTCGCTGGAACCAAAAGGGCCGAGGGCTTTGATCTTGGCTCCGAACTCGTGCATGATCTCGGCAAAGCGTATGCCTTCGCCAGCAGAGACCCATTCCAGGCGCAGCCGGTCCGGGTTGATGCCGATGTTCTCCAGGATGCGCTTGGCGACGAAGCTGTTGCCCAGCGCGTCGTAATTGCCTTCGGGGTTGTAGTGGCAGTCGCCCAGATGGCAGCCGCCGATAAACACGGCGTCCGCCTTTTTCGCAAAGGCGCGGAAGATGAACTCCAGATCGACCCGGCCCGAGCACATCAGGCGGATCACGCGCAGATAAGGCGGATACTGAAAGCGCGAGACGCCAGCCAGATCGGCGCCGCCATAGCAGCACCAGTTGCACAGAAAACCGACGATGACGGGTTTGAATTCAGAAGGGGCGGCCATTCTCGGTACCTTGGTTTGGCTTGGTCAAATTTCCGCAAGTGCGGCATCAATCTGCACGAACACCTCGTCGTCCGTGAAGTGTGAAAGGCTAATGGCTGCGGTCGGACACTTGGAGACGCACAGGCCGTCGCCCTTGCACAGCACGGAATTGACCACGGCCTTTTTGCCACGCGGCGTATCCGTGAACGAGATGGCACCGTATGTGCAGACCGAGATACAGGCGCCGCAGGAGACGCAGTCCCTGGCGGACACGGCGCACACCGCGCCTGAGGCAACCACTGTGTCGTTTGAAAGCAGCGTCAGCGCTCGTCCGGCCGCGCCGTATGCCTGGGTGATGGTCTCCGACAGGTGCTTGGGGTACTGCGCGGTGCCGCACAGGTAAACGCCTTCTGCCGCAAAGTCCACCGGCCGCAGCTTGACGTGGGCTTCCTGGAAGAATCCGTCCGGGCTCAGCGGCACTTTGAACATGCGCCCCAACTCGGCGGAACCGGCAGCAGGAATGACGGCTGCGGCCAGAATGATGGCGTCGGCCTCGAGTTCGAGTTTCTTGCCCAGAATCGGATCCAGCGCGGTGACGCGGATGAAGCTGCGAGCACCTTGTTCGACACTTTCGAGTTGTGGCTTGTCGTCTGCCTCGTAACGAATGAACTTGACATTCTGGTGTGACGCCTTGAGGTAGTAATCCTCGCGGAAGCCATAGGTCCGGATGTCGCGGAACAGCACGTAGATTTCGACCTCCGGCTTGAGCTCCTTCATCTTCAGGGCGTTCTTCATGGTGCCGCTGCAGCAGACGCGGGCGCAGTAGTTGCGGTCCTCGTTGCGGCAACCGACGCACTGGATCATCACCACGCTTTCGGCTGCCAGCAGCTTCTCTTCCTGCTTGGCGAGTTTGCCTTCCATCTCCAGCAGCGTCATCACCTTGTCGCTCTTGCCGTACAGGTACTCGGTTGGCTTGTACTCGGTGGCGCCGGTTGCGATGATGGCGGCACCGTGCTTGATGGTGCGCAAGCGGCCCTTGGACTTGACCGTGGTCGTGAAATTGCCAACATAGCCATCCACATGCGGTATCAAAGCATCCGTGATGACGTGAATCTTCGGATGCCGATACACTTTTTTCTTCAGGTCCTTCACGAAGGTCTGGACGTCCATGCCTTCAAGCGTGTAGTGCAGGCGGTTGGCAATGCCGCCCAGATCCGAGGCCTTCTCGATCAGATAAGTCTCATAGCCCTGTTCGGCCAGCGTGTGGGCGCTGGTCATGCCGGCGACGCCGCCGCCGATCACCATCACGGTCTTGTCCACCGGTAGCGAAAACTCTTCGAGCGGTTCGAGTATGCCGACCCGTGCCACGGACATGCGAACCAGATCCTTGGACTTTGCCGTGGCAGCTTCCTTCTCCTTGGAGTGCACCCAGGAGCAGTGCTCCCGGATGTTGGCCATGTCGATGTAGTACTGGTTAACGCCAGCTTCGCGCAAGGTGTCACGAAACAGCGGCTCGAGCGTGCGCGGCGTGCAAGCGGCGATCACTACCCGGTTCAGCCCCTTGTCGCGGATGGTGTCGGAGATCGCCTGGGCAGTATTGGTGGCGCAGGCGAACAGCGAATCTTCGACGTGGATCACGCCCGGCAATCCACTCGCGTAATGAGCGACACCAGGCACATCGACAACGCTGCCGATGTTGGCACCGCAGCGACAGACAAAGACACCGATCTTGGCTTCGTCCTGCGAGACATCCTTTTCCACAGGATAGACCCGGGCCGTCGAGAGCTGGCCGCGACGCGACTTGAGCAGGTTGGCGGCCTGGGCGCCGGCGCCGCTGGCCCCCATCACCGACTCGGGAATGTCCATCGGCCCCTGGAAGGCGCCGCTGGTGAAAATGCCGGGACGGCTGGTCTGCAGCGGGTTGAAAGGTTCGACCTTGCAAAAGCCGTGCTGATTCAGCTCAATGCCAAAGACTTTGGAAAACCGTTGGGCATCCTTGGGCGGTGCCAAGCCGACCGAGAGCACCACCAGTTCAAAGAATTCCTCGACCACGCCATCCGGTGTGGTGTAGCGGATCGAGACGTCTCCGGTCACCGGGTCTTCGCAGCCGACCGAGACGTAGCTGCGGATGAAATGCACGTCGGGCAGATTCTGCGCGCGCTGGTAGAAGCGCTCAAAGTCCTTGCCGTAGGAACGGATGTCATTGTGAAAAATCTTGGCTTCCATCTCCGGCAGGTGGTCCTTGGCCAGGATTACCTGCTTCTGCGTGTACGAGCAGCACACGGCGGAGCAATAGCTGTTGGCGCCATCGGGGTTGACCTGGCGCGAGCCAACGCAGTGAATCCAGGCAATCTTGTGCGGATGCTTTTTGTCGGAGGGCCGCAGGATCTGACCTTCGTGCGGACCGGTCGAGCACAGCAGGCGCTCGAAGTCCATGCTGGTGACGACGTTCTTGAACACGCCGTAGCCGTAATCGTTGCGCGGCAGGGGGTTGTAGGTTTCGTAGCC
>JBAXNI010000126.1:0-7839 GCA_037133835.1 Comamonadaceae bacterium | reverse complement strand
CCAACCCAGCTCTCACCGGCTGCCAGTTTCTGGCGCAGCAGCACGAAATCGGCTTCACGATCGTCCTTGGTGCCTTCGTTGAAAGCAGTGAAACCGGCGCGCGCTTCGGTCATCATGTTCAGGGCCAGCCAGGCGCGCGAATTTTCCTTGTTCTTGTCCCAGGCTTCGAGCTTGGGCTTGCGCAGTTCTTCCAGGGTCTTGGTGGTGCAATCCGGGAAGGTCAGCAGGATCTTCGAGCACAGTTCCTCGACCCTGGCGTCGAGCATGGACAGGTCCACCGTGCCGCGCGCCATCAAGGCCTTGCCTTCCTTCAGCGCGTCACCGGTCTTGGGCTCGCCAAAGCAGAAGCGGCCATGCTCGTCCACCATCTGTTTTGTTTCGACCAGCGGATTGGCAACGAACTTGCCGTCCACCTTGAGCGCTGGCACCACGTCGGTCAGGATGCCCATCCAGCTTGCCTTGTGCGCCGAGAACGGCTCGCACAGCACGCAGGCGGCCATGGCGCGCTCGGCGCCGGCGATCACGGGCAGGAAATCGGTGGCGCCGCCAATCGGTGCCGATCCGTGTTTGGGGCCGGCCTGGCCAAAGCGCGCCAGATCCTGCGCGACCGAGAAATCGCAGGCCATGCCGATCTCCTGGCCGCCGCCGATGCGCATGCCGTTGACGCGGCAGATGACCGGCTTGTCACACAACAAAATGGCGCTCACCATGTCGTTGAACAGTCTCATGTACTGACGGTATTCCTGCGGATGGCCGGCGTAGTACTCGGCGTATTCCTTGGTGTTGCCGCCGGTGCAAAAGGCCTTGTCGCCAGCACCGGTGAAGACGACGCAGACCACATCGCGCGAGTTGGCAGCGGCACGCATGGCCAGGATCACGCCCTTGACCATGTCGGTGGTGTAGGAGTTGTACTGAGTCGGGTTGTCCAGTGTGATCCAGGCGTTGAACAGTCCGGGAACCACGCTGCCATCGGGCATGCGTGCGGGCCGTTTTTCATATTTGACGCCGGGTTTGGAAAAATCGTCGACCAGGTCGTGGTTCTTGAAGTCGCGTGTCATGGGGGTGCTCCTTAAGTTGACTTGATTGGGTTTGTCATTGCGTGCAAGAGGTCTGTCATTGCGGGCAGAAAAGGGTTGTCATGCCGGACTCGATCCGGCATCCATGCCTTCTTGGGCGCACTGGATTGCGGGTCGAGCCCGCAATGACAACGAGCGGCGGCAATGACAGCTGAATGGGTCACGTGTTCGCATTCATCACGCCGGTATCAGTACCGCGCGCCGCTTGATTTCGCGGTGGTGCACGGCGGGAAATATCTGGTTGATGCTGTCCAGCGGATGCTCTTCAACAAAGGGTGAGAGTTGCACCTTGCCATCGAGCACCAGACCGAGCGCGGCCGGGTAGTACTCCGGTGGGCAACCCCAGTTGCCCATGGCTCGTGCGTCAAAGGCCATCAGATTGGACAGGCGGATTTCGACCCGATCCATGGTGAAGCCAACCACCGACAGCGTGGCACCATGCACGAGCAGGCCAAAAGCCGAGAGTTGCCCGGCGGCGCTGCCCGAACACTCGAAGATCTGCCACTCGGTGCTGCGCAATCCGCTTTGCTTGGCAAAAGCCGAGACCGCTGCCTTCAAGGCCTTGGCGTCGTGATTGCGTGCGTTCAGCGTGAGCGACGCACCATGCGCCGCAATGGCGGCAAGCTTTTCGTCATCGACGTCGATCGCAACCACCTGTGCACCGAAGGCACGCGCCACCTGGACGCAGTAGCCACCGACGCCCCCGGCGCCTATCACGATGGCCAGACTGCCCGGTGTGACTCCGGCACGACGCACCGCCTGGTAGGGCGTGGTCAGGGCGTCAGCGACGATGGAAACTTGCGCCAGATTCAAGCCAATGCCGGCCAGACGTTGTTCGTCGACTTCGCACAGGCCACGGCCGGGCACCACGATGTGCGAGGCAAAGCCGCCCTGGATGTCGTTGCCGGGCATCTTCTGCGACCGGCAGATTGGCTGCAGTCCGCGCTTGCACAAATCACATTCACCGCAGGGCAGGACGGCTGGCACGATCACCGCTTTGCCGAGCCAGCTTTCAGCGCCAGCGCCGGCTTCCACCACGCGACCGCTGATCTCGTGGCCCAAAGTGAGGGGAAGCGCAGAGTTGGTCCGCACGCCATCGTAGTAGTAACCCAGATCGGTGTGGCAAACGCCGCAGCCGGCAATCTTGACCACCACTTCGGCGGCCGCGGCAACAGCGCTGAAGGCAACCTTCTCGAACGGTTCGCCCGGCTTGTTCATTTGCCAGCGATAGGCATCGATGCTCATGTTTTGTCTCCTGCTGATAATCTGAAAGAGCGGATTTTTGCAATTGTCGTATATTAGTACCTAATTACCATCAATAGGTAAAAAATTTCTGTAAAGTCGATAGACGACTACTGATTTGAGTCAAACTAAACACCTTTTGGTCGATCCCGCAAGGTCTTAAATCGAAGGAGAGCAACTTGCAAGAACAACTTTCGGCCCCAACCAGTGTCTCCATTGCACTGGCGGGCAGCGGTGGCAGCGGCGTCATGACCGCTGGCACCGTGCTGCTGGCTGCTGCCGCCAAGGCGGGTGCCTACGGAGTGATGGTGCGTACCAGTGGACCACAGATCCGGGGTGGCGAGGCGGCCGCGCTGGTGCGCCTGGGGCCAAAACCGGTCAGTTCGCTCGATGACGGCTTTGACCTGCTGCTGGCGATCGACTGGCAGAACGTCAATCGCTTTGCTGACGAGATCGTGCTCGGGCCCGCCAGCGTGCTCATAGGCGACCCGGACGAAGGCGAGGCACCGGAGGTTTTCAAGGCGACGGGCGCGCGCTACATTCCCTTGACTCTGAAGAAGATGGCCAAGGAAATCCCGGGTTGCTGGATCAATATGCTGGCGCTGGGAATCTCGGGCACGCTGGCCGGCCTGCCGCTGCAGGCACTGCAGGATGCAGTGCGCGAGTCATGGAAGAAGCCTGACACACTGGAAGCCAATTTGACGGCCGTGGCCAGAGGTGCGCAGGCGGCTGCCGGTGTTGCCGAGCAGCTCGCGAAACTTGGCGGACCGATGGCACAGCTGCAAGACAGCGTTGCATCGGATACCAAACGCTGGATGATCAGTGGCAACGAGGCGGCCGGTTTTGGTGCGATCCGCGGTGGCGTGCGTTTCGTCGCAGCCTATCCGATCACGCCAGCGACCGAGGTGCTGGAGTGGCTGGCGCCCAAACTGATAGCGGTTGGCGGCACCCTGCTGCAGGCCGAGGACGAACTGGCTTCCATCAACATGATCATCGGAGCCTCCTATGGTGGTGTGCCCTCGCTCACGGCCACGGCCGGACCGGGCCTGGCCCTGATGACCGAGGCGATTGGCCTTGCCGTCGCAGCCGAGGTTCCTATCGTGGTGGTGGATGTGATGCGCGGTGGTCCGTCCACCGGTATTCCTGCCAAGAGCGAACAAAGCGATCTGTCTTTTGCCGTGAGTGGTTTGCACGGAGACGCGCCGCGCCTGGTGGTGGCGCCCAGCTCGATCTCGGACTGCCTCGGCGCGACACAGTGGGCGGTGCAATTGGCCGAGGCCCTGCAGACACCGGCGATTGTGCTGTCGGACCAGTACATGGGACAGTCGCGCGCCATCATCGACCGTCCCCCTGACAGCAGTGGTGTCACGCAGCGTTTGACCGCGCCGGCCAACGCAGCGGACTACAAGCGCTACCGCAATACCGAATCCGGTGTCTCGCCGATGGCGATTCCTGGTACAGAGGGCGTGAGTTACACGGCGGACGGGCTGGAGCATTCAGAGGCCGGCATTCCCAGCAGCCAGTCGAAGGACCATGTTCTGCAACTCAACAAGCGCGAGCGCAAGCTGGCGCTGCACGACTACGGTCCTTACTGGGCCGACGTGGAAGGCGACGCGGACGCGGTAGTGATCACGTTTGGTTCGACCTCCGGTCCGGCGCGTGAGGCGGTAGAGCGCGCCCGCGCCGTGGGTGTGGATCTGCGTCTGATGGTCTTGCGCCTGCTGGCGCCGGCCCGGCCAGCGCAGATGGCTGTAGCGCTGCAGGGTGTCAGGCACGTCATCGTGGTGGAGCAGAACCACGGCGCCCAGCTGTACCGCTATCTGCGCGCCTGGTACGACTTCCCGCAACCCCCCGCCAGCTACCATCGACCCGGGCCCTTGCCGCTGCGTCCCGGAGAATTGTTGAACGCCCTGCTTGAGTGGAGAAAAGCACAATGAACGATATCGTCAACGAAGCGGCGGAAGTACCCGTCAAGGTTCTGACTGCCGCCAACTTCAAGTCGAGCTACAAGCCGATCTGGTGCCCAGGTTGCGGCGACTACACGGTGCTGAGTTCGGTCACCAAGGCGCTGGCCATCATGGGAGTGCCGCCAAAGGATTGTGCGGTGGTCTCCGGCATTGGATGCTCATCGCGCATTCCGGCTTACACCACTTGTTATGGCTTTCACGGCGTGCATGGCCGCTCGCTGGCTGCTGCCACGGGCCTCAAGGTGGCGCGTCCGGACCTGCAGGTGCTGGTGGCTGGCGGTGACGGTGATGGCTATTCGATCGGCGGCAACCATTTTCTGCACGCCTGCCGGCGCAATGTGGATATGACGTATCTGGTGATGGACAACCACGTCTACGGCATGACCAAGGGCCAACCCTCACCCACGACGGAACCCGATTGGGATTCCAAGCTGTCACCGGGCGGCACCGGTGTGCGGGTCTTCAACCCGCCTGTGGTGGCGCTGGCCTCGGGCGCGAACTTTGTGGCGCGGGCCTTTGCCGGAGATCTGCACGGCACAGCTGACATCATTGCCAAAGCGATGCAACACCCCGGTTTTTCCTTTGTTGAAATACTGAGTCCCTGCGTTACCTTCCGCCCGGAGCAGCGTGACTGGCGCAAGCTGGTGCGACCAGCCCCGGTGCAAGCGACCGACGACGCCGGCCGCGCCGCCCGGCGCCTCATGACCGATGACGGTCTGAATATCGGAGTTCTGTACGCGGGTAATCGGGCGCCGTATCAGGCCTGTGTGCGCGAGAGTCGGGGTAATGTGGCCGAACTGGAAGCGGAGTTTGCGCTATGAATAAGCCTAGCTCCGAAGCCGCAAGACTGCCCGACACGCTGGAACAGTTCATGGCGCAAGCGCTGCAGATGGAACTCGATGCAGCCGAGCGTTACAACGAATTTGCCGACATGATGGACACCCACAATAATGCCGAAGTGGCGCAGTGGTTTCGCAAGATGGCGGAAGTCGAGGGCAAGCATGCCAATCAGATCATGAGTGAGATGGGTTGGAGCCAGGCACCCTCGGGCTTGCGCATGGCGCCTTTGCTGACCGGTCTTGAAGCACCCGAGTCGGCTTCCGACGATGAGTTGCACTACCTGATGCAACCCTGGCATGTGCTCCAGCTGGCCTTGCTCAATGAGCAGCGGGCCGAACGCTTTTTTGGCAAGCTCGCAAGTGTGGCCACTGTGGACTCCGTGCGCAAGGCGGCGCTCGAGTTGCAGCAGGAAGAAGCTGAACACATTGAACTCGTCAAGGAATGGCTGAAGAAAGTGCCACAACCCGATGCCAATTGGGATCTGGATCCCGATCCGCCGCGTTACGACAGCTAGGGCTTGATGCAAGTTTGGTTTCCTGCTGGTAAACCCCGGTGCAACTGTGACTCACTCCTGTTTAAGATTGTGCCTTGTCTATCACAATGAAATTAACATGAGCGCTGACATGGATAATTTTCCAGGCACGCAGACGGCACTGCCGTTGGCTCCTGTGTTTTTGGCCGAACCGGGTGCCGTGCGGCTTGACCCGGTAGCTCGGCCATCCTTTCGCCGCACGCGATCTGCATTTACATCACTACCAACAGGAGAGAGACAATGAGCTTGAAGAAAACACTGCCTGTGCTGGCCGCGCTGGCGCTGGCTACCGCGGCGTATGCCGACATCAACGTGGGTGTGACGGTCTCGGCAACGGGTCCCGCCGCCTCCCTTGGCATCCCGGAGAAAAACACGATCGCCCTGATGCCCACCACGATCGCCGGGCAGAAGATCAACTACATTGTTCTCGACGACGCGTCGGACACGACAGCGGCAGTTACCAATGCCCGCAAATTGATCAACGAATACAAGGTCGATGTGTTGCTGGGTTCTACGACAACACCCAATTCGCTGGCCATGATCGATGTGGCCGCCGAGGCGCAGACACCGATGATTTCGATGGCCGCGTCGGCCCGCATCGTGGAGCCGCAGGACGCCAAGAAGCGCTGGGTCTTCAAGACGCCACAGAACGACATCATGATGTCCCTGGCAATCGTCAGTCACATGGCCGACAGTGGTGTCAAGAGCGTCGGTTTCATCGGTTTTTCCGATGCATACGGTGAAGGCTGGTACCAGGAATTCAGCAAGATTGCGGCGATGAAGAGCATCCAGATCGTCGCCAACGAACGCTATAACCGCACCGACACCTCGGTGACCGGCCAGGTTCTCAAGATTGTTGCGGCGAAACCCGACGCAGTCCTGATCGCAGCCTCTGGCACACCGGCTGTGCTGCCGCAGCGTGCCCTCAAGGAGCGCGGTTACACCGGCAAGTTCTACCAGACCCACGGCGTGGCCAACAACGACTTCCTGCGCGTTGGCGGCAAGGATGTGGAGGGTACCTTCCTGCCATCCGGTCCGGTCCTTGTGGCATCCCAGTTGCCGGCCAGCCATCCGCTGAAGAAGTCATCACAGGATTACGTCGCCAAGTATGAAAAAGCGAACGGCGCGGGCTCGGTCTCGACCTTTGGCGGCCATGCCTGGGATGCGGGCAAGCTGATGGAAGCGGCAGTGGGCCCGGCGCTGAAAAAGGCGAAACCCGGCACACCTGAATTCCGTGCCGCCTTGCGCGACGCGCTGGAGACAGTCAAGGAAGTGGCCGGCGCACACGGCGTCTTCAATATGTCGCCAACCGATCACCTGGGCCTGGACCAGCGCGCACGCGTGATGGTCAAGATTGAGGGCGGTGCCTGGAAATTCCAGCCCTGATGGACGGCCAGGTCGCCTTGCTGCTGGCGCAGGACGGCGTCGTCAACGGTGCAGTTTATGCACTGATGGCGTTGGCGCTGGTGCTTGTGTTCTCGGTGACCAAGGTGATCTTCATTCCGCAAGGTGAGTTTGTCGCCTTTGGCGCGCTCACCATGGCCTTGCTGCAGGCCGGGCGCGCGCCCGGCACACTGTGGCTGCTGCTGGCACTGGCTGTGCTGACCTTGCTGGTGGAGGCTGTAAAACACCAGCGCGGGGTCGCGGTGGACTGGAAATCAACGGCCTTCTGGGCCGTTTTGCTGCCGGCACTGGCAGCACTGCTGGCTCTTCTTCTGCGACCCACTTCCATGTTCGGACAGGCCGCGACCACCTTGCTGGTCATCACACCGTTGGGTCCGCTGGTGTACCGCCTCGCCTACCGGCCGCTGGCCGACGCGACCGTCCTGACGCTGCTGATTGTGTCGGTCGCCCTGCATGGTGTGCTGGTTGGATTGGGCCTGCTCTTTTTTGGTGCCGAAGGTTCGCGCACGACGCCGTTTTCCGAGCTCCGGCTTGAACTCGGCGGCATTCCGGTTAGCGGCCAGTCGTTGGTGGTCATGGGTGTGGCCAGTCTGCTGGTGGTGGGCATGTTTCTGTTTTTTGAGCGCACCATCATCGGCAAGGCTTTGCGCGCCACCGCCATGAACCGGATCGGTGCCCGCTTGATGGGTATCCCGACCGAACTCTCGGGTGACCTGAGCTTTGCACTTGCCGCGCTGATCGGCGGTGTCTCGGGCTTGTTGATTGCGCCGCTGACCAC
>JBAXNI010000125.1:0-7868 GCA_037133835.1 Comamonadaceae bacterium | reverse complement strand
GCCTGGCGCTGGTCGTAGACGCCGCGCTCGGCGTTGAGTTCGCCCAAGCGGCTCTGGTACATCGCCATCGAATCGGTGAAGACGGTGAAGACAACGTCGTTCTCTGCTAGTTCGTAGTACTTGGCGAACTTGATGGCGCCAATCATGTTGCCGATGCTCGAGATGCCCATCCATTCGAGTTTCTCCAGGACCTCTTTGCTGACACCGGCCTCAAGCAGCAACTTCTGCCCCGCCGGCTCGTTGAAAAGCCGGATGAAGCGGATCGGCAACTCGTCGTCGACGCCGATGGCGGCATCGGTTTCGCGCAGGTTGTGGATCCAGGGAATGTGCTTGTCGCCAATGCCTTCGATACGGTGGTCGCCAAAACCGTTTTCCAGGATGGTGGGGCATTGCAGTGCCTCAGCTACGCCAACCTTGGCGCCCGGGAACGTGTCGCGCACATAGGAGCCAGCGGCCATGGTGCCGGCTGATCCGGACGAAAGCACCGCACCCGCAACCACATCACCGGGTCTGGCGATCTTGCGGAACACTTCTTCCATCGCCGGGCCGGTCACGTTGTAGTGCCAGAGGGAGTTGGGAAGCTGGTCGAACTGGTTGAAGATCACGGCCTCGGGACGGGTGCGTTCCAACTCGATGCACTTGTCGAAAATTTCCTTCACATTCGATTCGCAGCCGGGCGTGGCAATCACTTCCTCGGCCATGGTGCGCAGCCACTCGAAGCGCTCCTTGGACATGCCTTGCGGCAGGATGGCCACGCTGGGGCAGGACAGCAGGCGCGAGATGTAGGCGCCGCCACGGCAGTAATTGCCGGTGCTGGGCCAGACCGCCTTTTTGGTCTCGGGGTCAAAGCGCCCGGTGACGAGTTCGGGCAGCAGGCAGGAGATGGCGGGGCCGACTTTGTGCGCACCGGTGGGAAACCACTTGCCAACGATGCCCACAATTCTGGCCTTGCTGCCAGTGATCGCACGCGGCAGCTCCACAAAATTGACGCCACCAAAAGCGCCGCCTTGCTCGACCGGCTCGTTGTGCCAGTTGATGCGAAACAGGTTTCTGGGGTGCACCTGCCACAGGCCGATGCTGGAGAGTTCCTTCTTGATCGCGTCCGGGATCTTGCCTGGGTCGCGCATCTGGGCGTAAGTTGGCAGGATGATGCCTTTGTCGCGGCAGCGTGCAATGTTCTTCTTGCGCTGTGCGGCGTTGATTTTGAGGTCGATCATGTTCTTGTTCCTTGTATTTTCAGGGGTCCAGTCCGAGGCCCAGCGCTGCCGACTTGACGTCTTTCAACCCGGAGCCGGTAATCAAAAGCACGCAGTTCTCCTGCGCGGCAATCGTCGTGCGCACCTTGAGCCAGCCGGCAAAAGCAGCGCTCGAAGACGGTTCGGCAAACAGGCCCGAACCCGAGGCCAGCGTTTTCTGGGCAGACAGAATTTCGGTGTCAGAGACGATGACGGCTTTGCCACCGTATTTTCTCAGTTTGGACAGCGCGTGCAGTCCGTTGCGTGGCACGTCCACGGCGATCGAGTCGGCCAGCGTCTGTGAGGAGATTGGCGCGCCAAAAGCATCAGCACCCTCGCGCCCGGAAGCGAGGGCACGCGCAATCGCGCTGGACCCTTCTGCCTGACAAGCCCAGACGGTTGGCATCTTCTGGATCCGGCCGAGTTTCAACAGGTCTTCAAAGCCGCGATACGCACCGGCCAGAATGACGCCGTCGCCCACCGGCACAAAAATGTGATCTGGCGTGCCGGCGCCGGCATTGTGCAGGTCCTGCACGATCTCGAAAGAAACCGTCTTCTTGCCTTCGATGGTCAACGGGTTGTAGGCGGTATTGCGCGACATCGAACCGGTCCGGGTCGAGTATTCCAGTGAAAGGTCAAAAGCCTGGTCGTAGCTGCCGTCGACGGCAATCAGCTCGGCGCCGTATTGCAGCACCTGGATGCGCTTGGCCGCCGGTGCCGAGGCCGGCAGAAAGACCTTGATACGCAAACCCGCAGCGGCACCCACAGCGGCCATGCTGGAGGCGGCGTTGCCGGTGGAGGCGAGCACGATTTCCTGGACGCCATGCTTCCTGGCGAAGGCAGCTACCAGCCAGGAAGCCCGGTCCTTGAAGGAGCCTGAAGGGTTGCAGGTATCGTCCTTCAGCCAGAGATTCGGGGCGCTGAACTGATCACGCAGACGCTGTGGTGCCCACAGCGGTGTGTTGCCAACCGGGATCGGTGCAAACCACTCGGGCTCGACCGGCAGGGGAATGCTTTGTGGATCAGTCGCACCTTCCCACGCCAGCTCCAGCACGCCTGCTAGCGGCCGGTCCGGCTGTTGTTGCTGGCAGCAGACGTCGCAGAGATAGCGCCCCGGCACCAGGTCGTAGCGCGCGCCACAGTGGTAACAACTGTAAAACCACTTCATGTTCAGATCCGCGACGTTGCCATTCATTCAGGCGGCAGGATGGCACCCTTGCGCTCGACGATCATCCGGTAGTGTTCCGGTTCGCGGTGCCTGGCGAAATTGAAGGTGGTGTTCTTGAAGGAGTTGCACAGGTCCAGATCACAGCGCGCCACCGCGAGTTCGTCACCCGTTGTGGTGCACGCGCCGACGGTTTCGCCTGAGGGCGCAATGATCAGGCTGTTGCCAATGAGGTCGCAACCTTCCTCGCGCCCGGCCTTGGCCACGCCGACGACCCAGGTGCCGTTCTGGTAGGCGCCGGACTGCATGACGAGCTGGTTGTGAAAATGCGAGAGGTTGTCGTGTTCGGGCGCGGGCGGGTTGTGCACCGGTGTGTTGTAGCCCAGCAGAATCATCTCCACGCCCTGCAAACCCATGACGCGGTAGGTTTCGGGCCAGCGTCTGTCATTGCAAATGCACATGCCGAAAATGCCGCCGAAAGCCCGCTTCACACCAAAACCCAGGTTGCCGGTCTCAAAGTAGCGCTTCTCCAGGTGCTGGAACTCGCGCCAGGGTTCATGCTCCTTGTGCCCGGGCAGATGAATCTTGCGGTACTTGGCGATGATGCTCCCGGACTTGTCGACCAGGATGGAAGTGTTGAAGTGGCGCGGCCGGCCTTCTTCTTCGATCAACTCGGCATAACCCAGATAGAACCCGATGCCCATGCGCCTGGCTTCGTCAAACAGGACACGGGTCTCGGGACCGGGCATCTGCGACTCGAAGAAACTGTCGACCTCGGCCTGATCGGCCATGTACCAGCGCGGGAAAAACGTGGTGAGCGCGAGTTCCGGAAACACCACGACATCGCAGGCCATGGCATGGGCCTCGCGCATGAGTTCGATCAGCCGCTTCACCACACTGGCGCGACTGTCTGCGCGCTGAATCGGCCCGAGCTGGGCGGCACCGACCTTCACTATTCTCGTCATAGCAAATCTCTCCTAATCACGAAGCCAGGCTCAGCAATGTGTGCAGCAGCACATTGGCGCCGGCCTCCAGGTCCGCCGGGCTGGTAAATTCCTTCACGTTGTGGCTGATGCCGCCGGTGCTGGGAACAAAAATCATGGCGGTCGGGCAGACACGGGCCAGCATCTGGGCGTCGTGCCCGGCGCCGCTGGGCATGCGTTTGACGCTCAGCCCGAGTTGCCGTGCGGTGGCTTCGACCAGCGCGATGCTCGCCGGGTCAAAGTCCACCGGCTCGAACCGCGCCAAACGGCGGCTCGTCAGCGTCACACCTTCAGCATTGGCAAGCTCAGACGCAAAACGGTGCAGGCGCTGTTCGGCGATCTGCAGCGCAGCTTCGTCGGTGTTGCGCAGATCCACTGTGAAAACTGCCTTGTAGGCAATCACATTGACCAGATTGGGTGACAGATTGATGGCGCCCACGGTCGCGACCTGGTTGCCGCCCATGTCACGTGCAATCTCGCGTGCCTTGTTGGCGATGGCACAGGCCACATAGCCAGCGTCGTGGCGCAGTCGCATGGGCGTCGTGCCAGCATGGTTGGAGACACCAAGCACGGTGAACTCGGTCCAGGAGATGCCCTGCACGCCTTCGACGGCGCCTATCGTGATGCCCTCGGCTTCCAGCACCGGGCCCTGTTCCACATGGAGTTCCACATAGGCGTGAACCTGCGGCTTGCCGCAGGGTGCGGAACCGGCATAGCCGATGCTCCGCAGACATTCGCCCACACTGGCGCCATCGATGCCCACCGTGGCAAGTGCCGCGTCAAGTTCCATGCCGCCGACATAGACCAGGCTGCCCATCATGTCCGGGTTGAAGCGCGCACCTTCCTCGTTGGTGAAGAACGCCACCGCCAGTGGCCGACGCGTCTGGATACCGGCGTCGTTGAGCGTCCGTATCACTTCCAGGCCGGCGAGCACGCCCAGATTGCCATCAAAGCGGCCGCCGGTGCGAACGGTGTCAATGTGTGAGCCCGTCATCACGGGTGGCCCGGCCTCCAGGCCGGCGCGCACGCCGACTACATTGCCGATGGCGTCGATGCTGACTGACAGGCCAAGCTCGCGCATCCAGCGCACGACCAGATCGCGCCCCGCGCCATCCTCGGCGCTCAGGGCCAGACGACAGACGCCGCCGCCTTCAATGGCGCCGACCTGACCTAATTGGTCCAGGCCAGCGCCCAGGCGTTTGACGGTTACACGCAACTTGTCGGTGTTCAGGGGCATCGAGGGAGGTCACAAGTTCTTGAGGCTACGGCCGCAGTGTAGCCGCACGTGCAAGCATCTGGCGCTTGATCCGGTCGAACGTCAAAGCATCTGGGGCATCGCGTCGGCGAGGAAATCAAAGACGCTCCGGATACGCGTGCTGGTGCGAATTTCCCGGTGCACGGCGAGCCACATTGGTAGCGGCGGGACCTTGATCTGACCGGCAAGCACCTGCACCACCTCCGGGTCGCTGCGCGCCATGTAGTCGGCACAAAACCCGACACCCAGACCAGCACGGATGGCCTGCCACTGTACGATGAAGTCATCGCTGCGCAGGTTGAAAGACGATCGCGTGGCGGCAAAGCCCATGGCCGCAAATCCATGCAGGATGGCAGGGTCGGCATCGCTGCCTATGAGTTGGTGCTGCAGCAAGTCGCTGGCCTGGCGCAAGGGGCGGCTTCGTGCAAGGTAGCTCCTGTGGGCATACGCTCCCAGGCTCACATTGCCGATTTTCCTGGCAATCAGTGTGGACTGGTCGGGGCGGACCATGCGCAGCGCAATATCGGCTTCACGGCGCAGCAGATTACTGACCTGGTTGCTTGACACCAGCTCGACCTGAATCTCCGGCAGCGCCTGCTGCATGGAGGCCAGTACCGGGGGCATCAGAAATACGGCCACCGGGACGCTGGCAGTAATGCGCACGGTGCCGCTGCTCTGTGTCTGAACACCGGAGAGTGTGCGCTCGAGCTGCAGGGCGCCGCTCTCCATGCCACGCGCTGACTCGGCCAGTTGCAGTCCCGTCGCCGTAGGCACCAGGCCGCGACCGGTCCGTTCGAACAGCACAACCCCGAGCTGACTTTCCAGTTCGGCGATGTGTCGTCCCAGGGTTGGCTGGCTGGTTTTCAAGTGCCGCGCGGCGCCCAGAAGCGTGCCGTGGTCCAGCGCCGCAAGAAAGGAGCGCACCAGGCTCCAGTCAAATCCGTGCTTCATTCTGGTATTCATAAATGCATCTCTGTTATCAATATTTATGCAATTGTGGTGCAAGACGATTGATTTCACAATGCCTGCATTCGCCATTGCCGGCGTCAACCGAAAGAGGGGAAAACTGATGCAAGCTGCTGTTCTCATTCTGGGTGCGCGAGGTCGTTTTGGTCTCGCCGCCGCACGCGCCTTCCGTGATGCCGGTTGGCGTGTGCTGGGGCAACTGCGCCCTGGTGCTGCCGCGCCGACCGAGACGGGCATCGAGTGGCTTGGCACGGATCTGCGTGACACCGAGGCCCTGGCCCGGGCGGCGCGTGGTGCTGCAGTCGTGGTGCATGCAATCAATCCGCCCTATCCGCGCTGGGGGCGCGAGGCACTGCCCGCGATGGAGCATTCGATCACGCTGGCAACCGCCCTGAACGCCTTGCTGATGCTGCCTGGCAATGTTTACAACTTTGGTGCTGGCATGCCGCCGGTGCTGCGTGAGGACACCTTGCAGCAGGCGCAGACAGGCAAAGGCAGGATTCGCATCGCCATGGAACAGCGCATGTGCGAGGCCGGCAAGGACAGTCAACTGCGCAGCGTGGTGATACGGGCCGGGGATTTCTTCGGCAGCGGCAAGGGAAGCTGGTTTGATCTCGCAGTGACGAAAAACCTGCACAAGGGAACACTGAGCTACCCTGGTGCCTGGCAAGTACCAACCGCCTGGGCCTATCTGCCCGATCTGGCCAGGACGTTTGAGCGCGTTGCGCGTTGCACCCTGATCGACCCGGATCGTTTCAGTTCCTTCGAGACCTTTCATTTCAAGGGTTACAGCCTGAGCGGAGCCGACTGGATTGCTGCGCTGGAGCCCATGGCGCGAGAGCAGGGCTGGCTGGCCTCAAGGGCGACGCTCAAGCGTGGTGCCATGCCCTGGTGGTTGTTCAAGGCGCTGGGTTGGGCGGTACCCATGTTCGGGGAACTGGCCGAGATGCAGTATCTGTGGCACACGCCGCACGCGCTGGCCAACGCCAAACTGGAGGCGCTGATTGGTCCGGAACCGCACACGCCTCTGGCGCAGGCGGCGCGCTGGGCGCTGGCAGATCTGGGATTGCTGGACCGTTCGAAGGAGGTGGGCCATCATGCAGCGGCGTAACTTTCTTCGCATTGCGGGTGGCGGCACCATTGCCGCTGCGACCGCCGGTGCCCTGTCGGCTTGTAGCGCGGCCGGAATGCCGCAGGAGGCCATTGAAGCCTGGCGCGGTCCGGAGCATGACGCCAGCACCAGCACCGATGTGCGACGCTGGCTGCTGAGTTTTGCGATTCTGGCGCCGCACTCGCACAACCTGCAGTCCTGGGTGGTTGACCTGAGCACACCGGGAGAGATCGTCCTGAGTTGCGATCTGAAGCGCCTGCTGCCGCAAACCGACCCGCTGTCGCGCCAGATCATGATGAGTCACGGCACCTTTCTTGAACTACTTGACCTGGCGGCTCGAGAGCGCGGACTGCGCGCGGATATCACCCTTTTCCCGCACGGCGCTTTCGGACCGGACAAGCTTGACACACGTCCGGTGGCGCGAATCACACTGGTGCCGGATGCGACGATCAGCAAAGACCCGCTTTTCAATCAGATCCTGCTGCGCCACACCAACCGCAGCGCCTATGACCCCGCACGACCGATTGCACCTGCCGCATGGCAGGCCATGACGGAAGCCGTACAGCCACATGCGCTGCGCTTTGGCCATGCTGGGGCCGAACAGGCCGATTCGATAGCGCGGCATCGCAAGCTGGCACTGCAGGCCTGGCAGATCGAACTGACGACACCACGCACCATCATGGAGTCCTATGACGTGCTGCGTGTCGGTGCGAGCGAGATTGCGGCGCATCGCGATGGGCTCTCGAATCTGGACCCGATGGTGGGGCTGTTGAATCGCTTCGGCCTGTTCGACCGCAGCAAGGCGCCAGCACCCGACGATTACGCCACCACCAGCCAGATCAAGGATTTCGGCCAAAAGCTCGATTCCACGCCCGGCTTTCTCTGGATGGTGAGCGAAGGCAATGATCGCGTCACGCAAATCAACGCAGGTCGTGCCTACGCCCGCGTGCAACTGGCGGCAACCATGCAGGGCCTGTCCATGCAACCGCTATCGCAGGCGCTGCAGGAATATCCGGAACAGGCCAGGCCTTATGCCGACATCCATGCTTTGTGCGGCGCATCGCTTCCTGGACAAACGGTGCAGATGTGGGCCAGGGTGGGTCATGCGCCAGCCGTTGAGCCGGCGCCGCGGCGGCGGTTGCAGGATTTCATT